>CAVBGZ010000014.1:0-29482 GCA_963595075.1 Waltera intestinalis
TAAGAGGCGTCAGGCAGAAATACTAAAAAAGGAAAGACCCACAAAAGAAGATCGAATTGAATTAATTACTTTGGCCGAGCTAATTGATAAATTAAAAATTAAAGAGTAAAGCCAATAATTTAGAAACCGTTTTCAATTATAATCAATTTTTAAAAATGCCGATAAACACGGACTTTTTTGAAATTGATTATTTTATTTTATGAAAAAAAATATTAAAAACAAAAATTAAATTTGGCAATAATAAATATAAAGGAGAGTTTATATAATGAAAAAACATTTTAATAAATTCAGAAAACGAATTATAGCAGAGCACCTAACTAAATGCGCACTAATATCGATTGGGGCCGGCGCATTTGGAGCAGGATTAATACTTGCAATTTTAACTATTGCTAAGCAAGTTACAAGTTTATGGTGGATTTCACTCATAGCCGGATTAATGCTGTTAACTGGGTGCATGGTATTTTTGACCATCCATAATTTTCCATCAGAAACGGACTGCGCATTAAGAATAGACGAAGACTGTGGGTTAAATGAGCGCATTGCCACTATGGTAGAATTCAAAGGCAAAGATGGACTAATTATAAATAAGCAGCGCGAAGATGCCAGTAAACGTTTGAATAAGGCATCTCCAAAAAGTATAAAGTTTAAACTGGGACTTGCCGCTATTATTATTCCACTTATAGGCGTTGGCGGATTAGCGTGTGCCTCATTCGCTCCAAGTATCGCAGAAAAAACAGGATATAATAGAGTTATAGTCGATGATCCAATTCATGTTAATGATAACACAGATAAAATAATTGATCATATACAAGAAATTATTGATAAAGCTGACGTATCTGAAGAAATAAAAGAAAAACTCAATCAAATTATCGAGAAGCTAGAAGAAGACTTAGAAGACATCACCGATATTGACGAAAGACAGGACTTAATTGATAAAGCAAAAGATGAACTAGACAAGACTTTAGATGAAGCAAATTCTAAGGAAGAAATTGGTGACGCGCTACAAGACCAGACAGATGAAGCGCTAAAAGAGCTTGGTGACGCAATAAAGAATGGTGACGAAGATAAAATCAACGAGGCCTTAAATAAGTTAAAAGAAGAATTGGCGTCTAAAACGGGTCAAGAAAAAGCAGATCTAATGAAGGATATCGCCGCTCAAATCAATAATGCTCTGGAAGATTCTGAAATTCCCGAAGGTGACGCACTTCGCGACGCTCTAAAAGAATTGGCAGATCAGTTTGAAAGCGAGGCAGATGAGCTTGAAAAGCAACTTCAAGAGAATGATGGTCAAGAAGACCAAGACAAATTAAACCAAGAAGCAAGCGATTCTGCTCAATCAGATGTGGAAGAATCTATTGACAGCGCAAATGACAAGATTAACCAAGCGATCACTCAGCAAAAAAAGAATGAAGAATTAGTCGAAAAGCTAAAAGAAGAAGTCGACAAGCTAGAAAATCCAACAGAAGAAGAAGACCAATTCGAAGAAGATGCAGAAGATCAGGATAACACTTCCAGCGATGACAACAACAATAATGGCAGTCAAGATAGCTCAGAGAATGGATCTAGTGAAAGCGGATCTGGAAGTGAAAGCGAATCCAGCTCTAATTCAAGCGAATCTGGTTCTGGTAGCGAAAGCAGTGGAAGTAAAGGAAATTCCGGAAGCAGCTCTGGCGGTGCAGGTTCGCAGGGTGCCGGGCAAGGTTCAGGCGAAGATGCCACTAATTATGGAAATGACCACATATATGACGATGAAAAAGGCGATATTGAGTATAAAGAAGTTATAGATAAATACTATGCGGAAGCGGTAGAAGACGCGGAAGAATCTGGAGATGATGAAATCGCAGATGAATTGTGGAAATACTTTAGTGAACTCTACGGAACAGGGACCGACGATAATAACCCATAAAAAATATAAATAATAAAAAACGGCTTATTTTCAAAATATGAATTTAAGCCGTTTTTTAGTTTACTGAGGTCTCAACTCTTAAAATTTATCTACTCAACGTATGGATCTGCATCCTCTATGCCATCAACTGTGACATAATCACAAAGATCAGTATTGTTTATAATGTCAAAGTCTTCTTCAGTAGGATGAGTCTCTTCAGACGCATAGAGGCCAAATTTATCGTCTTCAGTAGGAGTAATGACTTGATAAACTAATTTTGCCATTTTTCCTAATTCTCTGTCCGCCCCTGGAATGGCAAATTTGCCGTCAACAAATTGAGCTACGTAAGCATCTTCCTCAGAACCGTCAATTTTTCTGGCAATAACGTTAACAATACCGTCGCCAGCGGTCTCTTGAACAAAAGTGTAACCTTTTCTTGTAGTAAGTTTCATTATGAACTTCCTCCTATATATCAAATAATTTAGCGTTACTTGTAGCAAGCTATCAGCCATCAATGTATATATATATATAGGAGAATAAATGTATATGAAATTAAATGAGAGAACTGAAAAAACAAAAGGGATTATTCACTTGTTAACCACAACTTTGTGTAATAGAAATTGCCGGTATTGCTGTAACAAGCAATATGACTTAAATTCAATTCCTTATGTGACTGATGAAGAATTGAGAGAAGCGGAAATTATTTGCGTCACCGGCGGAGAACCTGTCTTATATTCTAATCCATCCCAAATTGCAAGACGTTTAAAAGCAAGCTATCCTAATATTAAAACTATATATGTATATGCAAACGCAATCGAACTATATGAATATTTAAACAGAGAGAATTTTGCACAGCGGGTCGATTCTATAGATGGATTCACGACGTCAATAAAAAGTAAAGGAGATGAATTGGCGTTCAAAGCACTCGTGCACAGTGATATTGGAAAAGCACTAGAGCATGTGACAAAAAGCAATATTGTTTATTTATTTAAAGGGTGCGAAAAACCTATTGATTTAGGTAATTTCAAGCTCATAGAACGAGAATGGCAGGAAGACTTCAAACCAGCGGACGACAGTATTTTTAGAAAGATCTAAAATAACCGCACGACCATTAAGTAATATTATATGAACAAATATTCATATGAGCGATGATTCATATGATAAATACATTGTCTAAGCAACTGCTAATAATTAATAATCAAAAACATATGAACGAGTATTCATATTATAAATGCCAGAGAATAAACCTAGAAGGCCGGACCTAGGAAGTCTTACGTGTAAAAATAAATGTCTAAATTAGTATTGAGTAGAAGATGGTTATCTGCGGAGCATTCCTAAAGTGAGTCTGATGTGTCAGGCTCATTTTTTATTTATAGTATATAAAAGAATATCCTGCGCTCAACAGTGAAAAATATAAGTCAGATGATATAATATAGAGTCTGCGCAGATTTGCGCCCTTATGCCTTCGAGGTTCTCCTTTAGGTATTCATCGAGCTCGCCGACCTTCATTCTGTCGACGCCAAAAGAACCGCCATTCGAGATGACGCGCTTCTTGGCCAGTTCGATGTTTTCCCCATCGAGGATTCTCTCAAGCATCTCGGACATGTCTGTGTCTCTTTCTCCTTTCCGCGTCCCGATGAATCTTCCTATATTTCCGAGCTCGAGGAGGAGCTGAATGAGATCCTCTCACTCCAGAACCCGATCGGGACGACGAAGGAATTCTTCCTCAGCCACTACGGGAAATACTTCGATCTGGAATTCCATGAGGAACAGGGAAAGAAGCTGATCCTGAAGTCCTTTTCCAAGAACCAGCAGAAGATAAAGGACGAGTATGAGAAGATCGGCTTCTGGACGATCGTGTCCAGCGAGAGGATGACCTGTGAAGAGGTCCTGGAGCAGTACAGGCTCAGGGACAGGAGCGAGAAGATGTTCATGTACATAAAGACGAATTTCAGGATGAAGAAGCTGTGCACCCACAGCAACGAGACGACGGATTCCAAGATCTTCGTCGCATTCATTGCAAGCATCATCCGCTCCGTCCTGGTCGACAGGACGAGGATGCTCAGGGAGAAATACAGCGACTCGAAATCCTATACGGTCAAGGCAAGCCTCGACGAGCTGTCGAAGATAGAGGGATACAGAAAAAGCGGCTCCAAGAAATATCTGCTCAGCTATCAGCTGACAAAGAAGCAGACAAGAATCCTCGAGCCGTTCGGACTGAACACGGATGAAATAAAGAAAATGATCGAGGCCTACAAATCAGCCTGAAAAAAAAGGGCATATTGCTATAAAATCTCAAGATAATGGCCGCGGTTAAATAAATACGCGAGCGACGCGAGTGAGATAATAATAGAGGCGTGAAATAGACGCAAGACGAGCGCACATATGAATACGGCGTCATATGAAACACTTGTCAATTAAAAATTTTATCGCTAAATTTTTTTGAAGCACAAATTCCCGCTATGGGAATTTTTTTATTTATAATGGCCCTGTAGTGCCGTATAATATATAGGGAGAAAAAATAAAATGTCTATCAATAAAAAAGAAACCAAAAATATTATTACATGTCCTTATTGCGGTCAAGAATTCTTGCCAGATGAAATCTTCATGCCGGGCGATATCATAGGAAAGAGCGACGACATCGTCAAGGATGCGCTCGGTAAGATTCTATACGCCGACTATCTTGAAGGTCAGGAACCGTGCCAAGACGAATCCTATATCTGCGACGGCTGCGGCAAAGCGTTCAAAGTAAGAGTCAGCGCTAAGTACGTCGCGGTACCCGAAGACGAGGAAGTTGATTTCTCTAAAGAGAGCACATCACTACTATAATGATTGAAATACAAGAAATATCGCCTCCCAAGAAAGTCTCTGGTAGGTCAAGCCTCTGAGTTACCTTCGAATATGACGAAAAGAAGATAGAGACCGCGAAGACCGTCGGGCAGGCGTACTACCACAAGAAAGATCACGCGTGGGAATTCCCTCTGAGCCAGCTGTCTAGATTATTAGACTCATTCACGTTCTTAGATGATATAGAGTTGAAGCTGCTTCCAAAGGAAGAAAAGATAGAAGACACTAGCTGACGCCTGCATGATGACGAGAAAAAATTATTCAGGCTATCGCCGTATCCTCACCAACTAAATGCGATCGAGTTTGGGATTAAAAAGAAAAAGTGATTACTACTCGATTCCATGGGACTTGGCAAGACGTCGGAGATTATATGGACGGCGGAGACTCTCAAGCGGCGCGGGCTTATCGAGCACTGCCTTATCATATGCGGCGTCGACTCTCTCAGGCAGAACTGAAAGAAAGAGATTGGAAAATTCTCTACCGAGTCGTGCCTTGTCCTTGGGGAGAAAATCTCTAAGAAAGGGAATATATCTTACGCGACGATCAGTGAGAGATGCACTCAGCTGAAAAATAAGATAGATGAGTTCTTCGTCATAGTCAATTCTGCTACTCTCCGCTCAGACGACTTCGTTGACGCGTTTAAGAAGTCTCAGAACTCGTTCGGCATGATCGCGGTAGACGAATGCCACTGCTTCGCGACGAAGTCAAGTCTGCAAGGTGGAAACCTACTGAAGCTAAAAGCAGAGTATGAGATCGCCGCGACGGGAACGCCTATTACGAATTCGCCGATATCTATATATCTTCCACTCTCTTGGATAGACGTCGACCATTCTACGCTTACTGGATATAAAAGTCTATATTGTGAATTCGGCGGCTTCAAGGATTCTCAGGTTATCGGGTATAAGAATTTGGATTTATTGAAAGATGAGATAGATCATAATTCTCTTAGGCGCACGCTCGACCAAGTTAGAGATGATATGCCAAAGAAGGTAATAACCACTGAATTAATTGAAATGGACGACCGCCATAGGAAATTCTACGAGGCGGTAAAGAACGGCGTCAAGGAAGAAGTCGACAAAGTCGAGTTAAATACGTCTAACTTATTGGCGCTTACGACTAGGTTAAGACAGGCGGCGACCGATCCTGGAATATTAACCTCAGAAGAGATAGAATCCTCTAAGATATCCCGCGCGGTAGAATTAATCGAGACGCTTGTAAGCCAGAAAGAAAAAGTCGTCGTCTTATCTAGCTTCAAGGAACCTGTATATAAGCTCGCGAAGAAATTAGAGAAGTATAAACCTCTCATAAATACCGGCGACCAGAGCGACGCAGAGATATCTAACAATATGGATAAATTCCAGAACGATCCAAATTATCTCATCTTCATCGGAACGCACTCTAAATGCGGAACAGGTATTACTCTTAACGCTGCAAGTTATATGATATGCCTAGACGAACTCTGGACGGCTGCGAAGAATAATCAGTCGTTCGACAGAATATACCGCGTGAATAATACCAGGCCGGCGTTTATTACAATCTTAATATGCAAAGGCACAATAGACGAGCGGGTCCACGACGTGTCTGCAAGAAAGCAGGAACTGTCCGATTATATGATTGACGGTAAAGACGGCACAATCTCGCAGTCTCTTAGGAACGATATGATTTCTGCGCTGAGAGATTTATAAGCAAAAAGCATGGCGATAAATGTCGCTGTGCTTTATTTTTTATTTGTTTTAAAAAAAGTATTTACAAATATAAATAGACGCGGTATAATATATATGTAAGCATTAATACAGGAGTGAGGTAATATAAATGACAAAAAGTTTTAAGATTACATCCCATGGTAATGTGATTGGTGAAATCAAAGGTGAAATCTACGATGACATCAACGCAATCGGATTGTGTGATTATGAGATTTATCCTAAGTATCAAAATAAAGGCTATGGCACAAAAGCCTTAAAGAAGCTTATCGATCAGTTGAAGGAACAGTATGATTTGGTCTACTGCTTCGTCGATAAAGATAATGATCGCGCCATCCACGTCTATGAGAAATTCGGGAAGATGAAGGATGTTGGAAATCAGTATCAGTTCGTTTTTTGGGATAAGAAAGGGGAATATTCAAATTAATGAAGAAATGGAAGCTTTTGGCAATCGCATTGCCTATGGTTCTCTCATCCTGCGGAAATAAGCGAATAATTGACATGACGTATACGTATAAGTATCTTCACGTGTTTGCGACGAATACGTGCTACGTGATTGATAGCTGGACCGATTATGAAGGCGAGCAGATTCAGGTCACAATCAAAGGCGTAGCACAGTCGCCATATTGTAATAATATATATGAAGACGGCACCGTCACACACGATATGATGTATTCAGAGAAGACGACCGTTCTTATGTCCACCGTAGGTGTAGCGCTGATCACCGGCGAATGCCCATTCAGGCATAGTTAGGAGGAATCGGAAATGAAGTCGTTGATGTTGAGAAGGCTCCGAGAGATACGACAATATATCCGAGCATAACACTGTAAAGGCTGTAAAGGAGGGATTCCATGAATGAAGAATTAAAATGTCCAAAATGCGGCGCAGAACATTATAGACATGATGGATCTATTTCGACTTTATTGGGAACTTATGCGGAATATAAGGATGGGAAGACAATATATAGAGACCCTAATATAACTACAGATCAATTTACATGCCTTGAATGTGGGGAACACTTTGAGATTGAACATCGAAATGAAAATGAGAGAACGATAGGCTACCCTGAACGTCCTTTGCTAAGATGTAACCCTATGGAAATAACAGTTTCAGACGCTAAAGAGGCATTAGACGCTTTTAATAGACTAAAAGCTATTTGTCGGGGCATGAAAGATTATTCTAATAACTCTATAGAAATAGACGCAGATCTAGATATCATAGAGAGATTCATCAAGGAGCGGGCATAAATGAAAATAAGTGATTTACTTGAGTATTGTCATGAAGATAGATATGTGTGGGTAGATTTCATTTATGCCAATCAAATGTATGTAGGAAGACTAGATGACGACGATTTCAGAAGTAAATTGGACGACGTCGATGACTATATGGTAAAATCAGTTTCAGCCAAGCATGACAGACTGCATGATTACTTATATATAGAGGCGTATTAATTATGAGCAGAGAATATCCGCTTAACGAGAGTAACTCAAAAGACTCCCCAGTTCCAAATACTGTAAACATAAAAGTAGGTCACTCTTTTTATAACGATCCAGAAGAATTAATTATCAATTGCGACAAAATTGTTATTAAAAAAGATGAAGGTGAAGGTAGAGTAATCACAGTCACCTTAGACGGAAATATGGACTATACCACAATTAAGAAAATCATCATTAATGGCGTCACTTATGAAAAAGGGAATAAAAGTGATGACATTGATTAATAATATAGACGTAAGAGATGATTAACAGGAGGTTATAAATGAACAAAAAGAAAATGATCGGCGTGCTCAAAGACGGGTATGAATATCAAATCTCTGGGGGACATTATGTAATCGGCATCAAATACTTGAAAGCTAAGAATGAACTCTGGATGGATTTCGGGCAATACGGCAGCAACTCGTCTTTTTCTGCCCATATTGCGTACAATGAATCCGATTTAGACAATGTGGATATATTAGAGTCGGCTCTCTATAAACTCGTAGATGGAATTACCGACGAGATAAAAAACGGCCTGCTAGACGATCTCGACCTAGACTAGCGGCACTCTATAATCGAAGAACGAAAGTCCCTGCCCTTGCGTGGGGACTTTTTTATGTTATACGACGGCGTAAAATCACTAACAACGGCTTTAAGCAAAGAGAACACCGCTAGAAACTGCTAAAAAATTAAAAAATCGCTAAAATAGCGGCGACTCACAGAAACATGCCCAGATTCAACGGAAATCACTTCTCTATGCAATTTACTGCGGAACCGAATAAAGTGTCCCAGAATTGATTCTAGGCAGCTCTATCTTAATTTAAACAACAATTGCTGCTGAAAAAAGCATATTTTCATTTTTAAATGGCATTTTTAGGCATAATGTCATCTGATCGCGCCTATAGCCGCTGAAAATAAAATGTTTTCGTTTTTATAGAGGTGAAAAATGGTTATTTTCGTTCAAACGAACAGTGCGCAGCCAAAAAAGAATGATTTCGATTGCCGTCAAAATAGGCGAGATACCGCCAGAACTCACAGAAACATGCCTAGAACGCACGGAAATAAAGTCCGCAACAATTTATTCGCGAGAAATAAAGAAACGCGCCAGAATTGAATCTAGCGCGCTTATTTCTGATTCTATGGTATATTCGCGGGCCGAAAATACTTTATTTTCGTTTTTAAGCGTTTCTATTTTATGATATTTTCGTTTTGCTCGAACTAGATGCACGGCATAAAAACATTTTAGAACAAGTGCGCTCAAAAACCAAAATAGAATTAGAATGTAACATTGATACATAATACACGGTCAAGCCTGTTACTTGGATATTACTTTCGTTTGATTACTTCACTTATTCAGCAGCAAATGTGAATAACGCAAGAGACTTGCTTAGGCCTGTGTGTTATGGTATTAGCGGGTTGGCCGGCAGTAAGAGATTGACGTTAAAGTTAAGTTGAGGCGCTATTAGAGCTGAAGCCTGCAGTTAGTCACGGGTCAGTGCCTGCGTGTGCATCATGGTGCATGACATCGGCTGCAAGCAGCGTGAGTGCCGCCGCCCCGGCCCCCAGTAACCCAGTAACTTTTCTTTTCTTTTATATTTCTTTTCTTTTAACTAGATAGAGCTATCTCTCTCTATAGTATACATCTAGGATACAGATAAGGATACAGATAAGGATATTAAAATTCTAGTCTATAATCCTATTCCTATATTACTATAGGAATAGTCTTAATCCTAGAATTTTAAGCGTTTAGCGTTTTGCAAAAATGGCGATCTTAAAAATTAACCAATTAATATCTTAGCTGAGGCACCTTAACTAAAATAAAGCATTTTTAAATTGTTAAGATTGTTAGAACAGCTTAAAAAACTTAAGGCTAAAATAACCTAAACTTGTTTTTAAGTAAATTAAAAAATGACTACTTAATGTAGTCTAAAGTCTAAATACATAGAACCTATTACTTTACGCTTAATATACCTTTATAATGTGGTTTATAGCGTAGTCTTAACAAATTCCCTTTAAACTCTTCTAACGGATTACGGATTTTCATCAGCGCTTTAGCGCTGCTGAATGACATCGACGCTAAAGCTTGTCGATGTCAAATATTCAAGTAGAGAGATATTTTTAAAGAGTTTAAAGAGATTAAGAAGAGATTAATTAGAGAGATTAGAGAGTATACTATATTCTAATTAGTTTAGCGAATCTTAAATTTAAAAAAACATTTTTTTAGAAAAAATTTGAAACAGTGCATAAACTATAGAGTTTTTAAACAAATGTAAAGCAATTAGGCAATAAAAAGTAAAAAAAGTTAACTAACAACATTGTATAATAATATGAGACAGTTAGCTAGACGAGTTAAAAAAGCGCAAAAGCGCAAAAGCGCAAATAAGTTATTTACGCGAGTTTTACACTTTTATTAAAATGTAAAGGAGAAAATTATTATGGGACAGGAGATTGGATTTAACATTTACAAAAAAGACGAATTTGAAAAAAACAAGAAATTAGTTGAAGTCGAGGGCGTTGATCTTCCTTTTGTATGCGGCAGAACAGACTCTACTAATTCATGGGGTGAATTATTTAGTTTTACAAAAGAAAAGACCATTACACCTGTTTTTCAGAAAGAGCTTGATAGATTCGAAGACGATTATAGTACTTATAAATTGGTTGATTTCGAAGATTTTAAGAAACGTGTGCTAGACGTCGTAAAAAAAGATCTTGATGACAGTTTTAAGGACAAGTGCGCTATTTATAAGCACATTAACGAGATGAAAGAAGAGATTGGCGAACTTCGTGAATTGCAGAGAGATTGCACAGAAGATCAGTCTTACGCTTTTGATCGTTGGGAAGAAGCGATTAGTACACTAAAAGATTCTATTCGTGAATCAGAAGAATATGTTAAAGACTTCGATACCGAAGATTATACAGGTTCTCACGCGAAGTATACGAAAGACCTTCTTATGTCCATGGAGAAGTATTTAGAAAAAGATGAATACCTAGTTATTCCGTTTTATAGTTTTTAAGGAGTTCTCTCAAAAATGCAAATTATAGATTTTGAAAGAAAAGGCAATATTGTCAGATTCTACTTAGGCGAAAAAACTGGAGATTGGGGTTGGACGAATAAAGACTATAAGGATTCTACCGGGAAAACTCCAGATTGGCTTAAGCCGAGCGATATTTATTATGGCGACGACTGGGATGACAGGCCGTATGAGCACAATGCGGGCAGTGTCTATGAAGAATTTATTAAGGGACACAGAGATATTTCATTTGATTTCGACGATATCGTCCTCGAGCCCTGCGACGGCGCATTCAATTCTGAGTGGAGTAAAGACGATATGGTCGCCAAAAAGGTTCCGTGCATCGTTGTCGTCAAGAAAGAGCTGCTTGAGTCGCTGAGAGTTCATTCTTGGGAAATTGACGGTAATTTCGCAATGGCACTCGGAATTAAAGACGCCAAAAAATATTATTTTGGAGATGAGCTTGAATAAGTAAAAAAATTATTTTCAAAATATCCTGTTTTCAATCACTCAATATCGTATATTAATTTGTAAGCGAATAAAGATAAACTTTATTTACTTGCAAAGTTCATGATAGCGGAAACCTAAAATATAATTTAGGAAACCGCGGTTTCCTCCTTTCATTAGATTGATTGACGTTTACCTCCGACGTCAGTCAATCTTTTTTTAACAAAACATTAACTATGAAATATAATCAAGAAGAATTTTTATCGACATTGCAGCAGCTCTGCGACGCCGCTGACAGAAATCAAAGAGTTAAATTCAAGTTTATCAGATCCTTTAGCGAATTTCTCTACGTGCGCAAGTTAAAGAAAGAAGTCAAGAAAATTATAAACACTTTCGACGTACTTACATTTTCATGTATTCGCGCATATACATTTTTAATAGAGAAAGATAGCGATGATATAAACTTAATTATATCTGCCAGCAGCTGCCTGCGATACAAGAAATTTTATGAACAGAATCTTGCCGTTTTGGATAATATACTTTGCGAGTATAGAGCATATATAAAACATTTCCACACTTTTACTCAAAACGTGATATTCGGCAATTACCGCACAGATGAAGAGCTGATAGACTTTAGAATGTTTTTTTAAAAAATATTCAAAAAACTATTTACATCAACTAAATCGTGTGTTATAATATTTAAGAATAAAACGAGGTAAACAAATATGAGCATTATTACAAAAGCCGATATTAAGTCGAATACAGCCGTCGATATTCTCAATACGAAATTTGCAAATGCAAGCGCCGTCTATAAAGAAATGACAGGCGCAATTTCAGACATAACTGTTGAAAAATCTTTATTTGGAAAAATGCTGACCGCAAGTTTTAACGAAAGCAGAATTAACATTACTTCTGCCATTTCAAAAAAGCCGACAATCACTTTCGTTGATTCTGATCTCGACAGCGACTTCAAGACCGCCTGTGCGGATTTCTATTCTGCGCTTGATGAGATCGAGAAAGACAACATCGAGAAAAGAAAAGAAAAAGCAGCACTCGCCGAGAAAGAAAAAGAAGCTGAAAAATATAAAAAGCAGATTGCGCGTAAGATTCTAGCTGCAGACAACTATATTACAAATGCGACGACTTATACAGATTATGAAACATGGATTCGCGATAACATTACAAGTATTCAGGCAGAAGTTCCAGATTTTCTCGCAAAGTGGTTTACTACTCATTTCCCAGAAGCTGAATTTACGACTGTCAGCAATAAAGTCAAGACTTCTGGCGGCTACATGAAAAAGTGGTCGATCTCACTCCGTGCAAAAGTCAAAGATCCGTCTTCAGCTCCGCAGTTTATTCTCGACAAAATGAATGACAAGAATATTATTACCGATACGCAGTTCTTATTTGATCTGGCAATCAATTATGAAATTCCGATTAGAAAAATAATTGAAAAATAATTTAAAAAACTATTTACTATTCTAGCACGCATGTGTTAGAATAGTAATGCTTGGAGGTAATCACATGAAAAATAAAAAGCTAGATGTTGCGATAACGCGTAGGTTGGTTGATGATATTAAATATGAAATCGACGCGATGAGAGCGCACGCTGAAGACGACGATTGTGACTTTGATGATGATGAACTTGCATCTGCGTTAAATGATGTTGTCCGCGCATATTTTAAAGATTATCTAGATGCGCATATGACTGACGGCGACTGCACACTTATTATTCTATGGGTCGACGCATATTATGACTGTGAACTTACATTAGAAGATTGCATGGATAAGTTTAATGAACTTATTAAAGAATACACGGGAGAGTAATTCATGAGAAAATATCAGCATAAATCAAAATTCGTCGGAAAAGAATTCGACAATAATTGGATTTGCACCGGAATTAACGTCGCATCTACTACAAGTACTCATAAGAACGGCGGACCTAATTATTGGTATGCGTTTGAAAGAAAGACGACTGACGGCAAATTTGACAAATGGATTCGCGTAAGTGCCACTCAGGCGACCAAGATTTGGAAAGGCGAATTAACAGTCGAAGAAGTGAATAATTTGCAAAAGAAGCGCAATTCTGGTGTTTATAAGATTAATTATCAGTTTTCAGATTAAATAGTTATTTTAAGAATGGAGGAACCTAAAATGACACAGTTACAGAAGACATTAGAAGCAAAAGCCTGCTTGCTATATGATTATGACAGAAATACGAGAGATGCAAAAGTGATCGAGCGCTGGGCGAATGAATACTGCAAGTATTCTGACTTGGTAAAAGCAGATCCAAATGATGAAGATGCGGTAGATAATAAAGAAATCTATTTTTCTGCTTTATTACTCAAGTTTTGGAATAGCATCAATATGCTTTATACCAAAACGCGTACCGTTGGCGGAGCATCCTATGATGATTTTATTTCTACTGTGTATGAGAGAATCGAATATGCCTGTAAATATCGCGCGTGGCAGAGACCTGGCACTAAAGTAAACGCACAAGCTTGCATCAATCAAGCGATCAGTACGGAAGTCAAGAATATCTACTATAGAGCCAATCTTGATAAGTATAAAGCTAACTCGATCTGCCACAAAGTTAGTATTGATGATCCGTTAAGTGAAAGCGAAGATAAAGACTTTACACTTGCCGACACTTTTACCGACCGCACAGATATGGCCTATAACTTTGATAATCAGTTTATTATTCAGAGATTGATTGACGATAATAATGTTATTGAGGCGATTATTGCCGATATTGTTGACACTGAAGACTGCAATAAAAATGAAAAAGTCTCTCGTAATATTACAGATGAAGACGGCACGACAAAGAAAGTCACTTTTACAAGAAGTAGTTTCTCTGCACGCAGCGTAATTGGTTTTCTTAATAACTTACCAGCTACTTACGATAAATACTTCTCAAAAAAGTATAAAGTCAAAAAAGAAATTCTTGACGCGAGTTTAGACAAAATTAGCACTTCCAACAATAATAAGTTGTATAAATATATTGGCAGTATGCAAAACAAACTTCGTCGCATTTATGCTTAATTGGAGGTGCTGCGTATGGCATATATTGACGCATTGAGTTCTAATAGTTATATTTGTGTAAATAAAAAACTTATCCAAGTCGTTGGCCTAAAAGCTGCGACTTATTTATCTGAAGTAATGTGTATCATGACTCATGTGCAGAAGAAAAACACTCTAGACGCGAATGGATTCTTTAAGATTGACCGTAAATACGTTGAAGAACAGATTGGGCTAAATCTTGCAGACCAGTATGAGTGTGATGCGCAGCTTGAAAGATTATACATCTTAAAAGAAGATTCGTTAAACGCGGACAAGCTCACAGTAAACGCGCAAGAAGCACTTGCAATTATTACATCGTCTGATTTATCTCTGCTTAATTCACTTGCACATCAGGCAAAAATGACAAAAGAAGAGTTGTCTGCCATTAAAAATAAAGCGAAGCCAGCAGCAAAAAAGAAAAAAGCTGTTCTATCGCCAGAAGACGCGGCTAAGATAGCCGATGGCATTCGTGAAAATATGAAGAATATCTGTAAAGACGTAGTTCCAACCGAGCTTTTTTCTGCATATTGCAATTGGGTGGACGCAATTTACGATATTCCAGCTGGTAAGTGTGGAAAATCCTTCTTAACACGCGCAATTATTATTAATTTCTACGAAACGGTCAGCAAGTATACTAGCGATTTAGGTATACATAAGCAGATTGTGGACATCGCGTGCGCCATTGGATATCCAGACCATCCAGAATATGCTATTTCCAGTTTTGAAAAGTCTAATGCATCAGGCGTTTCTTTGGCAAAGCAGCAGAAAGTCGCAACCGCCGTTGATATGACGTGCGGATTCTAAAAAAATATATTTTGGAAATATCTTACATTCAAAATAGGATATTTCCAGCTTGGGCCTGTAGCTCATTTGGGAGAGCGTCTCGTTCGCAACGAGAAGGTAGCGAGTTCGATCCTCGTCAGGTCCACCATTTATGCCGTCATAGCTTAGTTGGTAGAGCAATCGATTCGTAATCGATAGGTCGGAAGTTCAAATCTTCTTGGCGGCACCATATGAAAAAAAAATAAATGCTAAAATAAGTGTAATTATTAAATAAAGAAAGGTAAAACGATAAAATATGAATAGATTACATTACGTAGCGAAATCAAGGTTAAATATTGACCATATCGATGACGCAGAAATTGGTGAAGTTAAAGTAGTTAAGACTTGGTATAGCCCAAACGGTTACCCGTTTAATGAAAAAGATGAATATGTTGATTATATGCTCAATGAGTTTCCATTTGTACTTTCTGTAACAGCGTTTTTAGCCATTCGTGATAACACTGATTATATGCCGTATGAGGAATACATACGTTATTTGCAAACAGATGAAAAAATACAAGCAGATTATAAAGAGTTTATACGTGATATGGGATATGAGGACCAAAAAGATTATACACTCAAAGATTTCCTTGACGATGATGCTTTTACTGACTATATCGCCGAAAATAATGAAAAATTAGCAGACGATCTAGAAGTTGGTCTCACTGGCACTACTGGTTGGCATAAAAACGGGCCTGAATATTATCTAGAAGGTACCTGGACTGCTTTACACACTTTCTGTGAAAAGGCCTGCGCGGCAGACGGAGAACCCGGCGAAGCGCTATATAAATATAAGCAAGCTCTTGATAAATTGAAGAAAAGAATATTAAGTTTTGAGGGAAGTCAAGTTAAAGAGAGCGGTCACGCGCGAATTGTAGAAGACAGTAAAGACGAGTTCTCAGGCAATGCGAATGATACACTATTTACTGTTTTCCGCAGAGATTCTGGCGACGGTAATTTAGCCTGTCAATATTACTTCGGAACATCTTTGAAAGCTGCTAAAGCTATTTTCGAGAGTATGTGCAAAGAAGGCAATGATCTTCAATTCTCAGAAGAAACTTACCAGCTTGAGTTATGGGAAATATCGACACCTCCGGAAATTATTACTCCAAAGGTAAAAGAGGACATTTATAAGATTGATAAGATTGAGATGTGTACAGAGCAAAACACAAACGCATTGAAATCGCGTGACGCCGAGCAAGCACTCGATGAGCTATCTGCACAAGGGCTGGCGGTTCAACTCGACACTTATCATTATTAGTACCAATATAATAAAAAAATTTAAGAAGAATGCAGAAAACTATTTGCATTCTTCTTTTTTTGTGTTATAATATCATCGTAAGAAAACCTATGGAGGTATTAATATTATGGTTAAATTGTATAATGGCTGGACGTTGAGATACAGGCAGGAAGAATGCCACGACAAATGTGTGAAGGCGTATTTCGCGCACAGCAAAGAGTTCTTGATCGCCGCGGTCTGCCGCTTCGGCAAGACGATCACGACGCTTCAGACGCTCAAAGACATCGCTGACGGGATCGGAAGCGAATCTGAGGCCATTTTGGTCTTGTGCACGATGTCGGTCACAGAGGAATGGAAAGACGCAGCTGAGGCGACCGGCTTCAATTCGACATATTGCTCCATCCCGGTAAATGACATTGATTTCGAGTCGATCGGGCCGAAAGGCAGGCACGTCGTCTACGTCAGCACACAGAAGCTCGGCAACGGCTCAGACAAGTCGCTCGAGATCATCCGCTGGTTCAATTCGCACGAAGGCTTCAAAGCCGTCGTCTATGACGAATGCCATCTCGGATCTGGCACCATGCGTACGAAAGGCATCTTGGATCAGCTCGAATTCGATTTCAAGGTCTATCTCTCAGGCACGCCGTATCGCGAGCATCTCAGGCAGGAATTCGGATTCGACAGCGACAAAGGCGAGGCCAGCTGCTATATCTATTCGATGACTGACGAGTACGAGGATTATAAGAACGGCCTCCTCGATTATATCCCGGTCAAGCTGGAGATGTCTATCCTTGACTATCAGAAAGAGATTGAAAATGCAATATCAGAAGAGGATAACGACAAATTCACGCAGAGATACGGCGTCAGCTCGAAATACTTCAAGAAGCTGTTCTCTGAACCGAGCATGAAGCCGCAGGCGAAGGAGTTCTTTGACAAGATTGTCGAATTCTGCCATACCAAAGACATTCATAACGGCTTGTTCTACGTACCGATCAGAAAGGTCGGCAGGGATCTTATCAAGCTCGCGAAAAAGATGGGGGTCGAGATTGAATTCAAGTCTCTTTGCGGAGGATCTGAAGACGAAGAGGCTGATATGTCGGAAAGCGATGCGGACATGCTCAATGCGTTTTATTCCGCAGAGAATCCGAACGGCAAGATCAGAATTGGCGTCACTTGCAACAAATGCGGCACAGGCACGACTCTCAGAGAGCTCGAATTCGTCGCGTTCCTCAAAGAGACTACGAACGCCATCTCGTTCATCCAGCAATCTCAGAGATGCCGCACGCAGAACGAAGCGGGCACTAAGGCCGTCGGATACGTCTTGTGCTTCAATCAATGGTCAGGGCTCAAGGCTTTCAGAGACTACGCCGAAGCCAGCTACGATCAAGACAAGACGAAGAAGACCGACGCGAATAAGATCAAAGCCGCGATGGAGAACGGCGCCCTCTCCCTCACGCTGAACATGACGGACAACATCGACTACGAATACGTCATCGACATTCTCAGCTCATATCATCCGGGCGACGAATTGTTCACGGAAGAGGAGATCTCGCTCTGGGACGGCTTCGACTTCGACGGTTTCGGCATCAGCATCCAAGAGGCTAAGGAGGCGATAATCAAAAGGCATCCTAATCTCAGAGACAATGAAGCGTTCCAAAATGTCAAATCGCCAGAAGCTTTCGTAGCCGCGCTTCAGTCGGCCGGTTTGCACGAAGAAGCCAAGAACGTCAAAAAGCTCGACATCGCGGCCGCTGTCACCGACGCGTTCGTCAATCTTGTCTCGACTTGGCACATCGATTACGGTATGAGCGTCGCCGACATCAAAAACTACGATTCATACGACGAAGATCTCATCGGAGAAGTCGAGACCGAGATGCACATGTCGATCGATTGCTGGAAGAATATAAACTCAGACAGATCGACGAACATCGCGAAAGTCTGCAATTACGCCGACAAGATCTTAAAATAATATCTTGAAAAAATCAGAAGGCCGGTTTACAAAATCGGCTTTTCGTAGTATAATATATACGATGAGAAAAGGAGGATTTCCCTCATGAGGCATTTTGATTTGATAATAGCCAATCCGCCGTACGGCGACATAGGCACAGACATAACACAGGCGATTCTCGATAAAGTCGATTTCGACGAATACCTGAATCTGCTCCCTGCGACTAATTACAGACTTTCTAAGACCAATCTGCAGAGACACGTCGACCCAGCTGAATTAGAGGTAGCGAAAGGCGCGTTCGAAGACGCCGCGGTGCTGCCGACGGTCGGCCATGTCCATAAAGATGAGATCAACAAGATGACGCCGCTCGATTTCAGAATCGAGATCCAGACTGATCCGACAACAAAAAAGTATTTCTACGAGAACGTCAGAAGGAAGAAGACCTGCGTTGGCATGCTTGAAACGCAGAGGTTCGCAAAAGACCCAGATCAGACGTTCGGCAAGATAATCTTTCTGCCAATGAGATTGGCCTCAGGCGCGCACGCGGATTTAGCTTCTCTCTGCAGAGGGACGCAGGGTCTGGCTTACAAGGTCGCGACGGATGCAGTGAAGTCGCAGGCAGACGTCGGCAAGGCAAATCCGCAATGCGGCACTTACGTCAGATTCGCGACGGAAGAAGAGAAGCGAAATCTCGGAGAATTCCTCTTCGGTGACGGATTCAAATTCATATTATGGCTTCTAAATTCCATGCGCGTCGACGTTGCCAACAAAGCCGAGCACGAATTCTGGCTTCCGAGAGTCGATTGGAAGATGAAGTGGACAGCGGAAGAGATTCTGAAAAATTATGGATATTCAGAGGACGAGATTCGAGATCTGAAGGAGAGCTGGAAGAAATTTCCTGACTTCAAGAAAGATTAGTTTCACTTTCACGATGAAATATGTTATAATATGATAAGGAGGACGAATCATGGCAAATGAAAGCATAAACAAAATCATAAAAGGCGGGGCCAGGCGCAGAGTTGTCAATTCGATCAACCTCGTCTGCCAGTCGAAGTGCAAATTCTATCAGCAATCCGACGACTGCTCACTGTCTGAGCTGATTTATTCTAAGATGAAGAATAAAAACCCGAAGTCTATTTTATTGGTTGACGATTTTGGGCCAGCTTTCCTAGACGGGCTGAATGATACGAAGATCACTCTAGCTTTGACTGGCGCGAGGGTCCCTGACTCGAAATTCGAGGCGGTCAAGAGAAAGCTTCAGAGATACTATAAGTCGATCGGCAGGGACGTCGAGATAATCAGACTCAAGGAATTATTGGAGGATCAGGCATGAAAGGACATTTTGATTTGATAATAGCCAATCCGCCGTACGGAAGCGTCGGCGTGAACATCACGAAAAGCATAATAGAGAAAATAGACTTTGACGAATACATCAACTTATTGCCTATCAAAGACATCTGCAGAGATGCCTATTTAGTGACGCATATGATTGACGCAGAGTCCATCGATAATGGGAACGCATTCGAAGATGCTGCAGTGACGACCGCGATCTCCAGCATATCTAAAGAAAAAGTAAATGATTTTGGCCCTGATGAATTTCTAATTCTTAAGCAAACAAAAAAAGATTCACTTCTATTTAAATACATAGTCGCGAATTATCTTAAGAAATACGATGGCTTCACACAACATGATGACTGCTCTATAGACGATCTGACTAGACTGCATAACGGCAAGCTGCCGACAGACGTCGGATTTCTTATATCGCATAGAGAGTCAGCCAACGGTCATCTTCCGTATTCTAAGTCTTCACCTCAATATAGATGGAATGTTCTGCATAACCTATCGCCTATGGAGCTTACGACTATCTGGACTCCCAGAACAGCCAATAATAAGACCCATGGCATTTTGATTCTTTTGCCGTCGCAAGAAGAGAGAGATAACTTAGCAGAGTTCTGCTACTCAGAAGACGGCTTCAGATTTCTGTCTATGCAGTTTGAGGCGATGAATTCGGACTTCGCCCGATATAAAAATGTATTTCCAAAAGTCGACTGGTCGCGCAAATGGACGGTCGAAGAGATTCTTAGAGAATACGGATATTCCGATTCTGAGATAGAAGCAGTTATGGCCGAGCTGCGATCCGGCAAATACAAATACCTGAAGGATTAGCGCTATGAAATCAGAAGAATTGCAAAAGCAATCCAAAATGGATTATTACGAGCAACTCAAATACCTGAAGAAGAAATATGGGGCCGTTCCTGAGAATTACTATCTCGACGTCGGGTGCACTCGCAAATCAACGAAGAACGGTCGCGGCAACGACGGCCTGTTCGTCCACCACGATTTCGAATACGATCCGGCGAACCCGCTGACGAGCGATCTATCGAAGCCGGAATTGGCTAGGCAGTTCGACTATAAGTACCAGCGCGCCGAGAATCTCACCTATTGCGATTATCTCGAGCACCTCATGCTCCACTGCAAGATCAACGTCCTAAGGACGAAGCAATTAGGCGGCTTCATCAGAGACGGGATCATGAATTATTTCGCGCCGGATCTAAACCGCTGGTATGCGCATCCTGAAGATCTCCTCGGCTGGAAGAAAGCGGCGTTTTCAAGAATCGAGCCTTACTACGAAGACTATAGACAGATTATCTCAGATTGGGTCGACGAGCTCGCGAGGCACATGGATGGCTCGGTCACGCCCAAACTTTTGGAGTCTCTGAAAGCAAATATCCTAGGCAGAAAGCCAAAATAATAAACGTATAATATAATATGAAATTAACAGATAAACAGAAGCAGGCTATAACCAGAGTCATCGACGTCGAGCTCAAAGACTTTTACGGCAAATTGAATTCAGATCCTGAGAAGCGAAAGAGTCTCGGGCAGTTTTACACACCGGGCAAACTTTGCATCAGGATGCTAGAGAAGTATGAGTGTGAATCTCTAGCCGGAAAGACAATCTTAGATCCGACGTGCGGCAGCGGCAATCTTCTCATCGCATGTCTGTGTGCTGGCGCGGACATCGACAAATTGTATGGCAATGAGTATGACACTGATGCGGTCGGGCTGTGCAAGGAGAGGATTCTAAAGGCGGCAGATCTTCTCAGCATAGACAAAAGTAAATTCAGAGATTTTCAGATACACCGCGGCAACGCGCTGCAGACGAGATGTCTCACGGAATTCGACGAAGAATACGAGAAGAATTACGACGTCCGTGGAATCGACGATCTGGATTATGCACAAGGCAAAGACGCATATAACAACACACTTTCTTGGAAACAAGAGAATGAAAGATTGAACGCAAAGCTGAATAAGCCTACTCAATTATCTCTGTTCTAAAAGATAAACGGCCTGAAAATGGCTGTTTTTTATTTGATTTCCATGCAATCAGAATTAATTTAAATTTTTTCAAAAAAAACTATTTACATTTTTCTCGAATGTGATATAATATATATAGATAAGAAACGGAGGACTCTTATATATGAAGAAAAATACAATTAGTTTCGGTAAGATTGATTTCTATAGGACTGGACGAAAGATCAATGCCGCAGATGTTGAGATTGAATTGAGAGATTCTAAGAATGGACCTGAATTGGCTATCTGCGGCAATGTCTGGAACGGCAGACGCACAGACATTGTCTCAGGCGGCCAGAACCTGGATGAAATGGCGAAGTATATCAAGTCTGCAAAGTTTAAAGAGATTCACAGACTTTGGAAACTATATCATCTGAATTCAATGCATGCCGGCACAGAAGCTCAAGACAAGATCGTTAGTGAACATTTCAAAGATAGTAGATATGATTACGATGAGGCCTGCAAAGTTCTTAAAGAAGCTGGACTCTATGAAGACAACGGATATAGATATGGCTCAAGCTGGCTTTACAGAGAAATTCCGAATGAAGATTTAAAGAAGATTGAAGAATTAATTGCAGAATAATTATATTGTCATAAATATCAACAAATACATAGAGAGGCTTATTAATTATGAACCAAGAATGTCCGCTTACAGACAAACGGCCTGACAATATGGCCGTAACAGATTCCATAGCAGTCATTTCGCAAAAACAAGCAGATAAATTTGTCATCGACTGCGACAAGATCGTTCTCAAAGACAGTGGGATTGACATTATCATACACTGCGATTGCTTTGACTATACGATGTTCAAAGAACTTGTGATTAATGGTGTTACTTATAAAAGAGTAGAAGAAAGAGACGACAGGGACGATCCATTCTTAAAATATGAGCTTGGGTTATAATATATTTAAATCAACGACAGGCTACATTAAGAAAATAAGCTAAAAAACTATTTACATCGCAGATCATACGTGATATAATATTATCAATAAGTTAAACGGAGGTAACATAACTTATGAAAACAATTAACTTAACAAAGTTCGGTTTTGTCAGAAGTAAAGAAGAAGATTTCAGCGATGACGGCAGCAGATTCACATGCTACAGAGTCGGAGACGTCAGAGTCAGCAAATCAACATATGATGATAAAATCTTTATTCACGGCAGATATGAAGGCCAGCAAGAGCTTGAATATGAAGAATTTTCAAAGCTTCCACATTACAGAGCAATGGATGATCTCAACGGAGTTTGCAAGTCTTCTTTGACAGATGATGATCTTATTAAATTTTATGAGGACTGCGTTGCATATGACAAAGAATACAGAGACGCATTATCTAAGATTGTCTACCCAACTATTGATGAAATTACTAACGCGGGCAGGTCAATTTTAACAGCGCGCAAAGCTGAACTCGCAGACGTCAAACAAATGCTCGCTAATAGTATTGATAAACTAATGCACTTAAGCAACTATGACTTAAAGTCTTTCAAAGACAGTTATAACTGTTTAGAACGCACTTGTACACAGACAGACACCGACATCGAAAATTACGCAAAGTTAAATTATGGAACATTGACAAGTCGAAATTTTGTTACAGATTTAGATCGTGCTTTAGCACCGAGTTATCATTATCGTGAGTGCAAGTCATTATTAAAATAATTTTAAGCCCGGCTCAGTCCGGGTTTTTAAAAAATTAAAATTTGTATTTACTTTTTAACCGGCAAGTGTTATAATATTATTAATGGAGGAAACATACATTATGACGCATCAGCTTTCATTATTATTTGAGTATATTGACAAAAAGTTAATTAACGCAGGATTCTCTAGAATAAGTTCGCGCTATGACGGCCAGTGGAATTATACAGACTGCGAATTCATGGAAAGTCATTTGGAGAAATCAGTTTACAAGAACGGAATGTCAGTTTCACTTGAAATCTGTCCAACCCACAATAGCAAGATTGAGCCAGTAAGTGTTTATCTGCGCGCACTAAAATGGAAAGATAATTCTACTTGTGGTAAAGAATGCTTAGTTGTCAGAATTTCATGGAAAGATTCTCGCAAGAAAAGAGACGCACTCATTGATCAAATTATTTCGCATTATAAAAACGTTCAAGATTTGAATAACTGAAAAAATATTATTTTAAATTTATGCTAAAATAATTGATAATAAAGTGGTTATATACATCTACATAGATTTTGGAGGAACTTTTATTATGGAACTACCGACATGAGCAATCACGGTCATAACTTTGGTTTTTTCGACCATTATTACGACTGTAGTAAGCTTAGTTATGAAATGAACGATTCAGAAGCATCTCGACAAGAAAGATCAAGAGCAGATCCGGTTAGAACGATATGAGCAAGACGCTCGTAAAAAAGAGAGTCAAAAAGAAATAGCCGAAATCGTTAGTGACTCAATTCAGCCGCTTGTCAAGAGAATAGATACTATTGATGGCAAAATAACAAGAATTCAAGAAGAGCGCGAGATTGAGCGTGAAGCGACTACTACAACGATGAGAATTAAGATGATGGAACTTCGCGATAACTATGTTAAGCGCGGCTACTGTAATTCTCATGAAAAGGCAACTCTTGACGAACTATATCACAGATACAGAAACATGGGCGGTAATCATTTCTCAGAGTACGTAGACGCGTATATAGAAGACGTTCATAGACTTCCAGACGAGCCGAAAAATAATTAAAAAATTTTATAAAAAGTATTTACAATTAAGTTATTGCATGATATAATATCTATAGTAAAGTTATGGAGGATAACTTAAATGAAAAAATACTTTATTAACGACGAAGAAGTCGAAGAAGAAAAATTCAATAGTGAGCTCGAAGATGCCGTCAGTAACCACGTTATTGACAATTATGATGACATTCTTGACGAATGCAATCCAACAACTGAAGTTGGCGGAATTTCTTTCACTGCAAGTCAGATTTTGAAAAATTGCGATCCAATTGCTTATCGCTGCGGAATCTCAGATGAAACTTCAGCTCTGTTAGAAGAGGTGCATAGCGGCTTAGATTGCGGCGAAGTTATTTTTTATGATAACCGCAAGTTTGAAATTAAAGACGATGAAGATGACGAAGAATAATAAAAAAATATTGAAAGGCACATTAAAATAATATGACATCACGCGAACACGGATCATTTGACTCAGCAGTAGAGCAGATTGCAGAAAAGTATAACTTAACGATTGAATACCCAGATGATGGCGATAACGGTTATCTTGTTATCTTTCAAGATGACCGAAAATTAGGCGAAATGAATACAAGAGGCTACGACCTTGCCTATAATCTCTTATCATTCACGAGTATTCTTGCCGATAACGGATTATTTATGTAAAAAGTAACAAAAAGACAGTTTGCGCATCTGCGATCTGTCTTTTTTTGTATTATAATATAAAAACAAAGGGAAATAGTGCTTATGATAAAATTAAGAAACTTAACAGAAGAAGACTTAGATAGATTATTAGCAAAGAAGGTGCAAGAAAGGATTTCACTAGAAAGACACCTCTGCGAAATTAACGGACAACAGTATGACGAAGACTGAGGAGAGCTGCCTAAAGAGCTTGATGACCGAGTATTCGACTTTTGTCAAGAAGAAAATGTTTATTACATCGATGCACTTAAGATACTTACATCTTACTCGCCAAATGATGAGTTAGATTATATCAAGAGAAACCGTGAAATTCACGAGGAGATTTTAAATAAATTATCCCGTGACGATCTAAAAACATACTCTGAGAAATACGCAGACTTTGATTTTGATGATTGCGATTTATTTACTGAAGAATAATAGACAAGAGAGCAAAATAAAAAAAATAAAATATTTTGCTCTTTTTTATTTACAATCGATTTAAGACATGATATAATATATACAGTTATGGAGGATAACATTATGACAGACAAAGAATTTGAAGAACGTGAAGATTACTACAGATTTTTGGAAGCATTGAGAAGAGATGGAACGACCAACATGTACGGAGCCGGCCCATACTTGCAAGAAGTGTTTGGATCGAGCAGATCTGAGTCAAACGCCATTTTAGTCGATTGGATGAAAAACTACAGCGAAATTCACGATAGAATTTATAAATAAAGAAAGGCGTATGAACAATGAAGAAAAAAATTATTATTCATTCTGAAGTGAATTATTCGCACATTCCGAACGAACTTCAGAAGAATATTCGCCGCAAGTATCCGAAGCACGTTTTTGAAGACAGACGTTTTAAGAAACCAAAATATAAAGACGATTATAATTATTAAAAAAATTATAAAAGCTGTTTACATTCGTCTTAGACCGTGTTATAATATACACAGTCGAAAAAAATTATTTACAGGAGAGATTAAAAAATGAAATTTTTTGGACATGAAATCGGAGACGCAGAAGAATTCCTTAAAGATATCGAACAGATACATAAAAATTATTGGACAACACCTGACGGCTACTATATTGACGCCGATGACGATTCGACCAATGATTTTCTTGCTTCTGTGATTGAATGGCGCATGGCGAAACTGAATAAGTTGAAGTATTATTACATATATATCAGTACAGACGGGACACGGATCCACTGCAAATATTGGCGAAGCGTATTTGCCAAAAATAAGAATGACGCGAAGATTATCGCGCAGAAGATGTCCAGCAATGTTAAAGTCGTCGATGCTGAACTTGCCACAAAAGATTCGACGATACACACGAATATAACATTATAATAAAAATATTCAAAAAGCTGTTTACTTTATAAGTTGGACGTGATATAATATTTATGTAAGAAAGATAAATGGAGGAAACTTACAATGAGTACTAGATGTTTGATTGGAAAAGTCGAGAAGAATGGAAAGATTAGGGCGATCTACTGTCATCATGACGGTTACCTAGACGGCGTCGGGCAGACTCTTGTTGATTTCTACAACGACGAGTCTACAATTGATGAATTGCTTGACTTGGGCGATTTGTCTGTATTAGGCGAAACACCGGATACTATTCCAGAATACTGGACAAGCGATGATACAGAAGTTCAAGCCAAAATGTCTTCCGGTGAGTTCTGTGTTTCGTACAGAGACCGCGGAGAGTCTAATATCGATGCAAAAGAGTATGTCTCTGAGCGCGATTATTATAAAGCTGCCAACTTTCTTTGGGCCGAGTATATCTATCTGTTTAAGAATGATAGATGGTATACATTTAATGTTATCTCAGACGAATTGACTGATGAAGATAATTTTGAACTTGTTACCGTTGAAGACGCGATGAACGGCGAGCATATGTAATAAAATGAATTTAAAACCAGATCGATGAGGTCTGGTTTTTAATTTATAGCGTCCCAGACTCAATTTAAGTATCATTAGAGACCAAAGAATAACTTCCGCGGCTTTTTACACACGAATAGCGATTTCGTGTCTTAAATGGCCGTTTTTGCAATCCTTGATTTTTTTAAAAAAATTAAATTTTGACGCCTTAAAAACTTGAATTGCGAAATATTCAATAATTTTAATTTTTTTAGTTTACATTTAACTATATTCATGATATAATAATAACAGTTAAAGAGAGGTACATAAAATGATTACGAAACAAGAAATTGCGAACTGGATCACCAAGACACTCAATAAGTGCAAAAATGATGACGCTGACGACGGAATTGTTTATTATATCAACTGCTACACTGACACTTGCGATCGTTTGTTTCTTGTCGCAACACGCGATGAAGAAGGTGTTGTCTGCAAGATCGCTTATAACTGCGACGACTTACAGTGCGACTATGAGCTGGACTGGAATGTTCCGCTTTGGAAAGACACGGGCGACTGTGCACTTTGTGAAATTCATCTTTCAGAGAGTTCGTGTGCGGCCGACGCTGACTATTTCTTCAAAGAATTAGCCGTTATGGAAGAGTACATTAAGCATAACGAATTGGTCTGTTATTTTTAAAAATATTTAAAAAACTGTTTGCAGTGCGGACTAGGTATGATATAATATATACAGTTACGGAGGAAAGCTAACTTATGGAAAACACCACTAAATACTGGGCGAGAGAAGTTGACGCAGAAAGATTTAACGGAAACTATTACTACAGTGAAGATGATGCAGAGAATGAAAATGTCTGGATCGGCGGAAATCGTCACTACATGACGTTCAACAAAGATTTGATCGAAGACGTTGAAAGAGCACTTGACACTGTTGATTATTCCGACGAAGAAGATATTCGCTGCACATTCACTAAGAAAGACGGATCTGAGCTATTCGACGAGCAAGTCAATGAATTAAAAAATCTCGCAGAAGAATATCAAACAAACGGAATAAACAAAGACTCATATGAAATTGTCGCAGACGTATTGACGATTATCTACGACCGGCCATTTAGTTGTAAAACAATTCACGGCTATTCTCAGAGCGATTGGCAGTATATTATTTATCCGCAAGACTATTCACAAGAACATATCGATTATATCGAAGCCGCTTACTTTGGAACTGGAACAGAATTCGAAGTTACCACAAGAAAAATCACTTCTGATAAATTCGATGACGAAATCGCGGATGGGTATGAAGTTGTAAGTATTTATACTTGCGCTTATGGAACAGACAGAATTAAAAGTGATATTGCACGGCAGCTTAATCTTCCGAAAAACGAAATTGGCTTGCTGCTTATTTCCGACACACATCATATTACAACTTATGATTATCGAGAAGAATAAATAATAATTCAATGAAAAAGTTTGAAAATAGAATTATTATTGCTCGCTAAATTATCTCGAAAGAATTGAGGTATAATACAATGAAAGTTAAATTTAATCTCGCCGCAAAGTTATGGCTGAGTGGTATTGAAATCGAAGCCGATTCTGAAGAAGAAGCAAAAGAAAAGCTTGAAAGCATGGATCTAGATGAGATCATGGAAGCTGGCGCTTACTGTGAAGATATTGCGCTAGACGATGTTTCTGACGAAGTTCAAGAATATAGTTTTACCGCACACGTCACCGATATTGGTTGGGATATCACACAAGATGACTTAATTGGAACTGACTTTGATACGGTTGAAGAATTAAAAGCCAGTCTACCAAAAGAAATGGACATTACTATTAAAGATCTTGATAATTACTTGAATGATTGGGAAGAAAGTGAAAAAGATGCAATTTCTGACGAAATCTTTAATCAAACGCACTATCTAACGTGGAAGAATTTTAACTACACAATTACAGAAAAATTTTAATTAAATTCTATTGACCTGGAACGTCTTTAAACTTATCCAGAGAGGATTTATTATAATGTACGAAGGTTTTTGCTTTCCTATCGGTAATGAATACTCTTTCGCAGTTGTAGGATTAGATAAGAGTCACTATAGAGTCTTTACATCTCGCAACGCTGCCAAAGAATACATGTATAAGCTGTGCAAAAAACACGGACTAGTTATTAGCAGCGTCTGGAGAGATGGGCACAATAAGACCTATAACTGTGGAAAAGGTATTCAATTCCACATCAACAAGATTTAATTCTTGTTACACAATTAAATAAATATACTAGCTTAGTGAGGCTAGTATTTTTTATTATTGATTTTAGAAAAAAATAACGTATATAATATATTAAGGATAAGGATAAAGATAAGGATACAGATTTATAAACTATTATTTACATAATAGTTTATATTATTAATCTAGACTAATAATAAATAATATCGCTAATTAAATATTATTAATTATAAAAG
>CAVBGZ010000015.1:0-28347 GCA_963595075.1 Waltera intestinalis
TGGAGAAGTAGCGAAGTGGCTAAACGCGGCTGACTGTAACTCAGTTCCTTTTGGTTCGGCAGTTCGAATCTGTCCTTCTCCACCACTTTGATCCTTACAACCTTGAAAAAGGTTGTTTTTTTTAAGCTTAATTAAAGAAAATCACAATACAATAGAATCAGAAATAAGCAGAAATCATATCTAACCCTTTCCTTTCACTTATCTAAACATACTGCCTATTTCCAATGGACTCCTATTTGGAGTTTTTTTGTGCTAAAATAATGTCATGAAAAAAGAACAAATTATATCTACACTTTATATATTAGCTGCAATTAATCTATTTATATTTGCACTTAAAACAATTTATCCATGTCTATTTATTGGATTTGTTTTATTTGTGGTTGCTTATGTGTTAAAAAAACAAAATAAGTGTTGAAATGTATTTTAAATAGTGATATTATTAATAGGCACTTACGGAGGTTTAGCTCAGTTGGGAGAGCATCTGCCTTACAAGCAGAGGGTCAGCGGTTCGAGCCCGTTAACCTCCACCATTTATATGCCGACTTAGCTCAATTGGTAGAGCAACTGACTTGTAATCAGTAGGTTGTGGGTTCAATTCCTATAGTCGGCACCACTTGTGACCCGTTAGCTCAGATGGTAGAGCATTTGACTTTTAATCAAAGGGTCGGGCGTTCGAATCGCCCACGGGTCACCACTTATTTATGCAGGTGTAGTTCAATGGTAGAACTTCAGCCTTCCAAGCTGACTACGTGAGTTCGATTCTCATCACCTGCTCCAATTTGTATTTTTCTAATAAAAATATCCTCTAATTGAGGATATTTTTTTGTATCAGAATATAATACTATGTTCAACTACATCTGGATCATGATTTCCAAGTGATTTAAAGCTCAACAACATGCACTACATTACCATGCTCTTTAATGATTTTAATCAAATCATTGACATCAAGCCAAAGAGTTGCTGTATTTTCATTAGGATGAACACCAATGACTTGTTTTCCATCTGTGAAATCTTGATCCAAATAAAAGATTACTTTTTTATCTTCATCATTTAAAAGACCAAGAGGTGTAACCGAACCAGGAATTAAATGTAGAATATTCATTAAATCTTCTGAAGATGCAAAACTTAATGGACGCGTATTGTTTCTTTTACGAAATTCTTTTAAGTCCACCCTTTTATTCCCCTTTACAGAAATCAGATAATAATTTCTTTTCTTATCATCACGAACAAACAAGTTCTTCGCATCTTGAGTAGGATAAGGAAGAGTAACCGATTCAATTTCATCCATATTAAATACAGCCTTATGCTCTGTTATTTCATATTGAATCTTTTTTTGATTTAAAAAATTATAAATTTCTTCTTTATTCATTTTCTATAAAACGATAGATATCTGTTGCGATATCCTTACTCTCTTTCTCATTTAATAACTCATGTTTTAAACCTGTATATAATTTACTAGAAACATCTTTATACCCAAGTTCTTTTATAAAATCCACTAAATCATAAAACTTTTCTTCATTTTGAATCACTGGATCTTCACTTCCCGCAATCACTAGTATTCTTAACTTTTGATTTGTTACGCCAAACGCATCCTTATCAAAACTAGAAGCCATTAATTGAAATAAATTAATAAATCCATTTGTAGTAAAGACATAGCCACAAAGTTCATCTTCTTCATACGCTTTGACATTATCTTTATTTTTAGAAAGCCAAGAATATCCTTCTCCATAACCCGCAAATGCCATTTTATTTAAAAGACAATTTGGCTTTTTCTCACCATAAAAAGGCTTTAAAAATTTCGCAATCATAACCGCAAGACTTGCCATAGAATTCTGTGTTGGTGGACCACATAAGATCAAATTCTTCAAATACTTATCATACTTTTGTATATAACAACGAGCCACCATTGTACCCATACTATGAGAGAATAGAGTAATATCTAAATCTGGATATAAATCATGTACATATTCTGTGACTTGAAATAAATCTTCAACAATATAATGATAATCTTCCGTATAAAAATATCCATAATCCTCTTTTGATTTTACACTCTTGCCATGACCCCTATGATCATGAATGACACATACATATCCTTTTTCAGATAAAAACTCCATAAAAGGATAATATCTCTCTTTATGTTCAGCCATACCATGTGAAATTTGAACAATTCCTTTAGGCGTGCTTTTTGGCTCTATGATACACACATCAAGACCTAAGCCATCCTGTCTTGAAACAATCACATTATGCTCCATTATTATTCCTCCACTCTAGAAAAAAAGAAGGAAAAACTCCTTCTATACGTTTTCTGTGATTTCAACCTTCACTTTATGATCTGATTCTAAATCATATGTAATTTTGGCAAAGTTATCCAAATGATTTGTGACAATATTATGCACTTTATCAAAAACTTCGTCCTCTTTTTCTTCTGATTTACAATCAAATTCAATCGAAGTTACAGTATGTTTTTTTGTAGAAATCTCTCTTAATTCTTCAATCATTGTTTTCATATCAATTACCTCATTCATAGTGTAACACTGTTCTTTAAAGCTTGTCAAACTAGCCTCTACTTCATATTTCGAATCACTTTTTGTAGAACCTTCATATCAACAGGCTTAGAAACATGGGCATTCATTCCCGCATTTAAACTTGTTTGGATATCATCACTAAAGGCATTAGCCGTCATCGCAATAATCGGTATTGATGTATTAAATTCACGAATCGCATGTGTTGCCTCATACCCATTCATAATCGGCATTTGAACATCCATTAAAATCATATCAAACTCATTTGGATTTGAATTTTTAAAACGCTCAACAACCTTTTGACCATTTTCACAAATCTCACAAGTAGCCCCTTCAATCTTCAATAATTCCGTCAAAATTTCTGCATTCAACACATTATCTTCTGCACACAAAAACTTCATTCCCTTTAAAACATTACAATCTACCTTCTCATCATGAGACTGATGTTTTAAAGTAAGGGTTTGCGGATGAACAATCTTCAATGTTAAAACAAGTTCAAAACAACTACCTTCATTTTTCTTACTTTGAACATCAATTGTTCCACCCATCAAATCTACAAGACTTTTCGCAATCGCCATACCTAAGCCAGTACCTTGCACTTTATTTGTGACTGAATTTTCTTCACGAGTAAAAGCTTCAAAAAGATGATTTTTAAAATCTTCATCCATACCAATACCATTATCTTTTACACTAAAGCGATATTTAGTGAATGAGCCTGAAGTCTTTTGAAGTTCTTCAACCTTAAACTCAATTTTTCCGCCAACACCTGTATATTTTACGGCATTCGATAATAGATTGTTCAACACCTGCATGATATGAACATAGTCGCCATTCACCCATTCATTTTGAATGTTTTGAGTGACAATCTCAAACGTTTGATTTTTCCCATCCATTTGAGGACGGAATAAAACATCCATTTCATTCACCAAGTCATAAATGGAAAAATCCGTATATTTCAATGCTGTTTTTCCAGACTCGATCTTATTCATATCCAATACATCATTAATAATCGACAATAAGTTATTTGATGAAATCTGAATCTTTTGAACATATTCTTTTACTTTTTCTTCATCACCCGCATCATGTTCAATTAAAGATGTAATTCCGATAATCGCATTCATAGGTGTACGAATATCATGAGACATATTCGATAAAAAGTCCGTCTTTGCCTGATTGGCCATATTGGCCGTTTCTAGAGCGTTTGCCGTTACGACTTGTGCTTCCTTTAAATTCTTATTAAGCTCCTCTAATTCCTTCATATTCTCTTTTTCCATATGCACTTTTTGTTTCGCAATCGAAATTCTTGATAGACTATAAAATAAACAAATAAATAACGCAAGAATAAACAAAGACATACCTACACTTGTATACATAACTGTCTTTTGATAGCTTGTCAAAGATGAATTGACTACTCTTCTAGGCACGATGCAAACGAGCGTATTATTATTATTATTATGGATTGGGCTATAGCCTAAATAAAATGCCTTACTTCCACCTAATAATTCAACTCCATTTTTTTGTTTCTTAAAAGACTTTTTAAGTGAGTTATATTCCTGTTTCGTAATCGCATCATCCTTTAAAAGATGTTTCAATAAAGAATAATTTTGGAAAAGCATTTTATCCTGTTGATTCGTATACGATACATATCCATTTTCATCCACAATAAACAAATAAGCCTCACCACTATAGGCATATAATTTTAATAAAGAATCCATCTTTTCACGATCTACAATCGCACCTAATGCTGAATAGGTTTGGCCATCAATCTGGTATTCTTCACAAGGAATCGCCATCAGAAAGGACCCTTTTAATTGTGAATCTTGATACGTTGTAATTAATTTAGAAATATTTTGATTATTTTTTAAATCCATTAAAAGAGAACTAGATATTTCTAAATGACACTGCGTTTTATCTAACGTTGTTGCCGTCCCATTTTCCTTCATAAAATAAAGTGTGGCACCCGTTTCCTCTTGGAAGCTTTCCAAAATAAAACGAATATCTTGATTCTCTAAAAATTCACCGCCTGACTTTGCCATATATCTCTGTAACACACGTAAACGACTATAATAATTCTCTACCTGAAGAGTATATGTTTGTTCAATTTGTTCTACAACCGCCTCTACATTTGAGAGTCCATTTTCTTCAATTGACTTATTCATCTGAGTCGATAAACTTTTAGTCATAAAAGAAGCACAAACAATCAATGCGACAAAAAGAAACGGAACTATTAATTTCTTATTCTTTGACATAACTACTCTTCCACCTCAATATAATCTTCATTCTCTTCACATTGAGATCTATTTTTTATAGCATGTTGCCATGAAGTTGATAAAGTCGTATTTGATAAAGGCGTCAATTCATCCTTAGTAAGACCATCACTTAAAAGAATTGAATATTCTTTATCATCTTCAATCGATTTTCCGTTTACTAAAATATCTTGAAGAACAAATCCAGACTTTTTCTTCTTAACTACAAGCTTCATGCCTGAAGCGATTGGAAGTTCATATTTTGTACTTGGACAAAATTCACCCTCCAAGCCATCAAGATAATCCTTCACAAGTTCTTTTATTTCAGAACCCGTCATTGTTTCTTTATATAAAGAAGAATCATTTGGCTTAGTCGCAATCATTAAACTCAAACGATTGTCTGTACACTTTCCTTTATAGATGGATGAAGTAAAGTAATAATAAGGCGCAAGTGCCAATGTAGCATCTTGATCTTTACGTATTGTCGTTAATATAGACGAAGCTGCTGGACGAGAGTTCTTTTCATCTAAGCTAAGAGAATATTCCTTTTTAAAGGTGATAGAAGACGTTTCACTTTCATCTTTCTGATTGATTACACTTTTAAAAGTATCATACGCCTGATCAACATCCATACTACCTGTTAATAATCCTGAAACAGCTTTAAAACTCGCATCAAAAGACTTTTGAGATGCATAACGAATATAATAATTATTATTGTTGATTTCATCTTCTAGACCCGTCATATCATCTGTGATCGATGAAACATTTGGATTAAACGAAATGACACTCGATCCATTCGCAATCAAAGTTTGTCCTTCTTGAGAAATCATACAATCTAACACTTTCAAAGCTGTATCCAATTTATCCGAATCTTTTTCCAAATTCTTATTAAAGGCGATATGTAACGATGGGGTCATATAAATATAGCCTTCTTTTGAAGTTTGTGAAAAATAAGGAATACGTACCAAATTCGCATCCATCTGTTCCTGACATTGTTTCATATGAACAGGAGATCCATGAAACATGGCTGCTTGTCCTGATACAAAAAGCTGCATAGCTTGCTCTGTATCCACATTTAAATCTTCTTGCGTAAAATAAGAATCATTAAGTAGTGTTTGTGTATTTGAAAAAATGGATTCCCACATTGTATCATCAAATGAAATCTTCTTTTTATCACTTTCTGCCTGACTTCTCCACTCTAAGCCTTCTAAACTTGTCAATTCTGAAATACCTGCAGCCTGGATCAGCTCATGGCTTGACCAATCTTCAGCTAAATCCATAGAATAGGGTTTAATTCCATTTTCATAGAAAATCTTACAAACATTCACATAATCTTCATAGCTTTCTGGAAGTTCTAGACCATATTGTTCAAATAAAGATTGGTTTGCGATAATCGTTTGTGGAATTCCACAAATAGGCAACCAGTTGATACTTGAATCTTTATTCTTATAATATTGTAACGAATACGTAGTATACTCACTGACTACATCATAACTCGTAAAATCCATTAAATACGGTTGTAAATCGGTCGCATCACTTCCAGAAAAACGTCGAACTGTAATGATATCAGGTAGTTCACCATGTTCTTCAAGATAACTATATAAATCCGTATCATTATTTCCGGCGATAAATTCGATTTCAGCATCCGGGAATTGTTCATGGAAATAAGGCGTTAAATCTTTAATTAAGTCTGTATCCCATAAATAAATTGTGAGTGGATCATCACTCGTTGTATTATCTGTTGTGGCACATCCGCTTAAAATTAAGCAGAAAACTAATAATCCAGATAAGCATTTCATTATTATATTCATATCTTTTCCCCATCAAAAAAATACTGCTTTTTGGGCAGTATTAAAGTAAAGCAGCTGGCTACCATTTTACAGGCCCTATAGCTTTGCGTCTCAGCTTTTCAACTGATTTGCCCATAATCTTTCTTATTATACACGAAAGTCAAGGAAAAAGATATATCAATTGAGCCAATGTGCGCGATGATAATAGATAAAGAATACAATACTCGATAAAGACCATGTGATTGGGTAGATCCAATACACAAACCAAATATTATGATATAAGATTCCTGTAATCGTTAAAAAGCCAACACGAACTGCACACCAACATACTAACATGACAATCATTGGTATCATCGATTTTCCTGCCCCTCTTAGAATGGCCGAAACACAATGAGAATAAGCGAGGAGAAAAAAGAATAAGGCAGAAGTTTGTCCTCTTAAACGCCCATAGTCAACAACTTTAGGATCATTATTAAAAGCCGCAATCAAATAGGGCGCAAAAACAAAGATAAACACACCAATACATTCGGCAATCAACATACTACAAAGCATGCCAAAACGAGCACCCTTTAAAGTTCTTTCCGTATTTCCTGCTCCAAGATTTTGACCTACAAACGTCGTAAGTGCCATTGTGAAACTTGTGATTGGTAAGAATGCGAATCCTTCTACCTTCGAATAAGCACCACATCCTGCCATAGCCATATCTCCAAAAGAATTGATATTCGATTGTACAACAACATTCGCAATCGCAATAATTGAATTTTGAAAACCACTCGGTAAACCATATTTTAAGATTTCTTTTAATACATCCTTATGAATTTTAATTTTTTGAATACATAAACGATGACTTGCCTGAGTCGTTAGTAATAAATATAGACAAAGTCCTGCAGAAATATATTGAGAAATGATGGTTGCGAAGGCAGCAGATCCTACACCCATATGTAAAATCGCAATAAAGAATAAATCCAATACGACATTGACAATACTAGATACAATCAAAAAATATAAAGAGTGTTTTGAATCTCCTACAGCTTGTAAGATTCCTACAAAAAAGTTATACATAATGGATCCGATAGATCCTAAAAAGTAGATTTTAAAATACGTAATGGATTGAGGCATCACACTTTCTGGTGTAGACATCCATTCTAATAGTGTAGGTGTAAAGAAAATACCTACAAATGTCATAATGACACTGACAATTAAACCAAACGCAACGGTTGTATGAATAGCCATCTGCATGCGTTCGATATTTCTTGCCCCGAAATAACGTGAAATGACTACGCCAGATCCAATGGCTAATCCATTAAAAAAGCCAATCATTAAGAAGATAATGTTTCCACTTGAGCTTACGGCTGCCAAGGCTTCACTGCCTAAATAGTTACCCACAATCAATGAATCGACTGTGTTATAGAGTTGTTGAAATAAATTACCTAAAAAAATAGGTAGTGCAAATAGAAGCATTTGTTTGGGAATCGATCCCGATGTCATTAATTTTTGTCCCTTTTCCATATAAAAACTCACCCTGTTTATTTTAAACCTAAACCTTGCTTTAAGCGCAACTATTTTATGAAAATATTTTCATTTATGTTATAATAGTTTCAAAAAAAGGAGAAAAACATGACATTAATCATACCTGAAAATTATGATCCTGTATTAAGTGTTCGCCAAACACAAGAAGCTATTAAATATATTCGTGATACATTTCAATATGAGTTTGGTAAAGAATTACATTTATCTCGAATTTCAGCTCCGTTATTTGTGACAGAAAGTTCGGGCCTAAATGATAATTTAAATGGAGTTGAAACACCGGTATCTTTTTATTCAAATACAGTTTCAAGCGATAAGATTGAAATTGTTCACTCTCTAGCGAAGTGGAAAAGAATGGCTTTAAAGAAATATCATTTTGATTTACATGAAGGTCTATATACGAATATGAATGCGATTCGTAAAGATGAAGAGGTCGATAATCTACATTCGATTTATGTAGATCAATGGGATTGGGAAAAAATCATTTCAAAAAAAGAAAGAACAAGAGAAACTTTAGAGGAGCATGTTCGTACAATTTTTAAAGTCATTAAGCATATGGAACATGAAGTATGGTACAAATATCCAGAAGCTGTCAATCATCTTCCTGATGATATTCATTTTATTACTACACAAGAATTATTGGATTTATACCCTGATTTAAATGCGAAAGAAAGAGAAAATGAAATTACGAAGAAATATGGTTGTGTTTTTGTGATGCAGATAGGAGATAAATTATCGAATGGACAAAAACATGATGGTCGAGCTCCCGATTATGATGATTGGAAGTTAAATGGTGATATTCTATTCTGGTATGAGCCGTTACAATGTGCTTTAGAAATTTCAAGCATGGGCATAAGAGTTGACGAAGATACTTTATTAGAACAGCTTCGTAAGGAAGGTTGTTTAGACCGTATTGAACTTGAATTCCATAGAAACATTCTAAATAAAGAACTGCCATACACCATTGGCGGAGGTATTGGTCAATCTAGACTTTGCATGTTATTGTTAAAGAAAGCGCATATTGGTGAAGTTCAGGCAAGCTTATGGCCTGATGACATGGTTCAAACTTGTTTAAAGAATAATATTCAAATCTTGTAGATATAGGCGGAAAATTCCGTCTTTTCTTTTACTTAGATGAAATACAAAAAAGGAATAAGCATCACGCCTATTCCTCATTTTGAAGATTAATTGAACTAGCATCTAAAGTTTCATTTTCAACTGACATTGTATCCTCAACTTGGATATCTTCTTCAATCTTTTCTTCTTCCGCTTGAGATACTGCATTCTTAAATTCTATATCTTTGTCATTTTCAACTTCTTGCATACGAGCAATACGTTTGTCACGAAGTTCTTTCGCTTTTGCAGCTACGATCGCATTTTGAGGACGATCCCCTTCACAACCTGTTCCTGCAGGAATCAATTTACCGATAATAACATTTTCCTTCAATCCAACTAAGTGATCCACTTTACCTTTGATTGTGGCATCTGTTAATACCTTTGTAGTTTCCTGGAATGAAGCGGCTGACAAGAATGAATCTGTTTCAACACTGGCTTTTGAAATACCAAGTAATACTGGCTTAAATGTAGCTGGAGTCTTACCTGATAATAAAGCATCACGGTTGATCTTAGTAATGTTATTTAATGATAATTGAACACCAACATTTAAGTCTGTATCTCCACTATCAATAACAATTACTTTCTTCATCATCTGTTTGATCATAACTTCCAAGTGCTTATCGCTGATTTCAATACCTTGACTTTGGTAAACTTTCTTAACCTCTTTCAAGATATAGTCTTGAACTTCACGAACACCCGCAACACGTAACAATTCTTTTGGATCTAATGGACCTTCAGTTAATGAGTTACCAGCCTCAATATGAGCACCTACTGTAACCCAAGGACGCATAGATTGGTTCGCATTGATCTTATGAGATACGCTTTCGTTTTCATTAGTGATGATAACTTCTTGACGCATTGTTCCTTCAATACGTTCAATTGAAGTAATTTCACCAGAAATTTGAGCGATAACCGCAACACCTTTTGGACAACGTGCTTCAAACAATTCCTCAACACGAGGCAAACCTTGTGTGATATCTTCAGCACCGGCACCGGCAACACCACCAGTATGGAATGTACGCATTGTTAACTGTGTACCTGGCTCACCGATAGATTGAGCGGCCATGATACCAATGGCTTCACCAACTTCAACATCTTTACCAGTTGCCATGTTACGACCGTAACATTTACGACATACACCAGAACGTGATTTACAAGTAAAGGCAGAACGGATATACATTCCTTCAACACCTGCATCCACGATTTTCTTAGCTAATTCATCAGAAATGAATTCATCACTCGCAATGATCAATTCACCTGTTTTAGGATCTACAACATCTTGTTTAGAATAACGACCTACTAAACGATCTTGTAAAGGTTCAATAACAGAATTCGTCTTACGATCCATTAATGTTTCAATCCAATATCCCTTATCTGTTCCACAATCGTCTTCTTTGATAATGACATCTTGGGCAACATCAACCAAACGACGAGTCAAATATCCAGATTCGGCAGTCTTTAAGGCTGTATCGGTTAAACCTTTACGCACACCATGCGTAGAAATAAAGAACTCACTTACGTTCAATCCTTCACGGAAACAAGAATAGATAGGGACCTCGATAATAGTAGGAACATATTCACCAGCTCCTGCTTTACCATGTCCAGGTTTCGCCATTAAACCACGCATTCCGGCTAACTGAGTAAAGTTTGACGCATTACCACGGGCACCAGAAGTCGCCATCATGTTGATTGGGTTTTTACGAGGCAAGTTGTTCATTAAGCTAGTAACGATTTCATCCTTCACATCATCCCACATCTTAGATAAATGACGTTCCCATTCTTCCATCGTCAACATACCTTTGCGTTGTAAATATTTTAATTTATCCGCCTTTTCACGACCCTCATTAATATATTCATCTTTATGAGGAGCCACTTCGATATCTGACAAGGCAACAGTAATACCAGCAACTGTTGAATATTCAAATCCTAATGATTTGATTTGGTCAAGAATTTCAGCTGTTTGATCTACATTGTAACGTTTAAATACTTCGGCAATAACTTTACCTAAGTCTTTTTTCTTAACGGCATCCACTAAAGGCATAGCTGCGATTGTTTCAGCAATATTTTGACCAGGTTGAATGAAGTATTTGTCTGGAGTCTTTTCAAAGTTTTCCTTGCTGACTTCGTTAATATAAGGGAAATCTTCAGGGAACATACTATTGAAAATAATCTTACCAGGAGTTGTTACTAAATAATCATTTTTATGAGCTTCATCAAATGAAGTCTTATTCATATTTCCAACAGGAAGAGCAATACGTGTATGCAAATGAACTTGTTTTGATTGGTAAGCAATCATAACCTCTTCTTCATCTGTATATACATGTCCTTCCATTTCTCCAAAACGATGCCATTTCTTAGCTTCTAAAGGACAATCTACACTCTCATAATGTTTTGCTTCATTAAAGAATTCTTCTTTTGTTTCTTCCATTGTTAAATAGAAGTTACCCATAACCATATCCTGTCCTGGAGTAACGATTGGTTTTCCATCTTTTGGACCTAAGATATTGTGAGAACCTAACATCATAACTAATGCTTCGGCACGAGCTTCTTCACCTAATGGAACGTGGATGGCCATCTGGTCACCGTCAAAGTCGGCGTTAAACGCAGTACATACTAATGGATGCAAACGCATTGCACGACCTTCAACTAATTTAGGTAAGAAAGCTTGAATACCTAAACGGTGAAGTGTTGGCGCACGGTTCATCAATACTGGATATCCATCGATAACTTTTTCAACAACATCCCAAATTCTTGGGTCACGACGTTCAATCAATTTTTCAGCATTTTTAGGATTTGGTGCTAATTTTTGATTTACGATTTCATTAATCACAAATGGTTTAAACAAGTTGATTGCCATTTCACGAGGAATACCACATTGATACATTTTCAAATCTGGTCCTACGGCAATTACGGAACGGCCTGAGAAGTCAACACGTTTACCTAATAAGTTTTGACGGAAACGACCTTGTTTACCTTTTAAAGAGTGAGACAATGATTTTAATGCACGTCCTCCAGCACCTGTGATTGGTTTAGAACGACGACCATTATCAATCAACGCATCCACTGACTCTTGTAACATACGTTTTTCGTTTTGAACAATAATATTTGGTGTTCCAAGCTCTAATAATTTACGAAGACGATTATTACGAGTAATAACACGACGATATAAATCATTTAAATCACTTGTCGCAAAACGACCACCATCCAATTGTAACATTGGTCTTAAATCAGGTGGTATTACCGGAATATTTGTCAGAATCATCCACTCCGGTTTATTTTCGCTATTACGGAAAGCATTAATAGTATCCAAACGTTTAATTAATTTTTTACGTTTTTCACCTTGTGCTTTTTCCAAAGCCTCTTGAATATTTTGATATTCAGCTTCTAAATCTACATCTTGTAAAAGCTTAAATACAGCTTCAGCACCTGTTTGAGCAGTAAAACCTGTAGAACCATAGATAGCTTGGTTTTCACGATATTCTTTTTCAGAAAGAACTTGTTTATAGCTAAGACCTGATTCTTTTGGATCTGTAACAATATAGCTAACAAAGTATACGACTTCTTCCAATTGTTTTGGTGTTACATCCAATAATAATGCCATACGGCTAGGGATTCCACGTAAGTACCAAATATGGGCAACTGGAGCTGCTAAATGGATATGACCCATTCTTTCGCGTCGAACACTTGATTTTGTGATTTCAACACCACAACGATCACAAACTACCCCTTTAAAACGTACTTTTTTATATTTTCCACAAGCACATTCCCAGTCCTTTGTTGGACCGAAAATGCGTTCGCAGAATAAACCATCACGTTCAGCTTTTTGTGAACGGTAGTTAATTGTCTCTGGTTTTGTAACTTCTCCATGAGACCATTTTAAAATCGTTTCTGGACTCGCTAAGCGAACCTGAATCGAGGCAAAATTGTTAATACTCATATTTCTTACTACGCCTCCTCTTCATTTTCCATATCATTTTGTAGTTCATCTTCACTAACAGCTACTTCTTGAACAGGCGCTGGAGCTACTTGTCCATCTGTATCATCGTCAGATAAGCTGATATCTACTTCATTGTTATTTTCATCTAATAAACGAACATCAATCGCAAGACCTTGTAACTCATGCATTAATACTCTAAAGGATTCTGGAACACCTGGTTCTGGAATATCTTTACCTTTAATGATAGCTTCATATGTCTTGATACGACCTTGAATATCATCAGATTTAATTGTCAAGATTTCTTGTAGAGTATGAGCAGCACCATAAGCTTCTAATGCCCAAACCTCCATCTCTCCAAATCTTTGACCACCATTTTGTGCTTTACCACCCAATGGTTGTTGTGTAACTAAAGAATAAGGTCCTGTTGCACGAGCATGCAATTTATCGTCAACCATGTGGGCCAACTTGATCATGTACATGACACCGACACTAATTCTTTCATCGAAAGGTTCACCAGTATGACCATCGTATAGAACTTGTTTTCCATCAACAGTCATGCTTGCTTCCTTCATAACATCTTGTAAGTCTTCATTTGATAAACCATCGAATACAGATGTTGAGAATTTAACGCCCAATTTACGAGCGGCATATCCTAAGTGGATTTCCAAAATCTGTCCGATGTTCATACGTGAAGGCACACCAAATGGGTTCAACAAGATATCCACTGGTTGTCCATCGGCCATAAATGGCATATCTTCGATTGGTAGAATCTTAGAAATGACACCCTTGTTACCATGACGACCAGACATCTTGTCACCTTCAGAAATCTTACGTTTTTGAACAATATATACTTTAACACGCGTATTTACTCCAGGAGGAAGATCCGATCCATCTCCACGTTTGAATACACGAATAGAATGAACAATACCTGCACCACCATGAGGTACTTTTAATGAGTTGTCACGTACTTCACGTGATTTTTCACCAAAGATAGCCAACAATAATTTTTCTTCAGGACTTACTTCACTTTGTCCTTTTGGAGTAACCTTACCAACTAAGATATCTCCTTCTTTTACTTCGGCACCAACCATGATGATTCCATTTTGATCCAATTTACGTACAGCACTTTCACCAACGTTAGGAATATCACGAGTGATTTCTTCAGGGCCTAATTTTGTTTCACGGCAATCAATATCAAATTCTTCAACGTGAATTGAAGTATAGACATCATCACTTACCATACGTTCTGACATAATGATGGCATCCTCATAGTTGTATCCATGCCATGTTGTATAGGCAATAACTACGTTTTGACCTAAGGCAAGTTCACCATTTTCCATAGAAGGACCATCGGCTAAGATGTCTCCTTTTTCAACCTTTTCTCCAACCTCTACAATTGGACGTTGGTTAATACATGTACTTGCGTTTGAACGAGCAAATTTACGCAATTGATATGTATGGCTTTCACCTTCATTATCTTTAACAACAATACGTAAGCTGTCAACATATTCAACAACTCCATCTTGTTTTGCGACAATACCTACACCAGAGTCTTTGGCAATTTTATATTCAATACCTGTTCCTACATAAGGTGAATGTGGAACTAATAAAGGTACGGCCTGACGTTGCATGTTGGCACCCATTAAGGCACGAGACGCATCATCGTTTTCCAAGAAAGGAACGCAGGCAGTGGCAACAGATACAATCTGTTTAGGGCTGACGTCGGCAAGTTCTACTTCTTCACGATCCGCGATAATTGTTTCACCCGCTTTACGAGCAACGACACGCTCATTGACTAAACGGCCATCACGAACCTCGTTGGCTTGGGCAATCACATAATCTGCTTCTTCATCTGCACTTAAATAAACGGCATCTTCACTAACTGTTCCATCAGGATTTACTTTACGATATGGAGTTTGAATAAATCCATATTCATTGATTTTTGCATAAGTTGTTAAGTTGTTGATCAAACCGATGTTTGGTCCTTCAGGCGTTTCGATTGGACAAATACGACCATAGTGACTTGAGTGAACGTCACGCACTTCGAATCCGGCACGATCACGGCTAAGTCCTCCAGGACCTAATGCAGAAATACGACGTTTGTTTGTCAATTCTGCCAATGGGTTTTGTTGATCCATAAATTGTGACAACTGGCTACTTGAGAAGAATTCTTTAATAGCCGCTGTTAATGGACGAATATTTGTTAATTTTCTAGGTGTTAAGCTATCCATTTCTTGAATAGACATACGCTCTTTAACAACACGTTCCATACGTGATAAACCGATACGGAATTGGTTTTGAATCAATTCACCTACAGAACGGATACGACGGTTACCTAACATATCGATATCGTCTGTTGTTCCGATGCCTTCCATAACATTTAAGCTATATGAGAAGAATGCATACATATCAGATACGGTAATTGTGTGTTTATTTGCGAATGGATCATTACCAGCAATACGTACTTCATTGCCATCACGATCTGTAACATATACTTCTTGCACACAAGCACCAATCAACCAAGCTGTAATTGGTTCATTTAAAGCGCGTTGTTTAACTTCTAATTCAACATCATGTTCAATTGTGTCTGGTGTTACACCGACTGTATAACGGTCAACAACCATTTCCATATCGCTATCAACAATGTCTTCACCATCTGCATTCGTTAAACGACCAAGTGCATATAGACGTTGACCATAATCAAAGATGGCATCTTCATTTTCTTTTGTTAATACGACAGGTTGTGCGAACAATCCACCATAAACCTTAACTTCTTTACATGTATTCTTTAATAATTCAACATCATGACTTGTTAAGACCATACCTTGTTCTAATAATACTTCATCTGTATCTACATCTTCAGCCAAAATACGACCAATTAAGCCTGTATTCCATGCTGTTGGAATGCTTACAACATCTTCTTCGTGGAATTCAGAACGGAATGGATAAGCTACGCAATATGTACCTTTAGCCAATTCTTCACGCAATGCATTTCTTTCATCACGGTGAATGTGTGTACCTTTTTCCATGAAGACATTTCCGTCAACATCAACAATATCTTGTGCCAATGTTGTACCATCCATACGTCCAATGGCATTTAATTTTTTACGTAATTTATAACGTCCAGCCTTTGTTAAGTCATAACGACGGTGATCGAAGAATTTAGCCTGCATCAACGTAATAGAACCATCCAATGTAGGAATTTCATCGCTACGTTGGTTTTCATAGAATGATAATAAGGCTTCTTGAGTTGTTTTTACTTTATCGTTTAATAAAGTATTTTCAATTTCTTCATATTTTCCAAAGAAAGCAGTATACAACAACAAATACATGTTCATGTATTCACGATCTTCAGCATCTGTGGCAACATCAGACCAGTTACGTCCCATAGCACGTAAGAATGTTTCCATTTTAGATGTATCGCGTGTGTTTTCACCAACACCAATATTTAAAGACATACCAATGGCTTTAAATAGAATTGTAAATAACACCTTACGACGACGATCAATTGAAACGTTAATCAAACGGCCATTTGTTGTTTTCTTTTGTTCTGTCATGAATTCTAGCCAAGTTCCACGGCTTGGAATCAATTCACAACTAAAATTTTGTTTTCCAGTTTTTTCATCATAACTATCGGCAAAATATGCGCCTGGTGAACGTACGATCTGACTGACGATTACACGTTCTGCACCGTTAATAATGAAAGTTCCTGTTTCTGTCATTAATGGGAAATCACCCAAATAAACTTCTTCGTTCTTTGTAACGACTTCTCCAGTTTCTGTATCTGTTACTTCTAATTCCATATCTGCATATAGAGGTGCTGCAAAGTTGCATTCTCTATACATAGATTCTTCTGCGTTATATTTTGGTTCGTCAAAATGATAACGAAGAAAATTCAAGCGAATATTTTTTCCATAGTTCTCAATTGGATAAATCTCTTGAAATACTTCTTGGATTCCTTGTTGCGTAAACCATTTAAATGAATCTGTCTGGATTTCGACAAGATTAGGTAGCTCTAAATTACCACTAACTTTAGAGTAGTCTCGGCGAGAAGACTTTTTCCCACACGAAACGATACGATATGCTTTGTTGTTGTCCATGCATGCCATCCTTTCATTCGATTTAATACTCATAGCATCAATTTTCATCTGAAAACTCACACTATTATGCAATTTATTATACTACCACAAGCAGAATAAATGTCAAGAATAAAACTTGACAATTTTCATAAAATAAGTTATAAATATTCTCTAATATACATAAGCGCTTCTTTCAAAGTGGAAAGAGGCGTTTTTTTATCTTCATATAATTGAAAACAATACACCATACATTCTTTATATTTCACATCTTCTTTTAATCTATTCATATCCGGATGAGTCAAACATTCATACAATTCATTACGAACAGAAAAATATTCATATTCTTGATCGATTTCATCCATCAATTGTTGAAGTGTCCATTCTCGATTTGTCTTTGTTTCTACAGCTTGCCGGCAAAAGCCAAAATCCAAGTCCTCCTCTTCACTCATATAAATAAAGGATGGTCTTGTCCAAGTGAAAGCTTTAACATCTTTTTCCAATAAATCCTTCATCAAACAATTCATTTGTTCATCACCAATTAATTTGTATTCACAATCTAAGGATGCATTCTCTATTCCTTTGTAAAATAAAATCATCTATACCCTCCGCTTTGACATCTCCAAAAAATATGCATAGAATAGAATCTATGAAAAAGGAGATATTCATGAAAAAAATATGTACTCTTATTATAACTTGTTTTTTAGTTATTAGTTTAAGCGCTTGTCAAAACAACTCAAAAAACAAAGAAGATATTCTAACATTCTTTGATGCATTGGATAATACTTTACAATTAAATCAAGCAAATATTGAAGCAACTTTAAATATGAATGATCAAATCATGGATATTCATGCACAAATCAACCAAAAAGATAGTTTACAAGTAAAAGCGAAAATGGATCTGGAAGCCAACGGAAATACACAAAAGAACTTTTTGGCATTCTATATAAAAGATGGAAAAACATATCTGAATTCTATGGGCACAAAAACACAGAGTACAGTGGATAAGATTGGTTTAAAGGAAAATTCAAAATTAAACCTGTACAATCCATTTCTTGATTTCAGTGATGATGATTTAGTAGCTTGTTTTAACTCTTCATCCAAAAAAGGAAACGAATATCATTTCGATGTCAACACGTCTAAATTAGCTACCTTACTTGATAACTTTGGAACCATTTCTTTAGATGAAGCAAGTTTAGATGCGACGATTCAAAATAAAAAAATAAAAAAGATGACCCTTTCTTTTAAGGGAACACAATCTCTAAATGAACAAAGTTCTGACATTGATGTTAGCTTATCTCTTACATTAAAAAAATATAAGAATATTCAATTTCCAAATGATTTAGATACTTATGAAAAGACTGCAGAAAATTAATCCTGCAGTCTTTTGTAATGCGGAATAATATCCACATAACTTCCATCTTTCAACAAGAATCCTTCTGGAATGATACCAAGTTGAACAAAGCCTAGTTTTTTATATAACGCTAAGGCACTTGTGTTTGTAGCTACTACGGCATTAAATTGCAGAATTCTAAATCCGCAATTTTTAGCTTGTTCTAAACAATCCAACACGAGCTTTTCACCAATATGTTTTCCTCTACACGCTTTCTTTACGGCATAGCTTGCATTGCATATGTGGCCACATCTTCCTACATTATTTGGATGCAAGATATATAGACCTACTACATTTTCTTCATCTAGACAAACTCTAGTTACCGTTTGCTCGCAAAAGAAGGTCCATCCACTTTGTTCATCTAACATTTCTAGTTGTGGAAAGGCAATACCATCTTCTACGACTTCATTCCATATTTGTATAGCTTGTTTAAGATCTTTCTTTTCAATATTTCTTAGTTGCATACTCAAGATTATACACACAAAATCAGAAAAAACTAGGCTTTTATTTTTGTCAAATTACCATATAATTATATATGTATTTTTTAAAGGAAGGATGATTTTATGCAAAGTATTAAAACAATCTATAAAATCGGACCTGGACCTAGTAGTTCGCATACTTTTGGTCCCATGATGGCATCAAAATTTATGTTGAAAAATTATCCAGAAGCCACAAATTATAAAGTCTTTCTTTATGGTTCTTTAGCTTTAACTGGAAAAGGCCATTTAACAGATAAAATCATCATTAAAACTTTAGGTCCAACACCATGTGATGTAAAATTTGATTATAAAACACAAGTCAATCATCCAAATACCATGATTATTCAAGCTTTTAAAGAAGATAAAGAACTAGGTAGTCATACTTTTGTTTCGATTGGTGGTGGAAAAATCGAGGTGGATGGGCAAAAAGGAAGTGAAGAGCCTGAGATTTATCCACATACAACCATGGATGATATTCAAACATATTGTCATGAAAAACATATGCGTCTAGATGCTTATATTGATCAAATTGAAGATTCTTCGTTTGATTCTTATATCAATCGTATGTTTCATCAAATGTTAAAAACAGTAAACACAGGATTAAAGAAGACGGGTGTACTTCCTGGTAGCTTAAAGATTGAAAGAGTGGCTCATGCCCTTTATTCTTCAGCACGTAGTTGTGATGAAATTCAAGATCGAAATTCCCTACTCCTCGCCAGTTATGCCTATGCAGCGAATGAACAAAATGCCAGTGGTGGCATGGTTGTAACGGCCCCAACGATGGGTAGCTGTGGAGTTATGCCAAGTCTTGTTTATCATTTCTATCACGATTTACATTATCCAAAACAGGATATTCTTCAGGGCTTAAAGGTAGCTGGGCTTATTGGAAATTTAATCCAAACAAACGCAACTATTTCAGGAGCAAAAGCTGGATGTCAAGCTGAAGTAGGTGCAGCATGCAGTATGGGAGCGGCATTTGTTGCCTTTATGCAGATGCAGACAAATGAACAGATTGAATGTGCGGCTGAAATTGGTTTAGAACATCATCTAGGCTTAACTTGCGATCCTGTTGGAGGCTATGTCATGATTCCGTGTATTGAAAGAAATGCAGTGGCTGCGCAAAGAAGTTTAGATGCGGCAAGACTTGCCAAATATTTACGCAATGTAAAGAAAAACCGTGTTAGCTTTGACATGGTTGTCAAGACCATGAATTTAACTGGAAAGAAGCTTCCTATTGAATTAAAAGAGAGTGCTCTTGGTGGCTTGGCTGTTGTAGTTCCAGAAAAGGGATAGATTATTAAGGACTGAAAAGTCCTTTTTTTAATGCATTTAAGCTTGATTTCAGTAACATTGGTTATTTTGTAGTCAAGGAGGTGCTTAATTATGCACAACAAAAAATTATGTATCTTAGGAATGAATACTCTATTAATATGTTCTACGATTTTACCTACGTATGCTCAAGAAACACCGCCTGAAATGCCTGGTGGAAATGGTCAAGGTCCTGGTGGTGGACAACCAGGTATGTCTGAATCACAATCTCAAGATATTTCTTATTCAGCTGTAAAAGATAATACAGAAGATACAACAATTAAGAATGAAACTTTAGAGTCAACGGGTACAGATGAGAGTGTGGTTCATAATTCAAATGGGGCAACGACAACGATTAAAAAATCAACAATCAACCAGTCTAGTGCAACAAGTACTGGTGGAGATAATTCAAGTTTCTATGGTGTAGGTGCTGCTCTACTAAATACAGATGGCACAATGTATGTTAAAAATTCAAAGATTACAACGGATGCCAAAGGTGGTGCTGGCGTCTTTAGTTATGGTGAAAATTCTACAACGTATGTATCAAATACAAAAATAAGTACAAGCCAAGATACGGCTGGTGGCCTTCATGTTGCCGGTGGTGGAAGCTTATATGCTTGGAATGTAACGGCTACTACACAAGGTGAATCGAGTGCAGCGATTCGTAGTGATCGCGGTGGAGGAAATATCGTTGTTGATTCTGGTACTTTCACAACCAATGGTACTGGTTCTCCTGCTATTTATTCAACGGCTAATATTGCCGTAAAGGATGCGACTTTAACCGCAAATAATTCAGAAGCCGTATGTATTGAGGGTGATAATCAGGTTTATTTATTCAACAGTAAATTAACGGGAAATATGTCAGATAACGAACAGAACGATTGTACTTGGAATGTCATTTTATATCAAAGTATGTCTGGTGATTCTGAAGAAGGTAATTCTACTTTCCAAATGGTTGGTGGAACTTTAACGGCTAAAAATGGTGGTATGTTCTATACAACAAATACAGAGTCTACGATCACTTTAAAAAATGTAAAAATCAAATATGCCAAAACAAATGATTATTTCTTAAAGTGTACAGGCAATACCAATCAGCGTGGTTGGGGTACAGTAGGTTCAAATGGAGCTAATTGTACGTTTACTGCCATTAAACAAACGATGAAAGGTGATATTATTTGGGACAATATTTCTACATTAAATATGTATGTTACTAAGGGCAGTAAATTAAAAGGCGCGATTGTCAACGATACAACTTATTCTGGTGATGGCTATGCGAATATTACCATTGATAAGAATAGCACTTGGATTGTTACGGGTGATTCAACGGTAACTAACCTTTCAAATGCAGGAACAATAAAAGATAAAGAGGGCAATACAGTCACAATTAAAGGTACAGATGGCATTGTTTATGTACAAGGCACAAGTGAATATACAATCACTGTTTCTAGTTATTCAACGAGTACAGATACTTCAAATGCATCAAGTGTCACAAGTTGGAAAACATTTAAGCAAACAAAGCCTGAAAATTTATAGGCAAATGAAAAGATGGTATCTATTATGGACACCATCTTTTTCTATTTCTTTACAACGTAATCATAATTATCGCCAGATTGAATATAGTACAAAGGAATATTTTCACCAATTGCTTTAGGTAAATATTTCAACATATATTCCATTCCTGGCTCTTCCAAATTAAAATGTCCCATACCAATAATAGAACGGTCAAAATTAAACATTGAACTATCCCGAATATATTCAGTAAGTGTAAAATCAATCAATTCCATAGTAAGAAAACATTGAATTCCATCTTTATCCGCTTCATTGATAAAATCATTCGCATCCGCAAGAATATGTAAAGGAATACGAACTTTAGACACTTTACAATCTTTATTTCCAATCACCTTAACACCGTTAAGATGTAGCTTTTCAACTAAAAATTCAGCTAATTCCTGCATCGTTGTTTCTGGAATTTCATAATGCATATTCTTTTCCAAATCATCCTTGCGAATATAATCAACCCAGCCTAACTTATCTGCGATTCCATAGAAAATTCCATCCGTATACGAACCATCCTCCATAGGAATTCCAGAATGAATATAGTCATGGTCTCTCCAAACTACAATACCTGTATCATCAAGTAATTTTTTCTTTTTCAAATACGTTTTATTTTCATTTTCTTGTAGCCATTCTTGATGGTCTCCATGATTCCAAAATAATGCTTCATGGCAAATAATCAAATTAGCACCCTTTTCATGCGCCTCTCTAATCACATCAACCGTTGCCCAACAAGTTGTCACAATTCCTGTACATTCTACGTTTGGATTTCCATACAAAATCTTATCTCGCGTAACCGATTCATCAATTGGTTTTCCATTCACTGTTCCCTGATGATAATCTTTTACTCTTTGAATAACCTCACTAACAAGCATGATCATTCCTCCTACTCATCATCTTCGTCAAAAACATTCGACATAGCTTCATTCACTAAAACTAAATCACTCTTTGCAGCTTCAATCATCTCTACCAAAGCATCACGAGTAATTTCTGGAACAAGAACCAATTGAAGAATCAAAGAAAGATTCATACCTGAAACCAAATATACATTTGGACGATTGACATACTGCATCATTGTCTGATTTGCACTACCACCTTTTAAATCTGAACAAACTACAACAAGCTCATCCTTCCACTCATTCAAAAATGAATCAACCTTTTCAATCAATCCCTTTGTACCTGTTTCTAAATCTACATTTGCATAATATATTTCTTGTGCACCAAAGAAATCTTTTGCCGTATCGCAAAATCCTTGCGCAATACTACCATGACTCACCAACAATACTTTCATACTAAACCTCACAATCCTTTATAAAATCAACAATTTCAGAAACTATTTTTTCCGTCGTTCCCTTAGGAATATCACTTGAAGCTGTTTCAAATGATGCTCCATAATCCTCTATATTTCCTAAATAACCAACGCTATAGTTACAATATCCCCATAAAATAGGACAAGCACAATCCATAGCCTTCTTTATTTCAATTCCAAAACGAGAAAACAATTCAGCTGGAATCACAAAATACCTTAAATCGCCCAAGCAAACATAAGTACACTCTAAATCAAGATCATACGGTTTACATTCCAAGCCTTTCTTTGCGATAGCCAACGCTGAAGTATATGTCTTTTTCTCATCATACGATTGAGCATTTTCTACCTTCAGCTTAATTTCATCATACTGTTTTTGTTTCTGTTCTAAAACAGGAAAATATGTTTCACGATAAGAGAAATGATGATACGAAACTTTTTCTAGATTTAACTTTTTTGGTTTTCTACCCTCATAAAAAACCTGACGCATCATTTCTTCACCTATACGCTTTAATTCTTGTGCATCATTGCCCAATCTAAAATGACGATTACTCATATCTCCAGCCGCACCAATCACAATAACAGGATAAACATTCCATTTTGACATACAATATCTTGCGACATAACCTGCCAAATCTGAACTTACCATCAGATTTTGTGGTCCTAAAACCGTAGAATGACAAGTGAAATTACATAGTCCAGCTACTACTTCATTCTGATTATTTCTAAATTCGATCGTTGTGACTGATTTATCACATGGCTTATCAATACCATTTCGATTTGAATAACACCCTTCAATCATGACCGTATCATAATAGGCCTCAACATCGATTTGTTCTTGTTTAAAACAACTTTGTACACAACCAAGAATCTGGTCCTTCACAAAATCCATATACCCACTTACACATCCTGGTCCACCAAAAAAATTGACTTCTTGGTATTCAGGTGCAGAGTGTGTATGAACATAATTAACATGAATTAAATCAAAATCGACATCATACTTTTTACTTATTTCTTTACGAATTTCATCTGTGAAGTCCTTTTCAAGGCCAATCAATTCCACCGTAATCCAAACAAGTTTTTCATCATCAATATCCAAAACAATACTGGTCGTCCATAAAGAATCCATAATGCCAATTGCTTTTTCGGTTCGAATCGCATGTCCACTAAGATAACAAGGAAAATACTGAGTAGGAGTAATTTCTTTTCTACAAGTAGAAACTTTCATATCGTCTTTCCCCCTTTAAAGAAAGGCACTAAAATTATTAGTGCCTAAAATACTATCCTAAAAAGCCTACTGCACCTAGAACAATAGCCACAATAATTACAATCCAAATTAATGAACTTGATTTTACTTTTTTCAAGCCTAAAGCCCAATAAAGAATAGCTACTGTAACTACATTTCCAAAACAAGGAATAATTGTATTTAATAAGTCATTTAAATTTTGAGTTAAATCTCCTACTGTCCATGTAGCGGCGAAAGTAACATTAACTGTTGTTGCTACCATAGAACCTAAAACGATAATACCCAAAATCGAACATACTTCTGTTAAATTTCTTAATGAATCTGCTTTTGAAGTAATAAAGCTTACTCCAGATTTGTATACAGGAATAGCTAATTTCCAAAATACCATCCATAACGCAATATTAGCAGCAATCGCAATAAACATTCCAACAAGACTTCCTTGTTGAGATTGATATCCGGCAATAGCTCCTAAAACAGTTGGAAGTAATACCCAAACAATCGCATCTCCAAGACCAGCCAATGGTCCCATTAAAGATGTACGAACATCTAATGCAGTTAATGTACAATTATCTTCTCGAGTGGATTCAATCGCAAGTGTTGCCATCAAGATCAATTGTCCAAACCAAGGATGGCAGTTAAAGAATTTAAAATAATCTTTATTCTTTTCAGAAATTTCATCATCAGAATATAGTTCTTGCATCGCAGGAAGCATTGACCATACCCAAGGTCCTGATTGCATCGTTTCATAATTGAAACATGTTTGACGAGATAATACATATCGTAATAAAACTTTTCTTAATACTTTTGGTTCTAACATCTTTGCTTCTTTATTTGACATATTATTCATCCTCCATATCTGCACTTGTTAATGTTGCACCAGCAGCCACTGGATTTTGTCGTTGTGCTTCTTTACTTTGGAAAATAAATGTACAAACTACAACACCAAGCATCGCAATAGCTAATACACTTAAATTCAAATAAGCAGATAATACAAATCCAAATAAAATAAAGTATCCATATTTCTTCATTGGTAATTGTCTTAATAGAATCGCAAATCCTAATGCTGGAAGCATACCACTTGCGACAGTTAATCCATTATTTAACCATTCTGGAATCGCATTAATAACACTTTGTACATATGTAGAGCCAATCGTTGTAAATAATAAAATTGGAAGAATCCAAACACCAATAGCTGGAATTTGAGAGGCCCACATCCAAGTACCTAAGCCTTTCCAATCTTTTTTATCATTACATCCCATCATTTTATGAATGAAGAATGAGCCTGTAGTTTTAGCCAATACATCAAGTTGAGTTCCTAAGGCAGCAACTGGAACACCAATTGTCATTGCGGTAGTTAATGCTTCTTGTCCTGATTGTCCCATCGCAATCGCAAAAGCTGTACCTGCAACACATCCAACTTGATAATCAGGAACGGAAGAACCTCCAGCACCAAATAGTCCTAAACTCATCAAACACATTGATCCACCAACAGTCATACCTGTTTTTAGATCTCCCATAATCAAACCTGTCAAAACTCCCATAGTTACTACGGATGCGTAATAGAACATCTGTAGATTATATTTTTGCCAAGTCCAAAAACCAACTAGTATACACAATAAAATAACCTGAATCGGTGTAAACATATCTCTCTCCTCTTTCTTTACCCAAGTAAATTTGAAACATCATTTTCGGTATCAGAAGGTGCAAATTGAACAGTAATTTTTACTCCTGCATCATTCATTTCTTTTAGCATTGCTTTTTCTTCTGCACTAACACGAACAGTTTTTCCTAAAACGGTTGTTTCTCCTGTATTTTGAGTAACATCTCCTAAATTTAAATGAGGAATTTCTACTCCAGCCTTAAACAATTCATATGCAGATTGTATCGTTTTAAAAACACAGAATACTCTTTGATTTGCATATTTATCAGCGCCAATATTTGCCAATGCCTTTTCATGATCAATTACACTTAATGCAACTCCAGCAGGCGTTGCCATCTTCATTGAAGAACGCATGACATCATTTTTTGATGCTTCATCATCAATAACCATTGCTCTTGTTGCATGATTAACCGGAACCCATTGGGTTGCGACAATCCCATGAATCATTCGATCATCTACTCTAAATCCAATAAATCCTAAAGCTTTCATATTAATTTCCTCCTCAGCAATCGATTGCTTTTTTTGTAAACGTTTACAACTTACACATTAGTTATAACACAATTGAATGGCTCATTCAATACTTTTTGAATGAAATTTTTATTTTATTTTGAATGGACCATTCAATCCACTTTATGTATAATATATTTGAAAGAAAAAGGTGAATAAAATGAATAGTAATTTTTGGAATAATATCGATGCAAAAAAAAAGGACTTCACCACAAAAGAATTAGAAGTCTGTGAGCTATTAGAAAAGGATCCATTTACATTTGCTACTGCAACGGCTACAGAAGTTTCCAAACGATATAATATTTCTCAATCGGCTGTATCACGTTTTTGCCAAAAGATAGGTTTTACAAGCTACTCCGACTTTCGGTTGAATCTCTCACTAGCAACACATACAACAAACAAAGCTATCAATTCTACTACAGCTGAATATGCGGCTGAATTATCAAATATTATCAATCAATTAAGCCAACAAATTTCAGATGATGGTCTGATTGGTCTTGCGAACCAAATCATTAAATCTCGTAACACGTATACTTCAGGATATGGTGCAAGTGATACTCCTGCAAGTTTATTGGCATTTAGATCTATGTTAGCAAGTGTGCCTATCTATCATATCCATACATCAAAGGAAACAGAAATGCTCCATATTATGAATAGCGAAGATACTGTGATATTGTTTTCAGCCAATAACCCTTCTCACATTGACTTTATGCAGACAATAGAAGAATTACCAAAAGAAAAGCGACCTTATATTATTTTAATTGCTAGTTCACTAAAGCATCCATTCGCGAAAAAAGTAGATCAAATTATAGTTCTTCCTTATATGATTCAATTTGATTCTGCTGATCCTTTGGCAGCACCTCAAACAATCCAATTGATCTTTGTTTTATTCTTGCTCAATAAGCTCTATATTGAAGTTGCGAAGAGCCGTAAAGAAAATCAATAGTTATAACATCACCGATTTTAAAACAGATAAACAGCCGAATATCCATTAAATGTAGGACATTCGGCTATTTTATTGTTAAACTTCATTCATTAATTCAAGCATCTTATTTACCACTCCATATTGAGCGTTAGAAGGTACAATTTCAGAGACAATATTTTTAACTTTTTCATCCGCATTTTCTAGTGCATAAGAAAAGACGAGATTAATCCCGTCTTACAATTCTTCCCCATTCGATTCAATCACATGCTTGTACCAATAAAAACTATCTTTTTTATAGCGCTTATAAGATCCAGTACCATCATTGTTTCGGTCTACATAAATAAATCCATAACGTTTTTTCATTTCACCCGTAGTAAATGAAATTGGATCAATACATCCCCACACCGTATAGCCAATACAATCACAGCCATCTTGCTCTATAGCTGCCTTCATCTCTTCAATATGAGATTTTAAAAATCCTATACGATTTTCATCATGAATTTTACCATCTTCAAATTTATCTGCATATCCAAAACCATTTTCCACAATAAACAAAGGTATTTCATAACGATCCTGATACGCATTCATTATATAGCGAAGTCCCTTTGGATCAATCGCCCATCCCCACTCTGTTGCTTCTAAATAAGGATTATCTACCGCAAAAACGCCCTGATTTTCATCACCCAGCTTTTCGACAGACGAATCATTTGAAACTGTATTACTCATGTAATAAGTGAATCCTAGATAATCCACAC
>CAVBGZ010000016.1:0-28194 GCA_963595075.1 Waltera intestinalis
GCGAATGTATTATAACACACATTCAAAAGACATGATATAATATGTGTCTAGGAGGCTTTCTATGTTTGTACAATTGACATGTAAAAATCGAAATGAAAAAGAAATGAATGAATTATATGAAGTTCTAGGTTTATTGTGTAAGCGTGAAGAAGTGCAAATTGAAGATCGTATCGATCGTGTTGAAATTATTGCTTGTCCACAAGGAAAAATTGTTGTGACAGAAGATGATAACGATATGATCATACGTGCCAATACACGTCATGCGGGAGCTGGATTTCATGCGTTTGTTGTTGATATATTAAAAGACTTACAAGAAGAAGTGCAAGGGGAATATGAACTTTGTGATGATATGGAATATGATAAAGACGAAGATTTTGAACGCCTTCAATCTTTATATCAAGATGAGATGGATTATATTCGTGGTGTGCTTTTAAAGAATGAATTGTTTCGCCAACAAAATTATATGTATGATGAAACGTTCTTCTTACCTATGAATATGGAAAATCGTATTCTTACAAGTACGGGAGATCTTGATTTAAAAGAATTTAAAAACATGAATACAAGTGATTTAATGGATAACTTTTATATATGGAATGATTGGGATCGAGATGCAAAGTTTTATAAAAATTGTGCCTTAACCCTTTTGGCAAAAGAAGGCGTTGGAAAATATACATTGATGAATGATTCTACAATTAAACATGCCAATGACATTTGTGAATATATTGAAGCCGCTTACCAAAAAGATTCGACTCTATCTTTACCTTTAGAAGCGTACCATGATTTGTGTGAAAAATTGGATCGAGAAAATAAAATAACAGATGGTGTTTCTATGGAACAAGAAGTTATTCAATATCGTACCAAAGAAGTCTATCATTTATTTGATGATGCTAGAGTTGTGGCAAGTGGTGCGAGTGAAAGAAGTTATGATCCTGTAAATCAAGCCATTTGTTTGATGTCCCCTTATTTAGAAGAGGGACAATGGGAATGGTTGATTCAAGCGAGTAAAGAATCTCATATTTGTAGCCGTTATGATGAAATGATGGAAAGTGAACCCATCGAATATGATGGAAAATCCATTTGGATGTATGAATATGAGCAAGAAGGTGTATGGATGATTGAGGCTTGCCTTAGATATAAAGAAAAACATTTATATTTCCATGATGTTTGCGCTAAAAAAGAGAATCTTCCTTATTTAAAACAATGTATCAAAGAATCTGGATTTCTTCCTGGACAAGAGGATTAAGTACTCGAAATTTTTGAGTACTTTTTTTATGTTTATGGTAAAATTGGAATGGTGATTAAAAAATGAGTAATTCAATTTTAGATACATTAAATTCAAATCAAAAACAAGCCGCAACAACAATTGATCAACATGTTCGAATTATTGCGGGTGCAGGAAGTGGAAAAACACGTGTCTTAATGGCACGTATTGTTTATTTAGTAAATACGTGTGGTATTGTACCAAATCGTATTTTGGCGATCACATTCACAAATAAGGCTGCGGATGAAATGAAAACGCGTTTACGTGCGCAACTTGATCAACAAGCCAATCTTGTACGCATTTCAACGATTCACTCTTTGTGCGTAAGAATGCTTAGAGAAGATGCAGATTTTATTGGATATCCGAAGACATTTTCAATTATGGATCCAGAAGATCAAAAGGCCATATTAAAACCTTTATATAAGTCTTTAGAAATTGATAAAAATCAGATTTCTTATGTACGTGCACTAGGTGCCATTAGTGGTTATAAGACAAATTATATTGATCCAACTATGGCCAGTAATATGGCTATGGATGATATTTCCATGTCCCTTTCAAAACTATATGCAGGATATGAGAGAAAACGTAAAGAAATGAAGGCGATGGACTTTGATGATTTATTATTAGAAGGTCATCGACTTCTAAATTCTGTGGAATCGGTCCGCAAAAAATGGCAAGGACGATTAGACTATATTCATGTAGATGAGTTTCAAGATGTGGACCCTATACAATATGGCATTATTAAATTATTAACGGGAAAAGATACACACTTATGTGTTGTAGGTGATCCTGATCAAACGATTTATACTTGGCGTGGTGCAAGTGTGGATATCATTTTGCGTTTTGATAAAGATTTTAAACCTTGTAAAACCGTTATTTTAAATGAAAATTATCGTTCAACACAACCGATTCTAGATGCGAGTAATGCGGTGATTCGTCACAATCAAGATCGTATTAAAAAGGATTTATTTACGAATTTAAAAGGTGATGAAAAAATCACGATGTTTGAAGGAAAAGAAGATACCCAAGAACCAATCTTTGTGGCTAGACAGATCAATGAAAAACATAAAGAAGGACTTGATTATAAAGATATCGCCATCCTTTACAGATCAAACTATTCTTCACGTTCTTTTGAAAGAATCTTTAAATCTGTAGGTATTCCTTACATGATCTATGGTGGTGTCCGCTTTTATGAGCGTCAAGAAATTAAAGATGCACTTTCTTATCTTCGCTTGTGTACATATCGAAGCCAAGAAGATCCAAAACAATTGTCATTGGATTTATCTGTACTAAGAGTTATTAATGTTCCTCGACGTGGAATTGGTCAAAAAACGATTGAACATCTACAAGAACAGGCCGCTCAAAGGGAATTAAATTTATATGATGTGATGAAGGATCCACAAAATGTGAGTGGAGCCGTCGCCAAAAAATGTGCTCAATTTGTAGATTTAATTGAAGATTTACGAGAAAATCGAGAAAAGTATTCGCTAGAAGATTTCTTAGATTATATTCTAGATACGACGGGATATAATCAAATGTTGAAAGAAGATCATGAGAATGGGGAAAATCGTTTGGATAACTTACAAGAGCTGAAGGAAGATATTGCCCAAAGTATGATTGAAGATCCAGAAATGACATTAGAATCGTATTTAGAAGATATTGCCTTATTTACGGATAAAAATAATGATACGAGTGAAAATACGGTTTCTATGATGACGGTTCATGCCGCAAAAGGATTAGAGTTTGATACGGTTTTTGTCGTTAATTTTAATGAAGGTGTTTTCCCAAGTTCTAGATCCGTTGATGAAGGTGGACAAAAGAGTTTAGAAGAAGAAAGACGTTTACTATATGTCGCAATGACTCGAGCTAAAAAGAAATTATATATTTCATGGAATACAGGCTATAGTTATATGCAAGATTCTTTTAAAACACCATCTAGATTCTGTAAAGAAATCCCATCCGAATATGTTCTTTCAGATTCAAAAGAGGAAGAACCAAAACCAGAAAAGACGTATACAACACAAGCTTTAACGGGCAAAAAGACAAGTGTACGTACAAAGACGCGTCTACGTAAAGGGGATGTAGTGGAACATTCGATTTATGGGCAAGGTGTTGTTTTGGAAATTCGTGATATGGTCGCAACGATTGCCTTTGGCCATACGATTGGTGTGAAAAAATTAAATGCGGGCCATCCATCGTTGAAAAAAGTCTAGGTGATACTTATGGATGAAAAATTAAGAATTAAGCAACTACGAGAATTGTTAGAAAAATATTCTATTGAATATTATGTGAATGATAATCCAAGTGTAAGCGATCAGGAATATGATCGATTGATGCAAGAATTGATGGCGTTAGAAGAAAAACATCCGGAAATGCAAGATCCGAATAGTCCAAGCCAAAGAATTATTGGTTCTGTATTAGAGGGCTTTGAAAAGGTGCATCATGATTCGCAAATGTTGTCACTATCAAATGTATTTAACAAAGAAGAAATTGAGGAGTTTGTTGAAAGAATGAAGGCGAGCTGTTCAAATCCAGAATTCGTTGTTGAATGTAAATACGATGGTTTGGCTATGTCGCTACAATATGATAATGGTCAATTTGTTCGAGCAGTGACTCGAGGAGATGGCATTGTAGGTGAAGATGTTTCTAATAATGTAAAGACGATTTTGTCTGTTCCTATGCATATTCCAGAATCACGTCATGTGGAAGTGCGTGGTGAAGTGTATATGCCTAAAAAAAGTTTTGAAGATTTAAATAAAAGACAAGAAGAAAGAGGCTTGGCTTTATTCGCAAACCCACGAAATGCGGCGGCAGGATCCATTCGACAACTCGATTCTTCTGTTTGTGCGACAAGAAAATTGGATGCGTATTGGTATTATTTTCAAAATGCATCAGATTTTGCGATTCAAACACAAGAAGAAGCACTTGAAAGAATGAGTCAACTTCATTTTAGAATTAATCCTTTGCGCAAGGTTTGTAAAAGCGTAGAAGAAATTTGGAACTTTATACAATCCATATCAGAAAAAAGGGAAGAACTTCCTTATGAAATTGATGGTATGGTCATAAAACTGAATAATTTAGCCGATCAAAGAATGTTAGGGAATACCGCAAAAGTTCCACGTTATGCGACGGCTTATAAGTTTCCAGCACAAGAAGTCCAAACAAGACTAAAAGATATCGTGATTACTGTAGGTAGAACTGGAAAAATCACACCGAATGCAGTATTAGAACCTGTACGTGTTGCAGGAACAACAGTGAGTGCTGCTCAACTTCATAATGAAGATATGATTTTAAATAAAGATTTACGAATTGGAGATATTGTCGTTGTTCGTAAGGCAGGAGAAATCATTCCTGAAGTGGTATCGAGCGTGATTGAAAGAAGAGATGGAAGCCAGCTTCCGTATAAATTCCCGGATACATGTCCTGTTTGTGGATCACACTTAGTACGTATGCCAGACCAGGCTGCACACTATTGTATCAATCAAGATTGTCCAGCTCGAGTTGTTGAAAGTATGATTCATTTTGCGTCAAGAGATGCGATGGACATTGATTCTTTAGGGGATAAAAAAATCGAACAACTTCACGAATGGGGTTACTTGAATACGATTGAAGATATTTATTTTTTACATGAACATTATGAAGAATTGATTACACGTCCTGGATACCAGAAGAAATCTGTGGAAAAGATGTTGGAGTCCATTGAAAATAGTAAAAAACAACCTTTAGGTGTTTTGTTGTATGGCCTTGGTATTTCTCAAGTTGGTAAAAAAGCAGCCATGATTCTTGCGAATCGTTTTAAAAATATGGATGCGTTAATTGCGGCAAGTATGGAAGAATTGGTTGAAATTCATGATATTGGAGATATTACAGCACAATGTATTCAGGCTTTCTTTAAAGAAGAAAAGAATTTGCATTTAATTGAAGTTTTGCGTTTAGTTGGGTGTAATTTTGTTCAAGAAGAAAGCGAAACTTTGCAGTCTCGATTCACAAATAAGACGGTCGTTTTAACAGGAACATTAGAACATTACACGCGTAATGAAGCGAAAGCTATTTTAGAGTCCTTAGGAGCTAATGTTTCTGGATCTGTATCTAAAAAGACGGATTTTGTGATTTATGGTGAGGCTGCAGGTTCAAAACTAACAAAAGCTCAAAGTCTTGGCGTTCAAACAATGACGGAAGAAGAATTTGTTCAGGAGGTAGAAAATGCGCAAGAATAAAATAATAGGAATTTGTCTAGCTCTATGTTTATGTGGTTGTTCTGTGTCGAATACAAATCAAACAAAAACAAAAGAAGATGGAGAATATGCGGCGATTCTACCTTATGAATCAAGTGATACTCGAAGTAAGCATGTAGGTTTACTTTCGAATCAAGATTTGAGAGTGGAAGCGGAATCAGGATTGATGGATCTAAGTAAAAAATATTTTTCTGTAGATAGTGTAGCTTATAAGACACATCAATATTTAGATTATGATGAACTGGATGCGACAGACGGTTCACGTGGTTTGTTGGGTACGCAAAGAGATGGAAATCCGAATGGTTTGAATCCAAGTTCTGATGAAGAATTTGATACGGGAAATGGAACGGTCACCGGGGCTACTATTTTAGTGGATATCTATGAATTGGATTGGTACTCCAATGATAAGTTAAAAGGAATTTCTTTGGGCTTGATTGTGAATGGAGATCTTACCGGATCGGATGGTAGTGATGTAGAAATCACGGATGACAAGATGGAAAGTTATTTAGAGGTTACTTTTTCTAAACTTGTAAGTTATATGCATGAAAGATTCAATGATGTAAATAAAAATATACCCATCTATGTGGCTGCTTATAAATTAGATGATTCCAATGACACGGGCAAAGGTGGCTACATTTATGATGCATATTATAAAGGGAATGAAGGTAGTCTTTCTAAAATCACTCAAGAGTGGGTCCTTGTACCAAGTACTCGTTTTACAGAATTAGATTCTTCATTTTCAGATGAGTTAAGTGAATTTACAAATGAAGTAAGTAAAGTCCTTCCTGATAATACATATGTGACAGGGCAGGCAAAATTTGAGTCAAAGAAGGTCAAAAAATTAAATTTGACCATTACAGCGCATGGCAAAACGGCTGGTGAAATTTTAGCCGTTATTCAAGATGTAAAGGAAAAAATGTCTGTTTTTTCAAGTACGAAATGTCATTATTTGATTCAAGTTATAAATGATGATACAGTGTATGCGTTAATTGAAAGAAAAACAGGTACAACGGATTGTACTGTGATTAGTTACTTATAGGAGGTAGACAATGGAAAAATTCAGCACAGAATACTTTCATAAGCTTGCGAATGATTTGAAATTCGATTTAAGCGATGAAGAAATAGAAGAATTAAAAAAAGATTTTGTTGCGGTTGAAGAACAAGTTTCTTTATTTGAAAAAGTGGATACAGAAGGTGTTGAACCTATGGTATACCCATTTGAAGCGCCAACGACTTATCTAAGAGAAGATGTAGAGAGTGAAGTATTATCTCAAGAAGATGTATTGAAGAATGTGAAAGATGCTCGTATGGGTCATATTCATGTTCCAAAGGTGGTGAAGTAGTATGAATATTAAAGATTGTGCTCGTTTTGAGGATAGCTTAGCAAAAATCAAAAATCTACAGCCAAAATTAAATGCGGTTGTAACTTTTATTGAAGAAGATTCAAGTGATAGTGAAGGAAAACTAGCGGGTGTACCTGTTGCACTAAAGGACAATATTTCAACCAAAGGTATTCGTACAACAGCATCCAGTCGTATTTTGGATAATTATGTTCCAGTGTATGATGCGACGATTGTAAAGAAATTGCGTGCAGCTGGAGCCAAATTTGTTTGTAAAGCAAGTATGGATGAACTTGGTATGGGTGGTACAAATAAAAATGCGTACACTGGAGTTGTTCATAATCCATATGATTTAGATCGTATTCCTGGTGGAAGTTCGGGAGGTTGTGCAGCCTTAGTTGCGAGTGGTTGTGTTCCATTAGCTATTGGTAGTGATACAGGAGATAGTGTAAGAAAACCAGCTGCTTATTGTGGTGTTGTTGGTGTAAAACCTACGTATGGTCGTATTTCTCGTTATGGAATTATTCCTTATGCGAGTTCATTGGATCATGTTGGTTATTTTACAACCAATGTTTCTGATGCAGCTCTTGCCTTAGAGGTATTAGCTGGAAGAGATGATCATGATATGACTTCAAGCTTTTTACCGGTAGAAGATTATAGTAAAAATCTAAATGCGGATGTGAATGGAAAAACAATTGGAATTTTAAAAACGGTTTTAGATGAAGTGGAAAGTGAAGAGTTTAAAGCCCAATTCAATCAATTAGTAGAAAGTTTAAAAGCTAAGGGGGCAACGATTAAAGAAGTTGAAATGCCTAGAGACTACATGGAATTGATTGCGCCTGTCTATAAAACGATTGCGAATGCAGAAGCTACCGCAAACCATTCAAATTTAGATGGTATTCGTTTTGGTATGAGAGAAGATGGAGCGAGTGTTGAAGAAGTAATGACAAATTCTCGTACAAAAGGTTTTTCAAGCTATGTTCGTGCTCGATTTGTGATTGGATCGTATTCATTGTTTGAAGAAAATCAGGATCGTTTATTCAGAAAGGCACAGAAAATTCGTCGTTTAATTGTGGATGCGTACGCAAAATTATTTGAAGATTGTGATGGTATTTTAACTGTGGCAGCTCCTACAGTTGCACCATTGATTCACGAAAGTCAGAATGTGCGTTTTGGTGCATCTAGTTTTGCGGAAGAACATATGCAGCTGGGAAATTTCTCAGGCTATCCAAGTATCACTTTGCCTTTAGGTAAAGTAGATAATATGCCTGTTGGTGTGAATTTAACTTGTAAACCTTTTGAAGAACAAAAAATGTTTGATCTAGCACAAGCCATCGAGGATTGTACAGGGAAAGCAAATCAGTGTGTGGAGGTAGAATAATGGATTATTTTGTAACGATTGGTATTGAAATTCATTGTGAATTAAACACAAAGACGAAAATGTTTTCAGGAGCACCTGTACATTTTGGTCAAACCGCAAACACATGTACAAGTGTCATCGATTTAGGTCATCCTGGATGCTTACCTTGTGTAAATAAAGGAGCGGTTGCCTTAGCTATCAAGGCTTGTACAGCTATGAATTGTGAATTGGAAACATTGGTTCGTTTTGATCGTAAAAACTATTATTATTCAGATTTACCAAAAGGTTTCCAAATTACGCAACAATTCCATCCGATTGGAAGAAATGGATATATTGATGTAGAAGTAGATGGCGAAAAGAAAAGAATTCGTATTGAACGAATTCATATGGAAGAGGATACAGCGAAACAATTCCATAAGGATACAGGAAGCTATATTGACTACAATCGTGCAGGAATTCCTTTGATTGAAATTGTTTCTTGTCCAGATATGCATTCGGCAAAAGAAGCGGCAGCATACGTAGAAGCTTTAAGAAAGAACTTACTTTATTTAAATGTCAGTGATGTGAAGATGGAAGAAGGTTCTATGCGTTGTGATGTCAATATTTCACTTTCAAAAGATAAAGATACTTTAGGTACAAAAACAGAAATCAAGAATTTAAACTCAATTGCGAATGTACAAAAGGCTGTACAGGCTGAAATTGAAAGACAGAGTGCTTTGTTGGATGCGGGTGAAAAAGTAGAACAGGCGACACGTCGTTATGATGAGAGTCAAAAAACAACGATTTTGATGCGTAAAAAAGAAGGAAATGTGGACTATAAGTATTTCCCAGAACCTAACATTTTCCCTATTCAATTGGATTTAGATTGGGTAAAGTCAATTCAAGATAATTTAGAAGAATTGCCAGATGCGCGTAAGGCTCGTTTTATGAAGGATTTCGAATTGAGTGAATATGATGCTTCTGTATTAGTTGCAGAACGTGATATGGCTGATTTCTTTGAAGAAGTTTGTAAGAATACAAAACAGGCTAAGAAAGCTTGTAACTGGGTGATTGGTGATGTTTCAGCTTATTTGAACAAACATAATTTGAATTTTAAAAAGGTTCCTTGTAAAGCAGAAGATTTGGCTACATTGATTAATGTGATTGAGTCTGGTGAAATTAGTGGAAAACAAGGTAAAATTGTGTTTGATGAAGTGATGAATGGAAAAGATCCTAAAAAAGTCATTGAAGAAAAAGGTATGAAACAAGTCAGTGATGATAGTGCTATTTTGGCTTTAGTTCAGAGTGTCTTGGATGCGAATCCTCAATCTATCGAAGATTTTAAGAACGGCAAGGATCGTGCAGTAGGATTCTTAGTAGGCCAAGTTATGAAGGCAAGTAAAGGACAAGCCAATCCAAAACGTACAAATGAATTGATTCAAGAAGAATTAAAGAAACGATAATTGTATGCTATAATGGTTCTTGTATAGGAGGTTTTTATGGCCAAAATAAAAAGGACTCGAAATCAAACAAATCGTAAGCCTAGACAAGGACATAAACTTGTATGGTTTACTCTAATAATAATTGCCATTCCTTGCGTTATTGTTGTATATGTGTTGCTTGCTAGTATTGGTGGGCAAAATAAACCAGTTACTGGAAGTCGTTTTTCAAGTGATGATTTAAATCCAGAGATTACTCGTCAAGAAATGTCGACGCTTCAAAGTAATTTGTCAGCAATCGATAATGTGGAAGAGGTTACTGTGAATTTATTGAGTGCAACTTTGCGTGTTCATTTAAATTTGGTAGATGATGCCAATGACGATACGGCTCAGGCAGCTTTGAATAGTGCGTATGATGTCGTGAATCAAACTCTACCTATTGATACTTATTTTACAAATACAGATAGTGCAAAGATGTATGATTTAGAAATTGATTCTTATAATTATTTGATTGATGATACACACACGGCAGATGGCTGGACGTATTTGAAACTTACTAAAACTGGAGCAAGTGATGGACCTGTTACAGATAATATGACGGTTGCGAAAAATAGTGATTTGGCAAGTCAACTTGAATCAAGTTCGCAATCTTTACAAGAAGCAGCGGCAGCTGCTGCTGAAGAACAAGAAAGTTCAGATGATAACTAGATAACGATTGTTGTCTAGTTTTTTTGTGGGGGAATATATGAAATTATTTAAAAGAGAAAATGAAGAAAGATGTTATACCATTCATGATAGGCAAGATGGAATGATTTGTTTTGAAGAATTTGAAAACGATGTGAAATGGGAAAATGGAATTCCTTATGCGAAGAATGTTAAGACTATTGACTATGTACCAAATACGTGTCATGTTCTTTTGAGCTCATCTGATTTTGATAAAAAGTGGGCTTATTTTAACTTAAAAAATATTATCACAAAATATGATCGTGTATGTGTTTTGGCTTTTAGCTTTTTTAATGATACAAAAAATTTAGAGGATTGGAATCGACAATATAAACCAGGACAAGGCATTTTCTATTCTGAGAATACAAATGTGTTTTTTAAATATGGTATAAAAGCCAATCAAATAAGTTGGGTGAATTATTTTACAGATTCAAAGGAAGAAATGATTTCAAAAATAAAAAATAGTTCCATTCTGCTTTTAACGGGTGGTGCACCAGATTTAATGATGAAGCGGATCAAAGAAAAAGGATTAAAAAAAGTTTTAAAAACGTATAAAGGAACTGTTATTGGCTATAGTGCAGGGGCTATGGTGCAATTGGATTCGTATCATATTACGCCAGATGAAGATTATAATTCTTTCTCTTATCAGAAGGGATTGGGTTATATTTCTGACTTTGATGTTGAGGTGCATTTTCGTAATAGTAAAAAACAAATTGAAAGTATAAATAAGGTTATAAAAGATAAACGATTGGATGTATATGGTATCTATGAGGATGGTGGAATTCTTGTAGAGAATGGAGAAATTCGCTTATTTGGAAGCGTTTGCACTTTTTAGTTTATATTTTGCATAAATTAACAATTAAGGATTTTTTCACAATTAAATGTCATAATAAGAGTAAAGAAGTAATTGGAATGGTTAGAAAGGCTAAAGGGCATTATATAATATATGCAATTTTCAATTTTAGAAACGGAGTTAGATTCGAATTTTTTGGAGGGTTTAGTAGAAAGTGGTTATCCAATCGAAAAAATAGAAAGGAATGGAGTTTATATTTACCGTACTCCAGCGATGGTCAGCCTATCGACTTGTGTAAGTGATTTAAGTCAAAGATATGGGAATGGATTATTGACAATGGATATTCCTCTTGGACAAAAAAAGTATGGAAAGTATAAATCAAAAGATATCATTGTTGATTTTGATGCACGTACTATTGAAGTAAATGGGAGTGTAAAAACTTTAAGAAGGGCAGAATTTATTTTGTTGGAATTATTTTTTTCGCGTCCACATCATAGCTATACTAGGACGGCTTTATTGTTTCATCTAGAACAAAATTTTAATCATAGCATTCAAGATAATACTTTGACTGTACATATTTCAAGCTTAAGAAAATTGGTAGGTAAAGACTGTATAAAAACGCATAAATCATTGGGTTATTATTGGAACTTTGATGTTGAAAAGATTGGTTAGGATTGAAAAATGACCTTAAATTTAGGTATAATAGTCTACGTTGGAAGAAGGAGAATATTATGCCAAATCTTTTTGAGTCTAAAATTAGTTTTGAAGAGAGTTTTAAAAAAGCTGTTTCTGACACGTATGGACGTGATTTTGAAGAAACATATCCTCAAGAACGTTATACTGTTTTAGGAAACATGATTCGTGAACTTGCGAGTGAACATTGGAGAGAAACGAAGAATGTTGTAAAGAAATCAGAAGCAAAACAGCTTTATTATTTTTCCATGGAATTCTTAATGGGAAGATTGATGACGAGCAATTTAATGAATTTAAACATTTATGATGTTGTAAAAGAAGGATTGTCAGATCTTGGTATGGACATTAATGACATGGAAAATATTGAATGTGATGCAGGATTAGGAAATGGTGGTCTTGGTCGTCTTGCGGCTTGTTTCCTTGATTCATTAGCATCATTAGATTTACCAGGTCATGGAAACTGTATTCGATATCGTTATGGATTATTTAAACAACGTATTGAAAATAATCAGCAAGTTGAATATCCAGATTGCTGGTTAAAAAATGGAAACGTATGGGAAGTGTGGAAACCACAGCATGCGGTTAAAGTAAAATTTGGTGGTTATGTTGATGGATTTATGGATGAATTTGGTAAATTCCATGCTCAACATCATCCTGATTTTGTAGTAAGAGCGGTTCCTTTTGATGAACCAATTGTTGGTTACCATACAACAACAACAAATACTTTGCGTTTATGGGATGCAGAAGTAGATGAAGATTCAGTACAGTCTGGTGAATTAAATAAATATTTAAATGACGTAAATGCGATTACCGCAAATGTTTATCCTGATGATTCTACAACAGAGGGAAAACGTCTTCGTTTAAAACAAGAATATTTCTTTGTATGTGCTGGAATTGATCAAATCATTCGTTCGCATTTACGCGTATATCCAAGTTTGGATAATTTAGGGGATAAGGTTGCGATTCAATTAAATGATACGCATCCTGTGTTGGTCATCCCTGAATTGATGCGTGTTTTATTAGATGATTATTTTTACGATTGGGATGAAGCTTGGGCTATTGTAACAAAGACAGTTGCCTATACAAACCATACAGTTATGGCTGAGGCCTTAGAAAAATGGCCAGAAGACATGGTTAGAAGCTTATTACCACGTTTATACATGATTATTGAAGAAATCAATCGTCGTTTCAAATACGAAGTGGATCATCGTGGATTATGTGGTTTGTTCAACTCTGTTTCAATTATAAAAGATGGACAAGTACATATGGCAAATCTTGCGGTTGTAGGATCTCATAGTGTAAATGGTGTTGCCAAGTTGCATTCAGAAATTCTAGTAAACGAAGTATTTAAAGATTTCGCTACATTATATCCAGATCGTTTTAACAATAAGACAAATGGTATTACACATCGCCGTTGGTTATTGTATTCAAACCCTCAATTAACAGATTTATTGGTTGATACAATTGGGGATGAATTTAAGAAGAGTCCAGAAAAATTAGAAGATTTAATGGCTTATGTCGATGATAAAGATTTACAAAACAAATTCATGGATGTGAAGTTAGAACGTAAGAAAATTTTAGCTGAATATGTAGAAGAAAATTTAGGCATTGAAATTGATGTTCATTCTATTTTTGATTGCCAAGCCAAACGTTTGCATGCGTATAAACGTCAATTATTGAATATTTTCCATGTTATGTATTTATATTTGAAGATGAAGAATGATCCATCATTTAGAATTTATCCTAGAACATTCTTCTATTCAGCAAAGGCAGCAGCAAGTTATGATCTTGCCAAAGAAATTATTAAATTGATTAACATGGTTGCGGATGTTGTTAACCATGATCCAGAAATTTCAAAATATATGAAGGTTGTCTTCATTCCAAATTATTCAGTTTCAATTGCTGAAATCTTATTGAATGCAGCCGATGTTTCAGAACAAATTTCTACAGCTGGAAAAGAAGCGAGTGGAACTGGAAACATGAAATATATGATGAATGGTGCCATCACTTTAGGTACTTTGGATGGAGCTAATGTTGAAATTGTTCAACAAGTAGGTGAAGAAAATGCCGAAATCTTTGGTCTTCATGTAGAAGATATCAATGAGTTAAAACATGAAAATTCATACAATGCTTGGAATTATTATAATTCACAAGATAACATTCGTATGGTCATTGATTCATTGAAAAATTGTACTTGGTCAAATAACCCAGATGAATTTAAATTAATTGTTAATGACTTAACAATGCGTAATGATGAATTCTATGTATTAGGTGATTTTGAAGCATATTGTCATGCACAATCAAATGTAGAAGCTCGTTACAAAGATAAATCAAATTGGGCAAAAACAATGTTAATTAACATTGCCAAATCTGGATATTTCTCAAGTGATCGTACAATTAGTGAATACGCAAAAGAGATTTGGGATTTAAAACCATTAAAGTATTAGAATGAATTGGAGGCTTATGCCTCCTTTTTTGTGTTAAAATGAGTTCAGGTGATTATATGAAAAGAATATTATTGTTAGGAGCAAGTGGCTCCATTGGTTTACAAACGGTTGATGTGATTGAACAACATCCCGATTTATTTTGTTTAGTGGGCATTTGTGCAGGAACAAATAGTGCAGTGCTGAATCAAATTCTTTCAAAGCATAAAACGATTGAAGTTGTCGGAATAGGAAATGCAGACAAAAAGAATGAAATTGAATTTGACCATGTTTATGCAGGAGAGAATGCGATGGTTGAGTGCATTCAAAATTGTGAGTATGATTTATTGGTGAATGCGGTTGTTGGCTTTAGAGGATTAAAACCTACTTTGACATCATTAAATAAAGGGATTGATGTTGCTCTTGCGAATAAGGAAAGTTTAGTTGCTGGTGGTGTACTTGTTCGTGAGGCTTTAAAAAGAACACATACAAAGTTATATCCAATTGATTCTGAACATTCTGCCATTTTTCAATCTTTACAAGGTAATGATAAGAAAAGTGTGAAGAGATTGATCATTACGGCAAGTGGTGGAAGTTTTAGAGATAAGAAGCGAGATGAATTAAAGGATGTTACGGTTGAGCAAACTTTAAAACATCCAAATTGGAATATGGGAAGAAGAATCACAGTCGATAGTGCAACTATGGTCAATAAGGGTTTTGAAGTGATTGAAGCTCATTATTTATTTGATGTGGATTATGATAAGATTGATGTTGTTTTACATCGACAAAGTATTGTTCATTCAATGGTTGAATATAACGATAATGCCGTGATTGCACAACTTGGTTCGGCGGATATGCGCTTACCTATTCAATATGCTTTATGTTATCCAAATAGACCTACTTTAAAGGAAGATAAACCATTAGATATGACACAGACTTTAGATTTAAATTTCCAAAAAATGGATTTTGATCGTTATCCAATGTTGAGGCTTGCATACTCAATTGGAAAAAAAGAAGGAAATCTTGGTGCTGTATTTAATGGCGCAGATGAACAGGCTGTAGAAATGTTTTTAGACAAAAAAATATCTTTTTTGGATATTGAAACGAGTATTCAACAGGCTTGCAAGCATGCGAAATATATTCAAAATCCAACTTTAGAAGAACTAGAAGCATCGGATTTATGGGCGAGAAAATTTGTTTTAGAATATTGGGACTAGACCAATGGCGAATTTAAGAGTAAAATGTTAAATTAGATTGGAGGGCTTACTATGAATAAAACAAAGATTTATTGTGTTGTGGGTGCTGTAGCTATGAGTACTGTTACTAGTCCTATGATGAATGTACTTGCGACAAATAATACGCCCGTTAAGGAAGTATCTACAAATCAAACGTTTGAAATAACAACAGCTGATTTTATTCAAAATTATTTGAGTACAAAATCAATTGTAAAAGATATAAATAATGTGGATCAAACTGTTTATACATTAATTATTGGTATTGATGAAAATAATTATAAAACGATTTTACAAGGTAGTGGACTCTTTCAATTGTTGAAGGAAGGCCAACAAAAAGAAATCATAAATACTTATGAAAGTTCTTATGAAAAAAACTTTCCAAAAGAATATGCGACTTTTCTAGAAGTAACAAAGCCTGGAAAAGATCAAACGCAAATTACAGCTTATGACTATTTAGTAAATCTTGCGAATAAAAAGAATGAAGACATATTAGCTCAGATTAAAGATGAAAAAGTAAGCTTACAAGAAACTTATGATCAAACATCTACTTTAAAGAGTGAAAAGTATTCAGGTACAAGTTATACGAATTTAACAACAGCATTAACAAGCGCAAAATCGGTTTTGGATAGTGCGAATGAAAACTTGACCGTTCAAATGGTTGTGGATGCGAAGACAAACTTACAATCTGCAAAGGACGCTCTTGTTGATATTTCTGAATTAAAAGAGGCTGTTGATCAAGGTTATGAATTTTTATCAACAGATAAAGATATGCTTGAAGAAGAATCGTATACAAACTTTAAAAAGGTGTTAGATGATGTGAGTGTTGTTTTAAATAATCAGGATGTTACTGCACAACAAGTTAGTGATTCTTTACAATATTTAAATGATTATTTTGATGATAATTCTCATTTTGTATACAAGACCGTAACTTTAGATTTAAATCCAATTGTAGTGCCACAAGAACAAATCACAAGTGCTGCTACTGGGGATGGCCAAGCTTCATCCCAAGCACAAGTATCTTTGCCTGTTGTTGAAGAAAATAAAACAGCGCAAGAAGAAACTTCAAGTAGTGTTGTTAAACAAGTGAGTGAACCAACGACAACTTTAAAAGAAACAAGTGATGCTTCTGTTACACAATTCATCTCTACTTATTTAACAGGTACAAATGGAAGTGTATTTACGAGTGCAAGTACATTCAATGCTTCTAAGATTTTGAGTGGTATGCAAAGCTGGATGAGCTTATCTACTAGTCAAAAGAATGCAGTAAATAGTGAATTACTTTCTAAAGGTAGTAAGAAATACATGGTTTTAGTGCAAGAAGCACAGAAAATTCAATTGGGTTCTAAGACGGTAAATACGGCAACATCAACAAATTCGAGTGTATATGCGATGTTGAGCGTTATTTCTTTAGGATTTATTGGTTTTATCGCAAAACGATTGAAAAGAGATTAAGGGCATGAGCCCTTTTTTTAATGGACAAAACTTGTTATAATACTATGGAAAGGCTCGTGTTAGTAATATGAAACGAAAAAATTACAATGTGAAAGATTTAACGCTGGCATATTTTACAAAAAAGTCGAAACTTTATCGTGCTGGCGGTTATAAATATGCCGATCCATTAAAACGTAAATATACAGATTATACATCTCATTTATATGCTTTTTTAATGGACATTAATATATGTCTTTTACCTGTATATATTTGGGTAATTGAATTTTTATTGATTATTTGTGGAATGATTCCACCTCATTTCTTTGATTTATTATTCTATATCATGTTTGCGTTATTATTTATCTCAAGTGTTGTCTTGCTTGGATTTGTGACCGCAAGAACAAAAGGACAATCATTTGGTTATGTCATGATGGATTTAAAACTTGTAAAAAGAAATAAGAAAGAGGCATTTAGCTTAATTTTGATTCTTCGACAAGCTTTAGGTTTTGGTATCCCAGTTATGGTGCTTGGTTTCTTCTATCAAGTTCCTGGTGTTTTAGCGTGGTGGGGATTAAATGCTTTATGTGTATTGATTACACCAAATCAACAAACTATTTTTGATTTAATTTTTGGATTGGTTTTGGTTCATGAACCTCAACAAGATATTCGCTTTGATTCTGCTCCAAAACAGCCTGTTGTTGCTGCACCTGAAAAAGAAACTGCGCGTATTACTCCTATTGATTTACATATTCGCTCAAACTATAGCGATGATGGTTATTATGATGTGGAAGAGATTTTTAAACAGGCAAAACAGAATAAAATGGAAATCATTTCAATCACAGACCATAACTGTGCTAGGGCGAATGCGGCGGCTACACGTTTTTCTAAGCTTTATAAAATTCAATATATTCCAGGTATTGAGATTGACGCGCAATATAGAAGAACGCGTATTCGTGTTTTAGGTTATTATATCGATTGGACAAATGAAGTATTTGAAATTTTAGAAAGAGATTCTTTAAAGCGTGAAAAAGAATTATCTATGATTCGTGCGAAAAAGTTTGAAGATTATTCAGGTATTCGTATTGATACAGTGAGCTTAATGGCTAATTCGAGATTTCAAACAATTACTCCAGATGAAATTACACGGATGGTTTTCAATAATGAAAGAACAAGACAGCTTCCTTTGATTAAGAAATATTTAGAAAATTGTGATCAAGAAAGTCTTGCTCAGGCTCGTTTTGAAAGTGATGTATTTGGAAAGAATGGTCCTTGTTATGTGAGTGGTGAATATCCAGATGTACGTGATGTTATTGAAGCGATTCATCGTGCAGGTGGTATTGCCATTTTAGCAAGTTGGCATCTTGATTATTTATCAGATGATTTAATTGAGGAAATCGTTAACTTTGGATTTGATGGCATTGAATGTTTCTCAATGGATATTCATGAAGAAACAATCGCATCATGTTTAAAAATCGTACAGAAGAAGAAATTATTTGTTTCTTGTGGTAGTGACTATCATGGTCCTACAAAGCCAAAATATCATATGGGACAGTCAAATTGTCCACCAAAAGCTTTATCACTGGTAAGAATCTTAACAAAAGGCGCAAAATAGTTTGCGAGAATTGAATTGAAAAGTGTATAATAAAAAGGCATTGAAAAGAAGAGTATCAATAAAGGGTAGTGTAGAGAGCAAATGTTTGGTGAAAATTTGTATACGATTTATTGAGAACATGGTCTTGGAGCTTTTTTATCGATAGGTAGATAAAGACGTATTACTGGCGTTAACAGTTTGAGGTGTAATGATTTACATGAACTAAGGTGGTACCACGAAGCTTTCGTCCTTGGATGGAAGCTTTTTTATTTTGTAGGAGGAAGAAAAGATGTCAGAAAAGAAACCATATTATTTAACTACGGCGATTGCGTATACATCTGGAAAACCACATATTGGAAATGTGTATGAAATCGTATTGGCAGATGCGATTGCTCGATTTAAACGTGCACAAGGATATGATGTCCGTTTTCAAACAGGAACTGATGAACATGGACAGAAGGTAGAAGAAAAAGCGATTAAAGCTGGAATCAGCCCAAAACAATTTGTAGATGAAGTATCTGAAATCATCAAAGGTCAATTTGATGTTATGAATGTTTCTTATGATAAGTTTATGAGAACAACAGATCCTTATCATGAAAAACAAATTCAAAAAATATTTAAAAAATTATATGACAAAGGTGATATTTATAAAGGACATTATGATGGTTTATATTGTCAGGAATGTGAAGCTTTTTATACGCCAAGCCAAATTGAAGAAGAAGGACATTGTCCAGTGTGTGGAGGGGAACTTCATGCGATGCAAGAAGAGGCTTATTTCTTCAGAATGAGTAAATATGCAGATCGTTTAATTCAATATATTGAAGATCATCCTCATTTTATTCAGCCAGAAAGTCGTAAAAATGAGATGATCAACAACTTCTTAAAACCAGGTCTTCAAGATCTTTGCGTATCTCGTACAACATTTAGTTGGGGTATTCCTGTTGATTTTGATCCAAAACATGTCGTTTATGTATGGATTGATGCCTTAACAAACTATATTACAGGTTTAGGCTATGATTGTGATGGAAATCATGATGAATTGTTTAAAAAATATTGGCCAGCAGACTTACATTTGATTGGAAAAGATATTGTTCGTTTCCATACAATTTATTGGCCTATTATGTTGATGGCATTGGATGTAGAACTTCCAAAACAAGTATTTGGTCATCCATGGTTATTAACGGGTAGTGATAAAATGTCTAAATCAAAAGGAAATGTGATTTATGCGGATGATCTAGTTAAATTATTTGGTGTGGATGCCGTTCGTTATATCATGCTTCATGAGATGCCATTTGCTCAAGATGGTCATATTACTTATGAATTAATGGTGGAAAGAATCAATTCGGATTTAGCTAATATTTTAGGTAACTTGGTCTCTCGTACAATCGCAATGTCAAATAAATATTTTGATGGTGTTGTATCAAATCCTGGTGTAGAAGAAGATGTGGATGCTGAATTAAAAGCTTGTGCATTAGAAGCTGTTAAGAAGACACAAGAAAAGATGGAAGATTTACATGTTGGAGATGCGATTGATGAAATCTTTACGTTGCTTCGTCGTACAAACAAATATATTGATGAAACAATGCCTTGGGCATTAGCGAAGGATGAATCAAAGAAAGATCGTTTAGCTACAGTACTTTATAACTTATTGGAAAGTATCCGTATTAGTGCTGTATTGCTTCAATCCTTCTTACCTGATACTTCGGATAAAATCTTTGAATATTTACATACAGAAAAGAAAGATTTAGAAAGTTGTGAAAGCTTTGGTCAACTAGAAACAGGTATTAAGATTGTTGAAAAGTGTGAGCCATTATTTGCTCGTATTGATGAGAAAAAATTCTTTGAAGAATTCAATAAACCAAAAGAAGAAAAGAAGGTTGTTGATGAATCTAAATTAGTAACGGTGGATGACTTTGCGAAACTAGAGTTTAAGGTTGGTACAATTGTGAAGTGTGAACCACATCCAAAGGCAGATCGTTTGTTGGTTGAACAAATTGATTTGGGTGATGAAGTTCGTCAAGTTGTCAGTGGTATTGCCAAATATTATAAACCTGAAGATTTGGTTGGTAAACAGGTTGTGGTCGTTACTAACTTGAAGCCTGTAAAACTTCGTGGTGTGGAATCAAATGGTATGATCTTATGTGCTACAGATGATAAAGATTTGAGCTTTGTTACTGTTGAAAAAGAAATGCCTAATGGTGTAACTGTTCGATAATGGATGAGAAACAAAAGGCCGTATTTAAACAACTTCAAATAGCAGGACTTGGACTTGTACTTGTTATCTTTGGGATTTTGTACAAGGAAAAGGCAATTTCAATTGTAGGTGTTTGTGTTTTCATTTTTGGATTGTTACGAACTCTCTTTATTAAAAAGATGATTGATAAAATAGATGATTGAAAAATCATCTTTTTTTACAATTTCATATTGAAAATATTTACAAACAATTGTATACTCTTTCATGTACAGATGAATCGGTAAAGATAGAGGAAGCATTGCATCAGAGTAGAACATGGAGTTGGCAGACTGAGAAGTGTTTGAAAGGTAACCAATGCCGAAAGGAATAGAGTGGCGATTTTATTCTTTGGGGTCATAAGGAATACTTATGGCACTCCTTCGTTAGAAGAGGTGTTATCTTATAGTATAGGCTATGTGGTAACGCATGGCTTTTTCTATTTTTAGCTGATATTAAAGGAGAAAAATATGGATTTAAAAAAGGGTTGTGTGGCAGCTCTAGGTCTTACAATGGCTTTGAGTGGATGTGCAAGTAGTTCTTCTTCACAAGAACAAACGTTGACGGTTGGTATTAGTACGGAACTAAATGGTGTATTTTCACCGTTATATTACCAAACGACATATGATGGCTATGTGATTGATATGATTTATCAAAAAATGATGCGTTATGATGAAAATTCAAATCTTCAAAAGGAATTGGTAAGGGAAGATCCTGTTGTGAGTGAGGATGGAAAGACCATTACTTTTAAATTGAAGAAGGGTGTTAAATTTTCAGATGGATCTAAGTTAACTTCAAGTGATGTCAAATATACATTTACCTTGATGGCAGATCCAAGCTATGATGGACGATTCACAAGTAGTGTCGATTATTTAGAGGGATATAGTGATTATCATGATGGGGATGCCACTGATTTTAGTGGAATTGAAACACCAGATGATTATACGGTTGTTTTTCACTTAGAAAAGCCTAGAGTGGATGCATTAAGTATTCTTGCGACGACTGGTATTTGTAGTGATAGTCAATATAAGTATAAGAAAGGGCATACGAAGAAGATTGAACAAGATTCTAGCAATCCAATTGGTTCGGGTCCTTATCAATTGAATAACTATGCCAAATCAGAGGCAACAAGTTTAACTCGTAATCCTTATTATAAGGCAAAAAAGGGACAGTACCAGATTGATAATGTCGTAATTAAGATGACTGAAAGTTCAAGCGAAATTAGTGAACTAGAAAAGGGAGATATTGATTACATTCCTTATGTACAAGAGTCAGATAAAATCAATACGGCAAGTAAAGATAGTAATTTAACAATGAATTCGTATCCTTCAAATTCTTTACAATATATGTTCTTTAACTGCAAGAGTGGTCCTACATCAGATCAATCGGTTCGTCAAGCCTTAACATATGCGCTTGATCGTCAGGCTTTTGTGGATTCTTATTTTGATATGAAAGATTCAAAAGGGGATGCGGCTGATTTAAAAATGGCCTATGTGCCTGCTACTTTTGGAAATCCAATTAGTGCAAGTTTAGGGGATGTTGTTCGTGGTGAAACCATTGTGGATGGTATGACATATTATTCATATGATATCGAAAAGGCGAAACAACTTTTAGATGATGCAGGTTGGGTCGTTGGAGATAGTGGCTATCGTGAAAAGGATGGACAGATTCTTACAATTAAATTCTTGGCATGTAAAAACAAGGATGCGTTAGATACATTGATTCCAATGATGAAAAAATCTTGGGGTGATGAATTAAAGGTTGATTTAAAGACAAATGAAATGGAATTTAATACGGTTATTGATACAATTTATGATGATAGTGCCATTGATACTTGGTCAGCTAGTTTTTATGGCTATGGATTTACAGATGTAGAAAACACTTCATTATATGGATTGTTCCATTCACAAGGTTCAGAAAGTGATGCGAAAATTAGTGATGAACAATTGGATGCACTTATGGATGAAGGATTGTATACTTCGGATCAGCAAGCAAGTAAAGAATCGTATTTACAAGCTTTGATTCGTCAAAATGAAATTTGTGGATATGTACCAATTTACGGATTGACATATGTAAACTTATACAACAAAAAAGTAAAGAATATGAATACAGGTTCGATTCGTTCTTGGGCAAATGCTTTGGATACAGCGTATATCAAAGGTTAATTGTTAATGAATCTTAACAAATGTTAATGGATTGTTAAAACTGTTTTAAATGTCTGTATGCTCTATTGTGCTTTATATAAAGGAGATTTATAGTAAAAGTACAAGAGGAGGTATGGATATGAAAACAGTAAAATTAAATGGAATTTTGTATATCCTATTGGCATGTATGTTAAGTTTGTTAGCTTTGAATTTTACGGTTCCATACCAAACACATGAATTAATATTAACGATTCTTGCCGTTTGTGTATTGGCAATCTTAGTTATCGCATTTGCGTTGCATGAATTAAATAAATAACGAAAAAGAGGCGAAAGTCTCTTTTTTTTTAACTGTTGTATACTATCAATAGGTAGGAGGAAACATTTTATGTTTATAAAAGTTAAACGATTAAAAAATGAAGGCGTTTCTAAAGTGGAAATTCTAGAATCTCTTGTTGGAATTATTCCTGATACTTATACAGAGCATGATGCAAAGGAAGAAAGGTTAAGTAAAAAATGAAATCTGAAACTTTTACTGATAATCTTTAATTTTGAGGCGAAAGTCTCTTTTTTTTGATGTACAATGAGTGTATGAAAATGCTTAAAGATATTGCCCAAGGGGTATATGATGGATTACAGGAGAATGAAAAGACGCGAAATCAATTTTTTTATAATGAGATTATTGATGTGATAGAAGAATTCGTAGCCTATGTGTTTTTTGGACTTATATGTACAGTGCTTCTTATCTTTATTCATTTTTATTTCAAAGTTACGATTGGTGGATTTTTAGTTTTAGTTTGGGCATTTATTTTGTATGGATTTACAAATTCAAAGGAATTTAAAAAAATAAAAAAGAAATGAGGGAGAGGTTATGAATTTTATACTTGTATTATTGATTGCGTTTCTTTGTGGTATAGAGGGGATATTAGATGAATTTGAATTTCATCAACCACTTGTTTCATGTACGTTATTAGGACTTGCGTGTGGCCATCTACAAGAGGGTATCTTGCTTGGAGGATCTTTACAATTAATAGCCTTAGGGTGGGCAAATATTGGTGCTGCCGTTGCGCCTGATGTATGTTTGGCAAGTGTTATATCATCTATATTCCTGATGAAAGGTTTATCTGGAAATGTTGAAACAAAATATTTGATTGCGATTAGTATTATGCTTGCGATTCCATTATCTTTAATGGGTTTATCTTTGACAAAAGTATGTCGTAATTTAGCGTGCAAGCTCGTTCATAAAATGGATGAAACAAAGAATGTTACACTCTATCATTGGATGGGGATTTGTATGCAAGGATTGCGTGTTGTGATTCCAACACTTGTTTTAATGTGTATTCCATCAAGCATATATGTACATGTATTTGATATGGTGCCTCTTTCAATTTATAAAGGATTATTGATTGGTGCTGGAGTTGTATGTGTTGTTGGTTTTGCGATTGTTGCCAATGTATTAGGATCTAAATTTACTTGGCCATTTTTCTTGATTGGATTTGGACTTGCATGTTTTAATGGTATTCCAATGATTGCACTTTGTCTAATTGGTGCTGGCCTTGTATGGCTCTATATGTCTTTGCAAGCAAAAAAAGAAGTAACGACTACAAGTGATGATCCTTTAGGGGATATCTTAAATGATTATGAATAGGTGGTGTGAATGATGAAAAAGTCAACAAGATTAAAAGTTTGTTTTAACCATCAATTCCTTCAGGGATCATGGAATTTTGAACGTATGCAAAATGGTGGATGGTGTTATGCCTTACTTCCTGCTTTAAAAGAACTTTATCCTAATGAAAAAGATTTTAATGCAGCCATATCACGTCATTTAGAATTTTTTAATACACACCCCTACGTTTCGGCGCCTATCCTTGGTATTGTACTCGCTATGGAAGAAGATAAAGCAGATGGAAAAAATATTTCAGATTCAAGTATTCATGATGTAAAAGTAGGCTTAATGGGACCTTTAGCTGGTGTAGGAGATCCTGTATTCTGGTTTACAATGCGTCCTATTTTAGCTGCACTAGGAGCAACACTTGCCTTAAATCAAAATATAATGGGGCCTATTCTTTTCTTTGTATTGTGGAATGTGATTCGATTTGGATTTTTGTGGTGGGCCCAAGAACAAGGGTATCAAAAGGGATCAAAGCTCGTTTTAGATTTGTCAGATACTTTCTTAAAGAATGTTATTTTGGCAAGTTCTTGTCTAGGTATGTTTGTGATTGGAATTTTAGTACAAAGATATGTAAATATTCAATTTGTACACGTTCAAGATAGCTTAGATGATGTTTTACCGGGTTTAGCAGGTTTGGTTTTATTCTTTATATGTACGAAAGTATTAAAGAAAGGTTTTTCGCCTGTACTATTGATTCTTATCTTGTTTGTTTTATGCGTTATTTTAGAAATGTGCGGTGTTTTACTTGCATAAACATTTAGTTTGTGTTATAAATACATACGCAAAAGAAATTATCCAGAGTTGAAGTAGAGAGTTAGCTCGTTGACTTCACACCAACCTGACAATTTGTTAAGGTGGTCCTGCTAACAGCGATAAGAAGTATATTAAATTCAAAACATACTTCTTAGAGTATGTTTTTTTTATGGATAAATAGGAGGAAAAAATGAAAAACTATATTTTTACTAGTGAAAGTGTTACTGAAGGACATCCAGATAAGATTTGTGATCAAATCGCTGATGCCATTGTAGATGCAGCTTTAGCACAAGATCCATATTCTAATATGGCTGTTGAATGTACAATTAAAGATGATTTTGTATTAATTTATGGTGAATGTAATACAAAAGCAGATTTAGATTATGAGAAAATCGCTTTAGAAGAAATCAAACGTATTGGATATACAGAAGAATATCATGTGCATACGGTTGTAAATCAACAAAGCCCTGAAATTCATAATGCGGTAAATAAAGATGAAGTTTGTGCAGGAGATCAAGGTATTATGTTTGGCTATGCTTGTGATGAAAGTAAAGAATACATGCCATTAACGATTTATTATGCACATTTATTGGCTCGTCAATTAACTAAGGTAAGAAAACAGCATCCAGATATTTTAAAACCAGATGGAAAAACACAAGTGTCTGTAGAATATGAAAATGATGAAATCAAACGTATTGATACGATCGTTGTTTCTACTCAACATGCTAAGGAAGCCACTCAAGAAGAAATTAAAGAGTTGATCATGAATGAAGTCATCAAACCTTGTATTGATGCAAAATATTTAGATGAAAACACAAAATATATCATCAATCCATCTGGAAGCTTTGTCGTAGGTGGATCATGGGGTGATTCAGGAACAACAGGACGTAAAATCGTATGTGATACATATGGTGGACGTGGACGTATTGGAGGAGGATGCTTCTCTAGTAAGGACCCTACAAAAGTAGACCGTTCAGCAGCTTATTATTGTCGTTATGTCGCAAAGAACATTGTTGCCAATAAATTGGCTCGTCGATGCGAAGTAGAAGTTGCTTATGCGATTGGTAAAGCACAACCTGTATCTTTATGTGTAGATACTTTTGGAACAGGTAAATTTGAGGATGAAAAATTACTTGAAATCGTAAATAAAAACTTTAACTTTGAAGTAGGAAATATTATCAATGAGTTAGATTTACGTAAGCCAATTTATCATAGAACTTCTTGTTATGGTCACTTTGGTGATCCTGAATTCTCTTGGGAAAAAGTAAAAAAATTAGACTATTAATTAGAAAAGCTCGCTTTGAGCTTTTTTTGTTGGTTTTGTCAAAAATTGATAAAAAAGGGTCTAAAAATGGGATAAACTGCTTAAAAAGTGGGATGAAATGTGTGAAATTGTCGAAAAAGGTGGACAGAATGGGCTTTTTCGTGTAGAGTCAGTACTTGTGTGATGCAAAAGGAGGCCCAAACTACATGAAAAATATAGTAAAAGCAGTCGTATGTTCACAATTAGCACTTGCAAGTTTAGTAAGTGTTATGCCAATTTCCGCTAAGGAAAATAACTCAAGTTATAAAATTGAATATCAGAATGCAGATTCTATGAAGTCTGTATTTAAAAAAGAATTAGATAAAAAATATGCGGATGTAAAGTTTGTTAAGCAAAAGAAAAACACAGCCATTTTTGAATCAAAAACAAAAAAGGTTGAGGTTAAAAACTTAAAGATTGATAAACTTGGAAAACGAGAAGTCACAATTAGTGCTTCTGATTCAAAGACAAACGAAGAAATCACAACACAAGTTGAAGTAAAGGTACAAGATACGCAAGCACCAGAAATCACTTGTGAAGATTCAATTACGATTGAACAAGGAGAAACATTTGATGTTTCAAATTATGTAACAACAAATGAAGATGCCACTATAGTAACGACATCAAATGTAGATACATCTAATGTTGGAACTGTATCGACAACGATTCAGGCTACAGATGTTGCAGGAAATGTTTCAACGAAAGATATCACAGTAAATATTGAAACAGGTTTCTATCAAAAAATCGCAAATGCTGCGATTGCACAAATTGGTGTAAATCAAGATTGTACAATGCTTGTAACCAATTCGCTTGCAGCTGTAGGAATTAACTTTCACGGATGGCCAACAGACTATTTAAGTTTAGGTGATTTGACAAATGATCCTGTTCCAGGAGATATTTGTGTTTACCAAGGCCATGTAGCTATTTATATTGGAAATGGACGAGCAATTCATGGTGGATGGCTTGGCTACACAACAGTAGAATCAAGTGTTTCATGTACAAATGCATTTATTGGATATGTACATGTAAGACGTTAAAAAAAGCAAGGAATTTGATCCTTGCTTTTTATTATGATTAGTCTCTTCCTTTATAAGCGTATTTATAAAGATCTAAGATCAATTCTTTTGTACATGGTCTAGGATTACCGCCTGTACATACATCAGCCATAGCTGAATCTGTAAGTGTTGGTAAATCTTCTTCTTTAACACCAATATCTTTTAAGTTTTGAGCAATGCCACAATCTTTAGATAATTGAATTACGGCATCAATAGCGGCTTGACGATATTCTTCTTGAGACATTGAATCAACACCTTCAACACCCATAACACGAGCGATTTCTTTGAATTTTTCTCCAGTGTAATCTTTATTGAATTCCATTACGTATGGAAGCAATGTAGCACAAGCAACTCCATGAGGAATTCCGTAGAAAGCACTTAATGGATGGGCCATACCATGATCAACACCTAATCCAACGTTAGAGAATGCCATACCTGTCATATATTGACCTAAAGCCATATCTTCACGTCCTTTAGGGTCATTTTCACATGCAGCTCTTAAGCTTCTTGAAATGATTTCAATGGCTTTTAAGTTTA
>CAVBGZ010000017.1:0-27303 GCA_963595075.1 Waltera intestinalis
CCTATACGTTACATAATGTATTCTATAAATACAATCCATTTAGCACAAATACACAATCCATGTATATTTACTTTACAACTGATAAAGCTGCAAAAATCACATATACAGTCAGTGCTTCTGGATATGCAGATTATACAAATACAGCTTATCAAGCTAAGAAGTATCAAAAAGAACATGAATTCCAATTGATTGGTTTACTTCCAAATTGTACAAATACAATTTCTTTAAGTGCAACCTATAAAGATGGAACCACAGAAACAAGTACATTTACGTATGAAATGGGATCACTTTTAGGAGATGAAGATGTACAACTAACAAGAACATCAGGATCAAAAGTGGATTTAGGAAATGGACTTTATACACTCATGGGAAATGATGATGATACAGCAGACTTTGTCTATATGTATGACACAAACGGAATCTTACGATGTGAAATTCCAATCATTGGTTATCGTAGTCACCGTATGATTATTGAAAATCAAACTTTATACATGTCTGTATCAACAGGTAAGATGGTTGCGATGAATAATTTAGGACAAGTCACACACGTCTATGAATTAGGGGATTATATCATTCATCATGACTATCAATTTGACAATGATGGAAATCTATTATTACTCGCAACAGATAAAAATAAAGATAGTGTAGAAGACTGTATCATTAAAGTCGATGTAAATACTGAAGAAGTTTCACTTGTATTAGATCTAGACGATATCTTTGGTTCTTATAAACAAACTACAGAACATAAAGAAGGATCAAAATGGGATTGGCTACATATTAATACACTTCAATATCTTGAAGATGACAGCGCCATTTTAAGCTCAAGAGAAACAAGTTCAATTATTAAAATTAATAATTTAACGACAAATCCAACACTCGCTTATATCATCGGGAATGAAGATTTCTGGCAAGGTACAGAATTTACTTCTTATCTATTAAATAAAGATGGTGATTTCTTAACAAGTGGTGGACAACATACAGTGACTTATATGGAAGATTCAAGCCTTGAAGAAGGACAATATTATCTATACATGTTTGATAATAACTTTGGATTCTCAAAAACTAGAACAGATTATGATTGGACAGTTAATGAAGGAATTCAAACTTCAATTACAGAAGGAAAAACATCTTATTATTACCAATATCTAGTAGATGAAAATACAAACACATATACACTTGTAAAATCGTTTGAAGTACCTTTCTCAGCCTATGTATCTAGTGTACAAAATCTAGGAAATCACATTGTCGTTGATTCAGGAATTGCTGGATTATTATCAATCTATGATATGGATGGCAATTTAGAAGAACAATTCAGTATTAAGAAAAATGATCGCTTTATTTATCGAATTTATTATTACGATTATAAAGGTTATTATTTCAGCTAAAAGATGCTTAGGCATCTTTTTTCTTTTTAAGATTATTTAAAGTTTTGTATAATAGAATCAAAGAAAAAGAAGGGTGTGAAATTATGAATATACTTGTAGTTGATGATGAAAAAAATATTGCGCAAGCTATTAAACAAATTTTGGAAGAACAAAAATGGCAAGTGACACTAGCCTATGATGGAGAAGATGGATTGGATCTAGCTTTAAGTGGATATTATGATATGGCGATTTTAGATGTGATGCTTCCAGGCTTAAATGGATTTGAAATCGTGAAAAAGATGCGTGAAAATAAAATTGAAACGCCTACACTCATGTTGTCGGCATTGGATGAAATTCCTGATAAGGTAAAAGGATTGAATGTTGGCGCCGATGATTATATGACAAAACCATTTTCCGGTATTGAACTTGTCGCAAGAGTCAATGCACTTACAAGAAGAAAAGGGGAAGTCATTGTCCATGAGGCAAAATACGGCGATTTGTCCCTTCAATTGGATGCGTGTGAATTATATTGTGGCACAAAACATATTCATTTGGGCTATAAAGAATTTGAAATCATGAAACACCTCATTTCACATCCAGAACTCATTACATCAAAAGAAGATTTAATTGTTTCCATTTGGGGAAGTGAAAGCGATGCGATGGATAATAACGTAGAAGTTTACATTTCTTTTTTAAGAAAAAAATTAACATTTTTAAAAAGCAAAGTTGGTATTAAAGTGATTCGAAAAGTCGGTTATAGGTTAGAAGAAAATAATGATTAAAGAACTGCAAAAGAAATTTATTTTAATCTTGATGAGCTTTGTATGTGTTTTGTTACTTGGAGTCTTTGGCGTTGTCTGCTACGGAAACTATAAGAGTAATATGGAACAAATCAATAAAAGCTTATATATGGCTTTAAAAAATGGAAATGATAATTTTTTCTTTGATTTAAATCAAGATAATAATCGTGACTTTAATACCAATTCCTTTGTTTTATATACAGATTCAGATTATTCTTACTTAGTCACAAATCGAAGTGTATGGAACATTTATGCCAATGACGCCAAAAAATTAGTTGAATTAGTTGAAGATAAAGAAGATAAAGGCTTTTTAGAAGATATGGGCTTTGCCTATAAGAAAAAGGCTATCTACAACTATCAAGTAGATGATTCAACAACCATTGATGAAGGATATGCCATTGCCTTTGTCGATATTACGAATATGAAAAACTCATTTAATAATATGATTTATACGAGTATTGAAATTGGCGTTGTTGTACTGTTTGTGTTTTTAGTTTTAAGTTATGTGTTAAGTTCTTGGGCACTTAAACCTGTTGAAGAAGCTTGGACAAAACAGAAACAATTTGTAGCGGATGCGAGTCATGAATTAAAAACTCCTTTAACCGTGATTCTTGCGGATAGTGATGTTTTATTAAATCATGGCGATGATTCTGTAAATGATCAAAAACAATGGATTACCTCCATTCAATCGGAAGCAAATCGTATGCGAAAACTTGTTGAGAATATGTTGTTTTTGGCGAAAAATGACGCCAATAAAGCTACAGTAGAAATGGTAGATTGTTCTTTAAGCGACATCTGTTTTAATTGCGTACTTCCTTTTGAATCGATTGCCTTTGAAAATGGGATTGAATTGATTGATGATGTGGAAGAGAATATAATGGTGCATGGAGATGAAGCTTTATTAAAACAATTGATTTTAATTTTCTTAGATAATGCGATTAAATATACACCAAAAGGTGGAAAGATTTATTTTTGTTTAACGAAAAATCAAAATAAACCTCGTATCAGTATACGAAATACAAATAGCTATATTCCACCAGAAGAAACTTCTCACATTTTTGAACGCTTTTATCGTATGGATAAATCAAGAAAATATCAAGGTGGTGCAGGACTTGGTCTTTCTATTGCCACTCAAATTGCGAAAACACATAAAATTAAGCTTCATGTCAACAGTACAAAAGAATTAGGAACAGAATTTACATTGGATTTTTAGGGAGGGTTTTATGAATCAAAAAAGAATGGATGCAGTATTAGAAAAAATGAAACAAGATAATCTTGAACAATTAATTGTGAGTGAACCTTGTAGTATATGGTATTTAACTGGAGTTGATGTGGAACCAGGTGAACGCTTATTTGCACTCTATATCAATACAGAAGGTAAAAAAGTTTTGTTTTTAAATGATCTATATACAGTTAGGCAAGAGGGATGTGAAGAAATCTGGTTTAACGATACGGATGATTCCATTTCTTTAATTAAAAACGTATTGGATGTAAATAAGACAGTAGGAATTGATAAAGAATGGACAGCACGTTTTCTTGTCCCTTTAATGCAGATATGTCCAGATACAAAATTTGTGCTAGGATCAAAATATGTAGATGATACACGAGGCATTAAAGATGAAGAAGAAATATCTTGCATGATAGAAAACTCTAATATCAATGATGAAGTCATGAGACGTACAAAAGATTTCATTAAAGAAGGTATGACTGAAAAAGAAGTGGAAGCTTTTATCTTAGAACAATATAAAGAATTAGGTTGTCAATCTACATCCTTTCCACCAATCTGTTCATTCGGTGCAAATGGGGCAGATCCCCACCATATGCCAGATGAAACCATTTTAAAAAAGGGCGACAGCATTGTTTTAGATATTGGCGGAAGAAAAGATCGCTATTGTTCGGATATGACACGTACTTATTTCTGTAAAGAAGCAAGTGATGAATTTAAGAAGATTCATGATATTTGTCGTGAAGCCAATGAAAGAGCAGAAGCCTTTGTGAAACCTGGTGTACGTTTATGTGATATAGATGCCAAGGCAAGAGACTATATTACAGAAAAGGGATATGGGCCTTATTTTACACATCGTTTAGGGCACTTTATTGGTCAAACCGATCATGAATATGGAGATGTAAGTTCAACAAACACAAATGTTGTACAACCAGGAATGATTTTCTCCATCGAACCAGGCATCTATTTACCAAATAAGATGGGAGTTCGAGTTGAAGATTTAGTGTTAGTAACAAATGATGGTTGTATCGTTTTGAATCAAGTTGATAAAAAGTATGGTTTAATCGGATAAAAATATGGAAAATTTGATTTTTAGTTTAAATGCGACAATACCCGTATTTTTATTGATGGTCATTGGATATTTTTTTAATAAGTTACATATAATGGATGATGACTTTGCGACGAAAATGAATAGCTTTGTCTTTAAAATATCCTTGCCACTTTTACTATTTAAAGACATTTATACAGCTGACTTTGTTGATTTATGGGATACAAAGTTTGTCGTTTATTGTTTTGTCGCAACATTACTTTCTATCCTTATTTCTATTGGTCTCTCTTATTTCTTAAAGGATAAATCGATTCAAGGAGAATTTATTCAAGCCTGTTATCGAAGCAGCGCGGCCTTATTAGGTATCGCATTGACACAAAATATCTATCCAGATGTGGGTATGGCTCCTTTAATGTTGATGAGTGTTGTATTTACATACAACGTGATATCTGTCATTATTTTGTCTGTTTTTAAAAAGGAAAGAACAAAAGTGGATTTAAAGAAAACGTTTGTTGGAGTGATAAAGAATCCTTTGATTATAGGAATTGTTGCGGGCGTAATTGTATCCTTAATACCTTTTAAAATGCCTGAAGTATGCACAAAAACCATCAACTATATTTCTTCAACGGCAACCCCACTTGGTTTAATGGCGATGGGAGCTACCTTTGATTTCTCTAAGGCAAAATCCGAATTAAAACCAACCTTATTTTGTACGTTTATGAAATTGTTTGGATTCTGTATTCTATTTTTACCGTTTGCCGTTATGTTAGGTTATCAAAAACAAGATTTGGTAGCTATTCTAGTTATGCTTGGATCAAGTACAACTGTATCTGGATTTGTGATGGCTAAAACAATGGGACATGATGGAAACTTAACTTCTAGTGTTGTTATGCTTACAACACTATTATCTGCATTCTCAATCACGTTCTGGTTAACGATTTTAAAAACGTTAGGATATTTATAAAAAAATGGATAAGCATTGCTTATCCGTTTTCATTTTCCTAAACAAAATTTTGAGAATAATGTATCCAATAGATCTTCACGATGAACTTCACCTAAAATTTCTTTTAAATGATCGTGTGCCGCTTGTATATCTAATTCAATTAAATCGGGTTCTACAAAATCATTCATGGCATCACGAGCATTGATCATATCTTGTTTTGCCTGATTTAATAGACCAATCTGTCTTTCGTTTGATAATAGAGGTTCTTCCTTTAAAACGTTTTCTTGATACATTTTTTCTAAAGCATCCAGCAAAGGCTGAATTTCATGATTTTGGGCACTGATCCAAATTTGATCATTTTCTTTGTTTTCGGATTTATCTTCTTTATTATAGATGACTAAACGCATTTTATCTTTTGTCAGTTCTAATAAATCCTTATCTTCTTTATCTAATGGTTTAGAACCATCGAGTACTAATAAGACAAGTTTTGCTTCTTTCAGCTTTTCTTGACTCTTCTCAATACCAATTTGTTCAATTTTATCATCCGATTCTCTTATACCTGCTGTATCTATTAGATTTAGTTGTACATTTCCAACCTGAATGGTTCCTTCAACCAAATCTCTTGTAGTACCGGCAATATCTGTGACAATCGCTTTATCTTCTTCTAAAAGGGCATTTAATAGACTAGATTTACCTACATTAGGTTTTCCAATGATTATGGTATCAATTCCTTTTTTTACCATTTGACCTGTTTGAACACGATTTAATATATGGTCAATTTTATCAAGCCATTCATTTGTTTTTGGTAATAGATCCTCTTTCGTTAATTGTTCAACATCTTCATATTCAGGATAATCAATATTGACTTCAATTTGAGCAATGATATTCATTAAATCATCGATTAGTGGCTGAAGCAATTGTTTGACACTTCCTTTAATGCCTTGAATGGCCATAGATGCAGCTGTGTTATTCGAAGCATCAATCATATCTTGTACAGCTTCAGCTTGTGATAAATCTATACGACCATGATAGAAGGCACGTTGTGTAAATTCTCCAGGTTTAGCGAGTGTAGCTCCATTGGATAAAACTAAAGATAAAATTTTCTTGGTGATAAATCGACCACCATGACAATTGATTTCAACAACATCTTCACATGTATATGTTTTTGGCGCTCTAAAAATGGAAATAAGCACTTCATCAACTGGCTTTTTATTTTCATCCACAATAAAGCCATAGTGAATGGTATGACTCTTTGCGTTTGTGATATCTCGATCAAATATTTTTTGCGTAATTTCAATGGCTTCATCTCCACTTAATCGAATGATGGATATGGCTCCATCTTGTAAAGCGGTAGAGATTGCAGCTATGGTCTTTTCAAACATAAATAGGAAACACTTCCTTTCTCAAACGACATTTTAACATAAATGGCGTATAATGTTCTAGAGGTGTCAAAGGATGAAAAAATATACAAGTCAAGATATACATGAAGTTGCGCAAGCATTTAAAAATCATGAAATTATCGCATTACCAACTGATACAGTTTATGGCGTTGGTGTTATCTATGGAGATTTAAAAGATTTAGAAAAATTAAAACACGCAAAACATCGCCCTGAAACCAAACCCATTCCAATGATGGTATCAAACATAGAAACCATGGAACAAGTAGCTGAGGTGGATGAAAGGACAAAAAAGATTGTTGAACATTTTTTGCCGGGAGCCCTTACTTTGGTTTTACCTGTAAAAGAAAGTGTTCCTTCAGAATATACAAATGGATTATCCACAATTGCGATACGTATTCCGGATGAGAAATTTATTTTAAATTTAATCAATGAATTAAACCGACCTTTATTAGTCACAAGCGCCAATCAATCCGGTCAAAAGACAGCGTTGACAAGTGAAGATGTTTTTGAACAACTTCCTAATATCGATGGAATTGTTTTAGGTACTTGCAAAGCTTTACAAGCAAGTACGATTTTGGATTTGACAAAAGAAAAAGTGAGTGTTCTAAGAGTGGGTCCGATTTCTTTAGAAGAAATTGAAGCTATATTATAGTTGAAATAGAATTCCTAAAAGAGTACATCCTAATAAAATGAAAATTGGATGCGTTTTTGGGGATTTTTTTGTATATAAAAGGACTAGAAAGAACAGGATTAAATTAAGAAGAGATATGCTTTTGTCTTTAAAAAAAGTAAGAGTATAAATTGAAAAAGAAACACTAATGATAAGGGCAACAACACATGGTCTTAATCCATAAAAAGCATATTGTACGATTTTATTCTCTTTAAATTGATTAAAAAAACGAGCAACCAAACAAATGATCATGATACTTGGAAGAATAAGGCCTAAGGTTGCGATAATACCTCCTATGATCGAATGGCTAGTTTGATAGCCAACATAGGTGGCCATGTTTACGCCCATTGGTCCAGGAGTGGATTCAGAGATTGCGATCATGTTTGTAAGAACTTCTTTTGTGAACCAATGATAGTGATTAATCATCTCATTTAAAAAGGGAATGGTCGCAAGTCCACCACCAACCGCAAAGAGTCCGGTTTTAAAGAATTCAATGAATAAACGTATATATAATTTCATTTTCTTTCTCCTAATAAGCCTTTTAGAATACCGCTGCATGCGAATATACAGACAAGAAGAATGGTTGGAAGTTTCAAAATAAAAGCTAAAATAAGGCTCATAATGAAAAAGAATAGAGTCGTTAAATCTTTGATTCCGGTTTTAAAAAGTTTAAAGATGGCATTCAATAATAATACACAAACACCAATGCGAATGCCGGCTAGAGCATGTTGGAAAATGGCATATTTAGTAAGCTTGTCAAAAGCGATTGCGATTAAAAGAATGATGATTAAACTAGGAAATACAACACCTAATGTCGCAATAATTCCACCAAGTATCCCTTTTTTACTATAACCAATAAAGGTTGCGACATTTACGGCGATGGCGCCAGGTGTGCATTGAGATATCGCAAAATAATCAATGATTTCTTCTTGCGTTGCCCATTTCTTATTTTGTACGACTTCTTTTTCTAGCATCGGTAAAATGGAATAACCACCGCCAAAGGTAAATAAACCAATTTTAAAAAAGGTTGTAAACAAATCTAAATACATGTTCTTCCTCTTTTCTTTTTGAGAATATTATACTAGAATTTAAACAAATTGGAGGCTTTTATGAATAGAACAATAGGATTTATTGGAACTGGAAACATGGGAAGTGCAATGATTGCGGGTGTTTCTAGTATTTGTAAAGATATTTATATTTATGATCATCATCCTGAAAAGATGAACAAATTGGTTGAAGATTATAAGGTTAAAATTGTATGTGATGAAAGAGAAATTTGTGAAAAATCGGATATTATTGTTTTGAGTATTAAACCAAAACATTACTTTGATACGATTCAAAAAATAAAAAAAGATGTAAAAGAAAATACGATTCTTGTTTGTATTGCGGCAGGCATTACTTTATCTAAGTTAAAAGAATACTTTGGATATGATATTAAGGCTTGTAAAGTCATGCCTAATACACCAGCCATGGTAGGTGAAGCAATGAGCGCTATTTGTTTTAATGACATGCTAAGTAAGGATGATAAAGAATGCCTAAATTCAATAATTTCATCTTTTGGTAAGGTTGAAGAAGTAGAGGAAAGTTTGATGGATTGTGTTACGGCAATCAGTGGTTCAAGTCCAGCTTACTTTTATATGATGATTGAAGCAATGGCGGATGCAGCCTGTGCTCAAGGAATGAAAAGGGATCAAGCTTATAAGTTTGCAGCTCAAGCGATGCTTGGAAGTGCAAAAATGGTATTAGAAACACATCTTCATCCAGGTGTTTTAAAAGATAATGTTTGTTCACCGGCAGGTACGACGATTGAAGCTGTTAAATCTTTAGAGGAAACTGGATTTAGAAAAAGTGTAATACAAGCGATGATGGCTTGTTTTGAAAAATCAAAAATGATGGGAAAGTAGGGTGTTTGTATGAAAAATATTTTAATTGGTTTATTTGAAGGAGAAAAGTTACCAGAAACATTAAAAGATTTTGAAAGTGTTCCATTTGATTTATCTTATGGAACCATTACTCCGATTTATACATTGGGAAAGTTGGAGTGTGAAAAAGTGGTTGTCTTAGGCTTAGGGGATGGAAAGAAGAATATCAAGAAAGCTTACGCCAAAGTACCAAGTGAAGATTTTCTTGTTTATGTGAATGAAAAAACAGCGTATGCGGCTGGATTTGGATTGGTATATGGTTCATATTCCTACAAAGATTGTAAAGATTATGATTTTACTAGTGATTCAAATCAAGAAGCTTTTGAAAAAGGAAAAAAAGTGGCTTCGATTATCAATCATGCTAGAGAACTTAGTGATATGCCAAGTAATTATTTAACACCTGAACATTTGGTTGAAGAAGCAAAGATGATTGCTGAACAATATGATTTAGAAATTGAAGTCTTAGATAATAAAGATTTGGAAGAGATTGGAGCAGGATGTTTGTTAGGTGTCAATCAAGGATCAAGTAAAGATGCTTATATGGTCGTTCTTCGATATGATGGTGGAAATGAAATGGATGATTATACGGCTTTGGTTGGAAAAGGTATTACATATGATGCAGGTGGATATAATATCAAAAATAAGATGCATGGTATGAAATACGATATGTGTGGTGCAGCGAATATGCTTTGTACTATGGAATTATTGGCAAGTTTAGAAGTAGAACAAAATGTAATCTGTGCATTATCTATAACAGAAAATAAAATTAATGGAAATGGATATGTTGATGGAGATGTCTTGACTTCATTAAATGGTAAAACTGTTGAAATCACAAATACAGATGCGGAAGGAAGATTGGTTTTGGCTGATGCGCTGACAATGGTTCAAAAATTAGGCGCTAAAAAGGTATTTGATATGGCGACTTTAACCGGTGCTTGTGTTCGTGCTTTAGGAAAAACATATACAGGTGTATTTAGTAATGATAATGCTTTCTTTTATAAATTTGAAGGTGCTACTAAAACGAGTGGAGAACAAGTGTGGAGACTTCCTGTCGATGATTATTTTCATGAACAATTAAAGACAAGTAAAGTCGCTGATTTAATCAATTCTAAAACAATGGGTGGAAATGCGAGCTTAGCGGCTGCTTTTCTAGAAGAGTTTATTGAACCTGAGACAAAATGGATTCATTTAGATATTGCAGGAACGAGCGATGAAGATGAAGTAGCAACAGGTGTAATGATTGAATCGTTGATTCAATATTTTGAAAATGAATGTAAATAAATGTAAACAGTCTTGTAAGATTCACTGAAAAGTGATATCATTGTACGTGCTTAGAAAAGAGGATGTTAGTGATGGAAGTACAATTTGTTGAAAGCAAAAATTTAAAAGAAAAACCAAAAGGAGCATTAGGTTTTGGTAAATATTATACTGACTATATGTTCGAAATGGATTGGGATGCAGGTGAAGGATGGCATGATGCAAGAGTCGTACCTTATGGACCTTTAACTTTTGATCCAGCAAGTATGGTTTTGCATTATGCGCAAGAAACTTTTGAAGGTTTGAAAGCTTATAAAACAAAATCAGGTAAGGTTCAATTGTTCCGTCCTGAAATGAACGGAAAACGTTTCGCAAACTCTAACAAACGTTTAAGTATGCCAGAAATGCCAGTGGAAACATTTGTGGATGCTGTTAAAACAATTGTTAAATATTCTGAAGATTGGATTCCAACTGGAGAAGGAGAATCTTTATATATTCGTCCTTATATGTTTGCTACTGAAGCTGCTATTGGTGTTCATGCTGCAAACCATTATAAATTCTTGATTATTTGTTCACCTGTTGGTGCTTATTATGCTGAAGGTGTTAACCCTGTAAAAATTTATGTAGAAGATGAATTTGTTCGTGCTACACAAGGTGGTACTGGATTTACTAAGTGTGGTGGTAACTATGCAGGAAGTTTAGCTGCTCAAGTAAAGGCTGAAGAATTAGGATATTCACAAGTATTATGGTTAGATGGCGTTCATCGTAAATACATTGAAGAAGTTGGTTCAATGAACGTTATGTTTGAAATTGATAATAAGATCGTAACAGCTCCTTGTGAAGGTACAGTTTTACCTGGTGTAACTCGTGATTCAATTTTACATATCTTGAAAGATTGGGGATATGAAATTGAAGAAAGACATTTGGCTGTTGATGAATTAATGGAAGCTGGACATAATGGAAAACTTCAAGAAGCTTGGGGAACAGGTACAGCGGCTGTTATTAGTCCAATTGGTGAATTGTACTATAAAGGAGATAAAGTTACAGTTTCTGATTTCAAGACTGGTGAATTAACTCAAAAATTATATGATACATTAACAGGTATTCAATGGGGAGAAATTGAAGATCCTTATGGATGGACTGTTGAAGTAAAATAAGACAAAAGAAAAGCTAGATTTTCTAGCTTTTTTTTAATGCATATTCAGTATGGATCTTATATACAATACATTGAATGACATTGTCCATTAAATCTTGTTGAGGATTTTTAGTGTTTAATATTTCTTGATTTAAATTGGTTTCAAAAACTGTGTTTAAAGAGTCTTCAAAACGAGTGATAAATAAATCATAGGCTTGTTCGATGTAACTATCTTCCATATGCGTTTGAATATTTATTAATGCTTCTACTTGTTGCATGGAATAACAACGCTTTAGTATGGTTATAATCAAAAAATAAGCGACATGGGTTTTTGTGTAATGCTTTTTTACAGGAGGCTTTACAATACCTGTCTTTACGTAATTATTGACCATTGAATTTGTGATAAATTTATCGTCAAAAAAATAAGTACACTTTAGCTTTTCTTGTATGTATGTTATGACTTGATCCATATATAAGTCGATTTCTGGAAGTTGATCCCATCTTGGAAAATTAAATTTATTCATGTGTATACTATAACATGATATTTAAATATAAACAATCTAGAAAATAATACTAGATGTATTGACAAATGATACAAGATAAATTATTCTTAGAACAGAAAGAAGGTATTTTATGGTTACGATAATTTCAGATTCATCTACTTTATATTCTGTTTCAGGAGGCAAAGAAAAAGGAGTTCATATTGTTCCTTTGAATATTACGATTGGGAATAGTTCGTACCGAGATTTTGAAGATATTACAAGTACTCAATTATTGAAGCGTATTGAAAATCATGAAATACCAAGAACATCTCAACCTTCTTTGGGTGAAAAGATTGAATTGTATAATGCATTTGCGAAAGATGGGGAAGTGATCGATATCACAATGGCATCGGGTTTAAGTGGTACGTATGATACGGCTTTAATGGCGAAAGAAAGTTGTGATTATAGTGAAAATGTTCATGTGATTGATTCAATGACATTATGTGGACCGCATAGACTGATAGTTGATACAGCTTTAGAAATGGCAAAAAATGGATTGAGTGCAAAAGAAATCGTAAGAATGATAGTTAAAAGTCGGTTAAATGAAGTTTCTTATTTGGTTCCAGTTGATTTTCAATTTTTAGTTCGTGGAGGAAGAATTCGTGGTGTTGCAGCTACGTTAGGTGGAGCTTTGAAATTGATTCCGATTTTAAAAAAGGGCAAAGATGGATGTGGATTGGATAAATTATCTGTTGGTCGTACTCATAAAAAAGTAATCGATGTTATTATTGCGGATTTGATAAAAAGTGGTGCAAATTCAAATTACACATTTTATATCTCTCATGCGTTTAATGAAGCGTTGGCTTTACGTTTTGAAAAACAAATAAAAATGACTTTCGAAAATGCGAAAGTCATCATATACCCATTATCTCCTTCATTTATTACACAAGGAGGTCCAGGATGCGTTGCCATTCAGGCCATTCAGATTGGAAGATAGCTTAGGCTATCTTTTTTTATTTAGAAGAGCATGTTGCCAAAATAAGCAATAAAACTCATTACGATTATAAATCCGAGTCCATAAGGTAAAATCATGGATAATAATTTTGAATCTTGACCTTTTCCATCTACACTGCTTAATGCGATGGCGATAGATTGAGGCGATAACATTTTTCCTGCAGCTACCCCTAATGAATTTAGAGCAACAATCCAATAAGGGTTGGCGTTTAATGTTTCTGCGGCATTTTGTTGAACAGCGCCAAATAAAACTCCAGAACTTGTTCCTGATCCGGTTACAAAGGTTCCAAGACATCCAATCCATGGTGCGAAGAATGGATAAAAGCTTTTTGTGATAGCGATTGCGAATGTTGAAATAGAAGCAATCATGCCTGCATATCCCATGATTTTCGCGCATCCAAGAACACATAACATGGTGATAATTGTTTCACTCATTTGTTTAAGGGTTGCTAAGAAAACAACTTTAAAGTCTCTAAAAGTTGCTTTTTGGATCATTCCGCCTAGAATTGCGGATAAAAAGATCCATACACCAGGAGTATTGATCCAACTAAATGTTAATGAGTTTGGATTTTTTCCTGAATAAACTGTGATTGTAGTAGAAAATTGAGATAAGAAAGAATTGATTGGAGTCACCAATTTAGAAGTAGATAATAAGAAGATAAAAATAAAGATAAATGGAGACCAAGCTTTTAGCGCTACCTGCAAAGTAATGGGTTCATGTTCTTTGATTTCCATTTTATATTCAGGATTCTCTTTTACTTTTGATCCTAATAATACAGTACATAATAGAGAGCATACACTTCCAACTACAACAGCAAGTTCAGCACCTACAAAATAACTAATAATTAATTGAGGAATCAAAAAACTAAGACCTGATAATAATGTAACAAAAGTAACTCCTTTTAAAGCTTTAAAGCCATGACCTGTAGCCATTACGATTAAAAACGGACATAACAACATAAATGGTGCTAGTTGTACTGTTTGAATAAAGGCAAGTTGTGCATTTTCTAAACCGACAAGTCCTGCAAGAGTGACTGTGGGAATTCCAATTGAACCAAATGGCGTTGGTACACCGTTTGCGATTAAACAAACAAGACAAGAAAATAATGGGTTAAAGCCTAGACCTGCAAGCATACTTGCTGGAATTGCGATAGCTGTACCGAATCCTGCCATTCCTTCCATAAAACCACCAAAACACCAGGCAATTAATAATACAAGGATACGTTTATCACTCGATACATTCGTAATCATTTGTTTAATGATTTCCATACCTCTTGTTCGTAAAGATAGGTTGTATGTAAATACGGCTGCGATAATGACAATCACAATAGGCCATAATGCCATTAAAAAGCCTTCGATTCCAGCTGTGATTGTATCAAACGTACTTTGTTGCCAGATGGCAATGGATAAAATGAATGAAAGAATCAAAGAACCGAATGCTGCCTTAAATGTTGGCCAATTTAATACAGATAACGCAAATATTAACCATAAAATGGGACATAATCCCAATAAAAACAAAATAAAATTCATATTTTTCTCCCTTTTGTGTCGAGTGCATTATACCAAAGTTCAATTTAAAGTAAATCAAAATTAGCTTGTAAGCGGTGATAAGCTAATTTTTTTGTAAAAATTGTAGCTATTTTGTGCCAAAAGATGTAGAATGGTGGTACAAAGTAGCAGAAAGTGTCATAGAGTGGGGGTGAAGGCACATGTTCATGGGTGAATATGCACATAATATTGATCGTAAGGGGCGATTGATTATGCCTGCAAAATTTCGCGAAGAATTAGGTGAGCATGTTGTCGTTAACCGAGGTTTAGATGGCTGTTTGTATGTATATACGACTGAACAATGGGAAGAAGTTTATAAAAAATTGTCATCTTTACCATCTACTAACAGAGATGCACGTATGTATCAGCGTATGATGTTATCCAAAGCAGCTGAATGTGAAATGGACAGTCAGGGAAGAATTTTAATTCCGTCTTCTTTAATCTCTTTGGCTGGTCTTGAAAAAGAATGCTTAATTATTGGAATGGCAAACCATTTAGAAATTTGGTCAAAAGAACGTTGGGAAAAATTGGAAGATGAAGAAAGTGCTTCATTTGAAGATGCTGCCGAACATTTATCTGAATTGATGGGGTAAATAATATGGAACATATTAGTGTACTATTGAATGAAACCATTGACATGCTACATATAAAAGAGGATGGAATTTATGTGGATTGCACACTTGGCAGAGGGGGCCATAGTAGTGAAATTCTAAAAAGATGTACAAAGGGGCATTTATATGCGTTTGATTGTGATCAAAATGCGATAGATGAAAGTAAAGCAAGATTAGAAGCTATTGGGGATAATTTCACTTGTATACATTCTCCGTTTGAAAATTTGAAAAAAGAATTAAACAAACGGGGAATCTATCAGGTGGATGGCATCTTAATGGATTTGGGAGTTTCCAGTCCACAATTCGATGACAAAGATAGGGGCTTTAGTTATCGGATGGATGCAAGGTTAGATATGCGTATGGATCAAACACAATCACTAGATGCTTACAAGGTTGTGAATGAATACGATGTTGAAGATTTGATTCGTATTTTAAAAGTGTATGGAGAAGAACCATTTGCGGTTAAAATTGCTCATAAAATCGTTGACAATAGACCGATAGAAACAACGTTTGAATTGGTGGATGTCATAAAATCTGCATTACCTAATGCAGTGTTAAGAAAAAAGGGGCATCCCGCAAAACAAACATTTCAAGCCATACGAATTGAAGTCAATCATGAATTAGAACAATTAGAAGTTGCATTAAAAGATGGTCTTGAGATTTTAGCACCTCATGGAAGAATGGCAGTTATAACATTTCATTCTTTAGAGGATCGCTTAGTTAAAGACATATTTAAAAATGTGGCAGTTGCCAAGAAAGTAAATAAGCGATTGCCACAACTTGGGGAAGAAGAATTAGTATATCAATTAGTAAATCGTAAACCGGTATTAGCAAGTAGTATTGAATTAGAAAATAATAATAGGGCACATAGTGCCAAACTTAGAGGAATTGAAAAGAAGGGATAAAATGATGAGGGGATCAAAAAAAGTAAAAAAGAATAATAATTTTAGATTAACAAGATTTTTATTGGTCGCTTTATGTTTCGTTTCTTGTGCTTTTTATTTCTTATCGAAAACGGTTGTAAGTTCATTAAATTTACAATTATCCGTTCAAGAATCAACTTTAGATAATGAAATTTCAAAAAAGGAACAGTCGGTAGAAGAACTTCAAAACGAAGTGGATTCATTACAGGAAAAAAGTCGTCTTATGACGATGCTTGACAATTCTGTGTCAGATAATCAAAATAATATATATGTAATTAATGACTAGAATGGGTGATGAAGTGTGTCTGTAAAAAACAGCAATAAAGAACTGTTTCGAATGATTAGAAGAATGACGCTTATTGGAACATTAGTAATTGCTAATGTTCTTTTCACTATGGTCACAAAAACACATATCTGGTCAGGACACAATGTTTTGGATTCACGCATTGCTTCAAGTATTGTAACGAGTAAAACAACCGCAAAACGTGGAACCATTTATGATTCAAATCATGAAGTGATTGCACAAGATCGTAAAGCGTATACGATCGTCGCTTATTTAGATGATAGTTTGATTGATTCCAATGGAAATCCAAATTATGTAAAAAATGTGCACTCAACCGTAAAAAAATTAAAAAGTGTTTTAGGAGATACAATTAGTGAAAAAACAATAAAAAAGATTATTAAGCAAGCTAAAAAATCGGGAAAATCTCAAACAGAGTTAGGTTCTGGTACTAAACGTTTGTCAAAAGATACGATGAAAAAAATTAAAAAATTAAAAATTCCAGGTATCGGATTCATCGATGCAGTTTCACGCTACTATCCAACAACTCCTTTTTCATCGAATTTAATTGGTTTTGCGACATATGATGAGGATGCACAATCTGTAGAAGGAAAACTAGGACTTGAACTTTCAATGAATGAGTTATTAAAGGGAACAGATGGTGAGGTTCAATATCAACAGACAGTTGATGGATCTAAATTACCGGGTACTACCACTGTTATACAGGAAGCTAAAGATGGAAATGATGTTGTATTAACGATTGATTCTTCGCTTCAAGAAACGGTTGAAGAACAACTTCAGATTACGATGAATGCGAATAATGCGAAATCTGCGTGGTGTGTCGTGATGGAGGTAGATACGGGTAAAATTTTGGCTTGGTCGAGTTATCCTAGTTTTGATCAAAATGAACATAAGGAAATTCCTATGTATCAGGATTTGGTATCAGCAAGTACGTATGAGCCAGGTTCTGTTATGAAACCTTTTACTTATGCGACTGCAATCGATACTGGAGTGTATCCATATAATAAGACATATACTTCTTATCAGTTCTGGTATAACTATGATGAAACGACTAAAAAGATTACGCGTATTGCCAACGGCTCAAGTACTCCTTATCCTTATATTTCGGATGCATTAAATGAAAATTTTGGAACAATTACATTTGATTTAGGACTCGCATATTCAAGTAATGTTGCGATATGTGAGTTATTGGCTAATTATGTTAACTATAATCAATATAGTAAATATCTTGATAAATTTGGCTTTTTTCAAAAAGTTGATACACCTTATGTAGATCAGGCTTTGGGTGTTAAAAACATAGGCATGCCTCAAGATTATTTATCGACTGGATTTGGTCAAGCAAGCTCGATAACAATGTTACAACTGTGTCAGGCTTATACGGCTATTTTTAATAATGGAACAATGGTTCGACCTTATGTTGTGGATTCGATATTAGATTCGGATACGGGTGAAGTAATAAAGAAATATAAGAAGAAAGCTGTTGGAACACCGATTAGTGAATCTACCGCAAAGGAAGTTCAAGAATTAATGTCTCATGTTACGGATGATGGGGCGAGTGGTGCAAGATTTAAAATGGATGATGTAGATTTACTGATGAAGACAGGTACAGGTCAGATCTACAATCAAGATACAGGGCAATATGATAGTACTTACTATACTTCTAGTGTTATGAGTGCAGCGCCTAGTAATAATCCAAAAGTCATGGTTTATTATGGATTGGTATCTGCCAATATTACTGGATATTCTGCTGAGCCTTTTAAAACGATTATGAAGCAGGCTTTACAAGTTGCTGGAGTGAGTACTACAGATTCAAATACAGAAGATGAGACGTATGAAAAGTATGAAACGTATGATATGCCTAGTTTAGTGAATCATTCAATTGATTATGCTTACGAAGCGATGGATGGTAAGAAAGTTCATTTTGAAGTCATTGGGGATGGTTCAAATGTAATTTCACAATATCCAAATGCTTCTTCAACAATAAATTCGAATGATCGTGTTTTTGTGTTGACGGATGGTGCAGATATAAAAATGCCAAATATGACGGGTTGGACACGAAAAGATTTGAGTGTTTTCTGGCAACTTACGGGTATTAGTATTCAGACTAGTGGTTATGGAAAAGTAACAAGTCAAAATATTGAAGAAGGGAAATCCATTAATACAGATACAAATATAGAAGTCCAATTGGAATAAAGAGAACACGTTTTGTGTTCTTTTTTTTAAAAGAGTATGGTATTATTATCTAGTAGTATGTAAAAGGAGATGTCGAATGAGTAAGAAAAGAGTGTATGCGGCTATCGAAATTGCAGATCAAGAAATAAGACTTATTGTTCTTGAAATTTTCGAAGCACGTTATAATGTGCTTAGAACTGAAAAAGTTGCTTGTTCTGGTGTAGATAAAAAACAAAAGATTGTCGATGAAAGTGCTATTGTTACAGCCATTCGTCAAGCTATAACTAATGCACAGGCTGCGTTGGGATATCGTATTGAGCGTGTCTTATTAGCAGTTCCTAGTGTGAATGTAATGCGTAGTTCGCAAAAAGTGCGTGTTCAAATTGAAGATGGTACAAAGAATATTCGTTTGTTCCATATTCAACAAGGGTATAAAAATGCGATTCAAAAGAGATTGAATGAAGATGTAGAATTTGTAAATGCGAATCGTGTAACTTATGAGGTAAATGGAGAAACTACAACGAAGCTTCCAATCAATGCTGAGTGTGAAGAATTTATTATGGATGTAGATTTATTATATGCAGATAAAGAGACAATTTATTCTTATGCTCGTTGTGTTGAACAGGCAAATCTTGAAATTCTAGATTTATGTTTGGATTCTTTTGCGTTAGGACAGGAAACAGCTGTTCTTGCACAAAGTAATGAGAGAACGACGATTCAAATTGATTTGGAAAGCAATCATTCTACTTTGGCTTTATTTAGTTCTGGACTATTGATGACATGTACAACGTTAGATTATGGTTATTTATGGTTTATAGAAGATATTCAAAAGAAATATAATTTAACGGATGAAGTAAGCTATCGTCTTTTACAAAATATTTTCTCTGGACAAGAAGATGAAAACTCTGATGTGATTATTTATATTGAGCAAAGAGAAGATATGCGTATTGAGATTACAGCAAGTGAGCTTGCAAAATCATGCTTACCTAAGATTCGCCAATGGATTTCAATGGTGAATGATGCATGCCTACCAATTATACGTCAAGGTAAGTCAAGATATGTGATTACAGGAAAAGGAAGCAATATTCCTGTATTGAAAGATTTGGATAAATCATTTAATGCGAATGCGATGATTTATCAAGAGCAAGCAATTGGGGCTCGTGATGGTTCATTTGTTTGTGGCTTAGGTATGGCTTATGCATGGCAAGATATCAATCGTATTCATCATGATAATCGTATCAGTGCTAACAATAATGAATTGGAGGCAAGTATTGATTCAATAAATCAAAAAGCGATGAATGGTGAGGGTGGCTTTACCAAAAAGCTTAAAAATGCAATTTTAACTGAGGATTAAAAAAGAGAGGAAAATAGAAAAATGACTGAATTTAATCAAGTAGCAAACATTAAAGTATTTGGTGTTGGTGGAGGTGGATCCAACGCTGTTAACCGAATGGTAGCTGATGGTGTAAAAGGTGTAGATTTTTATATCTGTAATACAGATGTTCAGGTAATGAAAAATTCACCTTGTGATAACAAGATTGTTTTAGGAAAAGAAACAACAAAAGGATTAGGTGCAGGCGGAAATCCAGAATATGGACGTAAAGCTGCTGAAGAAAGTGAAAGTGAAATTCGCGAATCTATCAAAGGTAGTGATATGGTATTTATTACTGCTGGTATGGGGGGAGGAACTGGTACAGGTGCAGCTCCATTAATCGCAAAAATCTCAAAAGAAGAAGGTGCTTTAACAGTTGCGGTTGTTACTCGACCATTTACTTTTGAAGGAAAAAGACGTGCGAATAACGCAAAAGAAGGTATTGATGAATTAAAGAAATATGTTGATTCATTAATTATTGTTTCTAATGATAACTTGTTAGATGTTATTGGACGTAAACCAATTGAAGAAGCATTCCAAGCTGCTGATAATGTATTACGTCAAGGTGTACAAACAATCTCTGATTTGATTGCTGTTCCTGCTTTAGTAAACTTAGACTTTGCCGATGTTCGTAGCGTTATGCAAAATCAAGGTCGTGCTTTAATTGGTATTGGTATGGCTGAAGGAGAAGATAAAGCTATTTCTGCTGCAGAAAAAGCTATTCAATCTCCATTATTGGAAGCTCAAATTTCTGGGGCAAAATCTGCGATTGTAAATATTACAGGTGGAGATAAAGTAAGTTTATTTGATGCTCAAAATGCTGTTGCAGTTATTCAAGATGCAGCTGGTGGAGATGTTGATTGCATTTTCGGTATTGCGATTAATGAACAGTTGGGTGATGCAATTATTGTTACAGTTATCGCAACTGGGTTTGAAGAACCTAAAGAAAAACAACGTAAAAGACGTCCAGAAGCTGTGGTTAAACAAGTAACGAATAATTCATTATTTACAGAACCAAAAATTCAAACTCCTGTAAATCCTGGAGTTGTAACGAGTGTTGAAGATAACACTAAGGAAGATGATCAAATTCCTAATTTCTTCTTTAATAGATAGATAAAAGAACGCCAAATGGCGTTCTTTTTTATTATGCTTAAAAATAAAAAAAAGAGCTTTCGCTCTATTTTATCTTTATTGGCTGGGGTACTTGGATTCGAACCAAGGAAATGTCAGATTCAGAGTCTGATGCCTTACCGCTTGGCTATACCCCAATGTGCTATAATATAATACAATAAATAAATAGTGTTTTCAAGGCTATTTCATCTAATCTGAACAAAATAATGCGATTTACATTAAATAGGCACGATTTGAAAAATCGTCCTTTTTTTTGGGATTTTTTCACATAAAATCAGCACAATATAAGTGTGGATGTTAAATTATTTGGAGGTGATATTTTTTGAAAAAGAAAATCGGATTATTAATTTGTTTGAGCGTTATTTTGATTGGTTCTTTATTTCATGTCGATGCTGTAGAAGATACCAATATGTTGTCGGACTATGAAATGAATATGTTACATGAATATGATAAAGGAAATTTAAATAACGATGATTTTGTTCAAGTTCGTAAAGAAAAAGCCATAAAAAATAATCTTCTTGATTTTGTTGATGAGAATTATTTTTTAACCGAAGATTTTTACTACGAATACTCAGACACCTATTTAATGAATGATGGATTAGTGATTTTAGATCGATATAGTGCTCATTTAACAAATGAGGAAAATTACATGATGAATCGATCTGCCTATTCTGTCATTGATCATTCGGTCCATAGGTTTGATAATGCCAATGGAGGTTATATCACGAATGGTTTGTGGAGATTATCAAATAATAATCTTGCTTTTTGTGCACAAGGTTTGATGTCAAGTCCAGCAATCGGAGATTCTACTTCAGCTCCATACCAAGTTGACAATGATTCTTTGATTAAAGCACTCTATTATTCTTATGGTGGTCCTGGTGATATTCTTACATCTCGATATGGCCAGAGTGGTGCCATTGTTTTGACGGATGAGCTTGTATCAAATGCGTACTCTGGAACATGTATTTCTAAGGCGAATAATAATGGGTATCATTGGAACAATGTTGTTGGAAATTTATGGAATGAAATTATGTCTAAATCATTACCAAAAAATTATGTTGCGTATATGGTTGATGTAGATGGAACCGCTATAAATTGGCAAGGCGTTGTTGCCAATAAACAAAAACTCGTCTATGGAGCTTATGAGCCAAAAGGAAGTTTAAAATTAAAAAAATCAAGCTCATTACCAAATATAAGTTCTAATAATCAGTTATATTCATTGGAAGGTACAAAATATGGATTATTCGATGATGAGTCTTGTACTAGCTATATTGATACTTTTGTTCTTGATGAAAACGGTGAATCCAACACAATTGAAAATCTAAAAGTTAAAACATACTATGTTAAAGAAACAAATGTAAGTAATAGTTATGTGAAAGATGAAACGGTTTATAAGATAGATGTCAAAGAAGATTCATGTCAAACAATCAATGTTACAGATATTCCAAAAACAAACAATTTAGATTTAGTTTTAATGAAAACAGATAGTGAAACAGGTGAAAAAGCACAAGGACAAGGTACATTTGAGAATGCAGAATTCGTTTTTAAATATTATGATGGCTACTATGATAAAATTGAAAATCAACTTAAACCGCTAAAGCAATGGATCATGAAGACAGATGTAAATGGAAAAATTTATTTCGATTCAGATCATAAAGTGAGTGGAGATGATTTTTATTATGACAAGGATGGAAAGGTTGTATTTCCTTTAGGAACCGTGACTGCACAAGAAGTCAAACCTTGTTCAGGCTATACATTAAATAATACTGTCTTTTTACAAAAGTTGACAACAAGTTTAAATACGGAACACTTTTATGCTTTTAAAACGTTTAGCGTAGCCAATGATGTGATTCGTTTAAAGTTAAAGAAAGTTCAAACCGGAACAGATATTCCATTATCTGGAGTCATGTTTTCACATACAAGTCCAGATGGAGTTGTTAAAAAAATGCGTTCAAATTCAAATGGAGAATTTACATTAACAGGTATTCAAGTGGGCAAACACAAGATTCAAGAATTAAAAACAGTATCTGGATATGTTTATAGTGATAAAGTATATGAATTTGAAGTAAAACAAGATGGAAGTATTGTGATGGATGATAACTTAAAAGTAATTGAGAATGACGTTCAACCTTATTGCCTTAAAATTGTAAAGAAGAGTACTTCGTCCACTTTATTAGATGGTGCAAAATTTGGCTTGTATTCGGATCAAGAATGTAAAAATTTAATTGAAGAAAATATAAGTAATAATGGAATTATTGAATTTAAAAATTTAGAAAATGCAAAACATTATTATTTTAAAGAAATCAAAGCACCAAAAGGATATGAACTAGATGAAACAGTTCATGAAATATATACGGATATGATTCCAGTTTCTGGACAATATGATGTATATATAGATCAAGTAAAATACACTGATAAAATAGATGATTTTACAATTACTTATGAGTGTACAAATAAAAAAACAACGAAATTACCACATACAGGATCATCAATGCATTTGATTTTAATCGCATTGGGATTGGGCTGTATTTGTTTTGGGAGAAAATTAAATGAAAAATAAACAAAAATTAATTTATACCGGATTGATGATGCTTGCTTTAAGCACAAGTCCGATTTATGGGTCAGATACTATGTATCATACTACAAATGGAATTATTAATTTTAATGAAGGGTCAGCAACAATTGAATTACAGGCAAACGAAAACCAAAGTTTAGTAGGAAAATCGTTTCGCTTATATCGGATTTTCGATGTCGAAAATGGAAGCGAATCCATTCATTACACATTAAATTCTAAATATAAGAGTGCGATTCAAAATATGTTTAAAACGAAAACAGGAAAAGATATGACGGAGGATGAGATTGTAGATTACTTAATGAATGTTGAAAATGATTCAAATCAAAGTGCATATCGAAAATTAATGCAAGAATTACAAAAGGTGGTTACCACATTTGATGCCGACACGATCTATGTTGATAATGTTTTAAGCAGTGGAAATGTGAAAATTTCCAATCTAAAATATGGATACTATATGGTGGATGAAATTACGAATGTACAAGATACACATAGTGCAAGTTCTTTATTAATGGTCACCACTGTTAATCCAGACGCAAAAGTTCAAATAAAATCAGACTATCCGTCTATTTTGAAAAAAATTCATGAAGATGATCAAAATGTTGGTTGGAATGATATTGGAGACTATGAAATTGGACAAAGTATACCATATAAGTATGAAACATCTGTACCAGATATGTCAGGCTACTCAAAATATTACTTTTGTTTTGAGGATGAAATGGATTCCGCATTAACAATAAATGAAAATTCAATTGAAATACAAATTGGAAAGGTAACATTGGACTCTAGTCAATATACCTATATGAAAACGGATTCTGGATTTAAATTAGTAATTGATGATTTAAAGCAGGTTCAAAATGTTGAGGCAGGACAAAAGATTATGGTAACTTACAATGCTTCTTTAAATGAAAATTCTAAAGTAAATATGAGTAAAAAGGGTTTCCAAAATAAAGTTCGTTTAGAATATTCAAACGATCCTAGAAGTGATTCTAAAGGAAAAACGCCTTGGGATAGTGTTACTTGTTTTACATATGTTTTAGATGGATTAAAGGTCAATGAAAAAGAAACAAAACTTGAAGGAGCTACGTTTAAACTCTATCGTGATGAAACTTGTAAAGATGAAGTGTATGTACAAAAAAGTGGAACAGATTATGTCGTTTGCCAATCATCAAGCTCGCAATCTATTGTATCGAATGATTCAGGAGCCTTTAAAATTTATGGTTTAGATCAAGGAAAATACTATTTAAAAGAAATTCAAGCTCCAAAAGGATATCGTTTATTGAAAGATGCGATTGAACTTGAAATCACACCAACATTTATTGAAGATCGAAATAATCTTGTGATGAATCAAGATGCCTTATTGTCATTAAATGTGACAAGCTTTGAAAAGAGTTTAGATACAAATGTAGAAAATGGTTCTTTTCAATTAAAGGTAACCAACCAAACCCAATCTAAACTTCCTATTACTGGTTCTGTTGTAAGTTTAGCAATGGTGGTTGTGGGTAGTAGCCTTATGATTTATGTTGCCTCAAAGAAAAAACAAAATTAATAAAGCACTATTCATTTTTGGGCTAATTCTTTGCCTATCTCCACTTGTGCTTAATTTAATAAGTACAAGTGTCCATACCTCCTTAATTTCAACATATCAAAATGATGAAAAAAAGATAGGCAAAGATCAGCTTTATCAAATTTATCAAGATGCAAGGACATATAATGAAAATTTATATGAGAAACACATCTCTAGTGACTATAATCGAATGTTAAATTATTCTTCTACTCACGTTATGGCAAGTATTGAAATTCCAGTAATTTCATTAAATATTCCCATTTATCATGGCACTGATGATGACATATTAAATAATGGTGTCGGTCACTTTTCGTTTTCAAGCTTGCCAGTAGGAGGGAAGAATACACATTGTTTATTAACAGCACATAGAGGGCTGCCAAATTCAAAATTGTTTACTCGTATTGATGAATTAAAAGAGGGAGACGTAATCTATATTCATGTCTGTGATAAGAAGTTAGTGTATGAAGTACAAAAGTCATATGTCATTGATCCAGAACAGATTTTTGATATAAAAATACAAAAAAATGAAGATTTATTGAGTTTAATCACATGTACTCCATATGGGATAAATACAAAACGTTTGGTTGTCCAAGCTAGAAGAGTTAGTGATAATGGTAAAAACACAAAAAATACACGTTTTTCATATTCGTTACGTGAACTGTTATTTTTGATGATTCCACTCGTACTTGCATTCATCGTCATATTTAGAAAGAAGGGATAATTTGAATAAAATTTTAAAGATCATGTTCACGTTATTGGTATGTATTTGTGGTGTTTGCAGGCCAATACATGCTCAAGATGTGGGTTCAATTACGATTGAGCTGCAAGATTCAGTGGATGAGTTATCAAAAGAGAATGTTGAGTTTGGTATTCATAAAATTGCATCCATAGTTGATGGAAAATATGTCTTATGTGATGAATTTGAATCTTTAGATATAGATTTTAATGTGGAATTAAATACAACGGAGTATGAAGATATTTTAAAAAAGTTAGAAGATTTAAACTTAGTTTCAAGTGATACATTTATTACGGATAAAGAAGGTGTTGCGAAAATAGATAACTTGGAATTAGGCATATATTATGTATATCCTATTGATATTCATGATTATGAAATGATTTCATCTACTTTAGTTTCTATTCCACAATGGGATGAGGATGAATTATCTTATGATATAAAGATATTACCAAAGCATATTCCTTTCCCAAAATTTGAGATACTAAAAAAAGATTCGAAATCTAAGGAACTTATTGACGATATTGTTGAATTTACATTGTATAGCGATGCATCTTGTGAGAATAAAATTAAAACGTTAAGTGGGAAAAAGAAAATACAAGTATTGTGCAAGTATCCAGAATTCTATATAAAAGAAACAAAGTCACCAACAGGATATAAAATCAATAGTCAAACGATAAAAGTAAATGTGAAGGACAATGTTTTATATATAGATGATAAAAAAGTTGAAAGTGGATATGAATTTGAATTTGAAAATACAAAACAAATTGTACAGACTTCAAAAAGCACTTATAAAAATGTATATATTATGCTTGGCATGAGTTCTTGCTTAATTGTTCTAGTTTTATGGACTTTGAAGAAGAGAAGATATTAAATCTTCTTTTCTTTTTTTCTTCTTCATTGAAAGAAATACGTTTTCGTATTATTATTAATGGAGCGAAAGGATGATAGAGATATGAATAAAACTAGAACTCGTTTTGCGCCGAGTCCAACTGGCTATATGCATATTGGGAATTTAAGAACGGCATTGTTTGAATTTTTAATCGCAAAACATGAAGGCGGAGATTTTTTACTTCGTATTGAAGATACAGATCAAGAACGTAAAGTTGAAGG
>CAVBGZ010000018.1:0-26240 GCA_963595075.1 Waltera intestinalis
ATAAACACTCCTTATAATTCTTCTGCAAATCCTTTTTCTAATTTTTTAAACACCCAATATCCAAAAACTAAAACAATTAAGCCAAACACAAATACAAAAAATAAATTTTGCCAATTTGGCATTGTATGATACAAGAATAAATCTCGATACGAATTTACAATTGTAGTTAGAGGATTCAATTGAATCAAAGTAACTAACATAGAAGCATTCCCTAAATTATAATTATTCAAATCATAAATAATAGGTGTTCCATAAAACCCCATTTGCAATACAAACGAAATAATATGTTCAATATCTTGTACATAAACATTTAATGCACTCAATATAAAAACAATTCCCAAAGACAAAACAGTCTGAACAAGCGCAACAATTGGAACTAACAAAATATGAGCAGAAAGTCCTACCCCAAAAATCAAACAGAACGCTAGAATAATAATACATGAAATACCAAAATTAATGAGAGCACTTAAACATAGAGAAATAGGCAAAATTTCTCTAGGAAAATATACTTTCTTAATGATCCCAGAATTATGTTTTATACATGGTGTTCCTCCTGAAATGACATTTGTAAAAAAAGTCCATGGAATAATACCTGTAATCAAATAAACAACATAATTGTCAGTTCCAGCACCACGCATAATAAAAGGAAATACAATGGCATAGACTAGAACTTGTAAAAGTGGATTAATAAAAGACCACAATACACCAAGTGCACTAGCCTTGTATTTTCCCCGAATTTCTTTTTTAGTATTCGTTTTTAATAATTCTCTGTATTTATACAAATCTTTAAAAATCGTCAAAATAGGTCCTCCTATACAATTTCAAATTCAACAACAGTTTCGGCAAGTACATTTCCATTTTCACCAACACATTGAGCTTTATAAAAATGTGTACCAATAGACAAGCCTTCCAACTCAAGTTCTAATTTCCAACCTAAAGTATCAATGTCTACAAGTCCTGCATAATCACCTAAGAATGCTTTATAAACATCTAATCTCTTGTAACGAGTAACTTCACTCTCTACTTCTTTATCATCAAGTAATAAACGCAATTTTGCATTTTGATCGTCCGAAATTATCCAGCCATGACTATCAATAAATTTTAAAGATGAAGGAAATTCTTGATATAGTTTGGGTTCATCTACATAGGTCATTGCTTGCGCCATAGCTCCATTCGCAAGAGCTTTTTTTCGTTCTGCAGAATGATCTAAAGCTAGTTGATCCAAATAATGTTCAATCACATCCTTAGGTTCTCCATCTTCATGCACCTCTCCTTGATAAATCCAAATAGCACGATCACACAAAGATTTCACAACATCTAGACTATGAGATACAAATACGATTGTTTTATTTTTTCTCTTTAATTCTTTTAGTTTTGAATAACATTTTTCTTGAAAATATTGATCTCCAACCGCCAAAATTTCATCAATCAATAAAATATCCGCGTCTACATTAATCGCAACTGAAAACGCCAAACGCATATACATACCTGATGAATAAGTTCGAATTGGATTGTCAATAAAGCTTCCAAGTTCACTAAACTCAATAATATCATCGATACGATCATCAATTTGTTGATGTGTTAACCCAAAAATAGCTGCATTAAAATAGATATTTTCTCTTCCTGTAAAATCTTCATGAAATCCTGCACCTAATTCCAATAATGATGTAATTTTTCCATCCGTCTCAATTGCACCTTGATTGGGAAAAATAATTTTTGTCATTAATTTTAATAAAGTTGATTTTCCTGAACCATTTGTTCCAATCAAGCCGACAGTTTGTCCTTTTTTAATATCAATATTTATATTTTTCAAAACATGATGATATTCAACATCACTCTTACCAAAATACAAAACACGCTCTTTAAGACTTCTAGCCTTATCATATTCAACCTTAAAGTCTTTACTCATGTTCTTTACTTCAATCGCATTTTCATTATTCATAAATTTATACTCCAATTCAATTACATAAAAGCATATTCTAAAACTATTCAATTATATCACATCAGCCAATAAAAAAGGTAGAAATCCTATTCTACCCCATAAAAGCTTAATCTTGATCATCAAAATAGGCTTGTCTTTCATCATCATTTTGCTCAGTTAATAAACCTTGTTGAATCTGTGCCTCAATCTCTTCCTCAGACAAAGTACCCGCAGGAACATCTTCATCCGTTTCAATCGTATCGCTTGATTCCCCATTTAATACAGCTTTAATTTTTTGAGTCGCCGTATAAATCGAACTATCATACAACATCACTACACTTACTTCACTACCAAGTTCAGGAGACACCTGCAAATCATTATCTCCTTTTAATACATAGTTTTCAAACTTCCAATTTGGCATCGCTTGAATTTGATATTTAATGAATGAAGTAATTTCATCCATTGACATATTTGTATCAAACGCACCAGAAATAGCTTTTAAAATCTTTGTATACTTTGTAAGCATTGCACTTGAAGTGGCCTTCTTAATCAAAGCCTGTAAAACTTGTTGCTGATTTCTAGCTCGTTGCACATCCCCATCTAAATACGCTTTTCTTTCACGCGCATAAGCTAAAGCTCTTTTACCATCCAAATGGTTTGTTCCTTCATGAACACCTTCTAAACTACTATCTGTATAGAATTTACTTACAGCCATACCCTCAGCTACATCAATATCAACACCACCCAAGGCATCCACGATATCAATTGCTCCTGAAAAGTTAATACGATATGTATAGTTGATATCAATATCTAGTAAATTCTCAATTGTATCCTTTGTTGTATCTACACCATAAATACCCGTATGCGTAAGTTTATCTTTCACTCCATAGTTACAAGCATAATCATCACATACTTCTTCTACATAAGAATCACGAGGAATACTAACCATCAACACAGTCGAAGTCACAGGATTTACTGTAACCACCATATCCACATCACTACGAGCAACCTCATCCATTTCACCATACGAATCATTTCCACTAATCAACACCGTAAAAGGCTTTGAAGTAATATCTGAAACCGCTAAGGCATCATTTTTATCTTTTGTATAGAAAATGGTTTGATGAACAACCTTTGTATCACTACTAAAATTCGTATAATCATCCATCTCTGTAACATTTTGACGGTACGCCTCATTCAATACAATTGCACTTACATCCCCATCATATAAGGCTTTAATTAAACTAGGCACATTATCAAACTTCTTACTTGAAACACTCACACCCTGTTTCTTAATATCTTTTAAACTCTTCTTTGTTCCCGTTTTATCAATCGTCTTTAAAACACCAATTGTACTACCCGAATAATCTTGTAAATCATCACTACCACTACTCAGTGCAATGACAGAAACCGTATTCTTTACTGTACCAGAAACGGTAGTCACCTTTTCCAAAGTCGAATCTGTTGAATATAAATATACATTTCCAATCCCAAAAACAATACTTGTCGCAATAACTAAAATGAATGAAATGATCTTAGACCATAAATGATGAGAATTAAACACAAATAAAATCACCAAAATCAAATCAATTAAAATAATCATTCCACTTACCGCAAACAATAAATTATTCGGTAAAACTTGAAGTTTAAACAATTGAAAAATCACAAAAAACGAAAGAAAGACTAAAAGCACACTAAAAATAATACTAAAAATTTGATATCCTACAGAATTCTTATTCATATCTATTCTCCCAATATTTCATCCAACGACCTATAAAAACATTCCTTCGTAAAATATGTAGAAAATAAACTCTTTATATTTTTACGATACACTAAATTTTCATCGACACTCTCACTACAAACCGCATTGGCAAGCGCAAAACGAGACTTATAATTTAAATTCAAACCCATCTTCCAAGTCCTACAAAATTCACTCAAATCTCCCACACTACTATTAATAATAGGAAGCGTTCCAGACATAAATTCTAACGAACTCGAAAGAATACCATAAACATCTTCTTTTATTATATTTAATCCATAATGACACTGATCAAAAATCTCCTGACGCAAAGCTAAATCTGTAACCACCTTATGATCCACCACATTAACCCCAACACTCAAGACATCTTGAATCAATTGTTCTTTTAAACAAGAATTTCCAAACACATGTAAAGTACAAGGCTTTTTAGACACACACAAACGCAAAAACTCAAGTAATAAAGAAATATCTGTATTTTCATATTCTAATAAACAAAATTCCAGTTCATCCGCCCTTAATTCCACATTTGAAAAAACTATATTTTCATCTAAGGCATCATATAAAACTCTTGAACCAAATAAGTTATTTTGAAACAAAGCACAAGAACACAATCTAAAATCGACAAAGTCCCAATCTAAATTCTGTTCAAAATCAACCACATCCACAATAAAAGGAATATCTTCATGATTCTCTTTATAATCTCTAAATACCCTTTCATACATTGGATCTGAAATCATACAATGAATACAATCCGGCTGTTTATTTTCTATTTGTGTATAAAATTCTCTAAAAAATTCTCGTTTTTTAAAAATATTTTGGATAGAAAAAGAATCTATAAATAAAGGCTTAACCATTTCAATCGTACACACATCATAACCCCTACTCTTATAATATTCATACAACATATGCACTCGATTTAAATGTTTATTCTTTTCATAAATCAAAGCCATCAACATACGACTCTACCCATCCATTAATCATAAAAGGCCAATAACTATCCCCTATAAAGCATAAAAATAACGTAGAAAAAAACTTTCTACGCCCCAAAGTATAACACACATATAGATGACTTCAAAGAAATTAAATAAAAACACACAGAATAACATAATTGGAAAAAAAATTAAAAAAGAGGTAGATGCCCAGAATAATATTCCGAGTAAAATATCTACCTCTTCTATGAATCTTTTATCAGATGCTGACAAGGTAAACAATGGGTTGTTCTATAGAAAACAAGAAAACACAATATAAATCAAACAAAAGATGCCCATCCACTTTATGAAACGAAACGTTAATTTAATACCCATATATAATAGTAAAAATCCAACACATACAGAAATCAACAAGCCCATTTTGACACCTCCAAATTCTTAAAAAAATTATACACCAAATAAGACAAAAAAAGTGTATAATTGTCTCACACTCAAAAGGAGAATTTAAAATGCGTAAACCTGATTTAAACTGGCTACAAGATCCAAGAATCTTTCAAGTCAACCGCCTACAAGCACACAGTGATCATACATACACCATTGGAAAAGAAAAAAATCCAAGCTTTTTTTCATTAAACGGAACTTGGAAATTTCACTATGCCAAAAACTATGATTCTACATTCAAATATTTTTATCTACAAGAATTTAACGATAAAAACTGGGATAACATTCAAGTACCAGGACACATACAACTACAAGGCTATTCAAAACCACAATACACTGATACAACCTATCCATGGGATGGACATGATAATGTAGCACCTGGACAAATTGACATGGAACATAATTTTGTAGCTAGCTACAGAAAAACATTTGATTTACCCGAAAACTTTCAAGACGACACCTACATCCTATCCTTTGAAGGTGTTGAACCCGCCTTTTATTGTTGGTTAAACGGAAAATTTATCGGCTACAGTGAAGACTCCTTTACACCCAGTCAATTTGACATCTCTAAATATGTTCAAGAAAAAAACAATGTTCTATGCGTACAAGTCTTTCAAAAATCATCCGCAAGCTGGCTAGAAGACCAAGACATGTTTCGCTTTACAGGAATCTTTAGAGACGTACTCATCTATAGACAACCACAAATTCACATTCAAGATATACATATTACTACTGACATTGATTTAGAAACAAAACAATCCACTTTAAATTGTACATGTAAAGTCAATGCCGATAATGGATATCACCTACAAGTAAGTCTAATGAGTCCAAATGGCGAATTACTCTTTAATAATAAAGTTGAAGATACATTCTCTATTCATGTTGATCATACAAGTTTATGGTCTGCTGAAATTCCAAATCTTTACCAACTTGAAATCACCCTTTTAAACAACACAGAAGAAGTCATCGAAACCATCTATGAACAAGTAGGATTTCGAACATTCACACTCGAATACGGACTCATGAAAATAAATGGGAAACGAATCGTATTCCATGGTATCAATCGCCATGAATTTGACTGTAAAAATGGCCGAGCCATCAGTCATGAAACGATGGAAAAAGATATTCAAATCTTAAAATCCTTAAATATTAATGCCGTACGCACATCTCACTATCCAAACCAATCGTATTGGTATAAGTTATGTGATCAATATGGCATCTATGTCATTGATGAAATGAATCTAGAAACCCATGGCGTGCGTGATATCTTACCTCAAAATAAACCAGAATGGACAGACTGCCTTATGGATCGTGCCACAAGTATGTTTAAAAGAGATAAAAACCATCCTTCCATTCTCATTTGGTCTTTAGGCAATGAATCTGGAACTGGATCAAACTTTGTCATGCTTCATGACTATTTTAAACAACAAGACCCTACAAGGTTGGTACACTATGAAGGTGTCAGTCAAGACAAAGAATTTGAATCTTGCAGCGACATGGAATCAAGAATGTACAATTCCCCTCAACAAATTAAAGACTATCTAGACCAACATCCAATCAAACCATTTATCTCATGTGAATACATGCATGCGATGGGAAATAGCCTAGGCGGAATGGAAGAATATACAAAATTGGAAGATGAATATGAACAATACCAAGGTGGATTTGTATGGGATTATGTCGATCAAGCCATTGAAATTAACGGAAATCTATATTATGGACAAGATTTTGATGATTATCCAAACAGTTCTAATTTCTGTGGTGATGGAATTTTACTTGCGAATCGAGAAGAAACTGGAAAATCTCAAGAATTAAAACAACTCTATCGCTACGTGGACATGGAAATTCACTATGATACCGTAACCATCACGAATAAAAATAATTTTTATGATTTAAAAAATGATAAATTTATTTTTGAACTCAAAAAAGATGGACAAGCCATTCAATCTGGATTCTTCTCATGCCAAATTGAACCAGGCACAACCGTTAATATGCCCGTCCAATTTAAACAAATCAATGAACCCGGTATTTATACAAAAACAATATATTATAAAAATACATGGGGTGTTCAATCCTTTGATCAACAAGTCTTTGAAATCAAACAAGAAAATACACAAAAGTATCCTATGAAAATTGTTCATGGACAAGACTATATTGGCATTCAATTTGAAGATATTGAATACTTATTTGATACGCATGCAGGACTTGTATCCATTGAATATAAAGGAAAACAAATTCTAAAAGATAAACCAAAACCAATCTTTTATAGAGCCCTGACTGATAATGATCGTGGTGCCCACTTTACAAGCAGTTCATGGCTAGCTGCAAGTCTATTTCAAACATGTATCGATTTTAAAACCGTTCAAAATTCAAGCTGTATACAAATGATCTACACATATAAATTAGAAGGCATTCAAGAACCATTAAAAATCACATATACCATCTATAAAAATAAAGAGATGCAGATACATATGCACCTCGATAAAAATTCAAAACGAGAAGTTCTCCCTCTATATGGCTTAGAACTTGCTCTAAAAGAAGAATTTAAAACCTTTACCTACTTTGGAAAGGGGCCTAAAGATACCTATGCAGATCGAAACCATGCACTTACTGATTTCTATACCGAAAATGTAGAAACAAACTACATTCCTTATTTAAAACCGCAAGAACATGGCAATCATGTGGAAACAAAATGGTGCTGTATCCAAAATAAAGAACACCTAGCACTTACTGCGAAAACCGAAAACATGGAAGTAAGTGCTTCTAAATATTCCTTTATGCACTTATTATCCGCTAAACATACTTTTGAACTACCACAAACCCATACAGTCTATCTTCGACTTTTGAAACAACAAATGGGCGTAGGAGGCATTGATAGCTGGGGAGCTAAAGTTCAACAAAACTACCATATTGATCAATCAAAGAATTTAGATTTTACATGCACCCTATATATCACAAAAGTCTCGAACTAATCGAGACTTTTCTTTTTTAACCCATCTACAATACAAGATTGAATATAATCAAAACCTAAATCTGTATTGATTGTTACATCAAAATTACTAGCTGAACCCCAAATACGACCCGTATAATAATGATAATTATCTGAACGCATCTTTTCTTCTCTATGAATATCCATTAAAGCTTCTTTTTCATTCACCTTTAAACGTTGCATCACACGCTTTATACGACTTTCAATTGGAGCTGAGAAAAAGACCTTTAACACATTTGGATTCTCTTTTAATACATAATCCGAACAACGACCTAGAATAATACAATTTCCTTTTGACGCCAATTCTTTAATCACTTTACTCTCTGCTTCAAAAATCTTATCTTTTGGACTAGGATCACGCTCATCCTTATAAGAATACATGGAATTCATCAAGTCATACCAAAGATTATTTCGCATCGATTCTTCATTTTTACCAATGAAATCTGGATTTAAACCGGTTGTACCCGCCGTTAAACCTATAATTTCCTGATCATAAAAGGCAAATCCTAGCTCATCCGCCAATCGCTTTCCAATATCATGACCACCAGAACCATATTGTCGACCAATCACAATGACATTCTTACCATTTGAAACAGATGATGTTTGTTCCAACTGAATTTCTTCACCAAATAAATAAGGTTTAATAAACGCAAGATATTTTCCAAATAAACGAGCAATGAAACCAACCAATAAAGCCGCAACAATTGTACCCTCTCTGACACCATTTAATTCATGAAAGAACACAAAAGATAAAATACCCGCAATGATCGTCATCGATGAATCAAAAATAATTTTAGTCGTACCAAAATTTGTATGCAAAGTCTGAACAATAGCACGAACAAACGATTCTCCTGGAAGCATCACAACATCTGCCAAAACTTCAAGATACACACCAAAGCCTAAAATAATACAACCCATCAATAATGCGATGATTTGAAAACCATAATTTTGAGGTTGAATCCAAGACAATAAATTCATTGTTAAATCAATAAAATATCCAAACGCAATCGATACAGGAATCTGTAGTAAATTTTCAATTTTAAAATTCTTTCTTAAAATTAAAATCTGTAAGACAATGAGTAAGATACTAAACACAATGGTAAAAGTACCTAAACTTGGTTTATATTCCAAACTTAACACATAAGGAATCGAAGATATGGGAGACGTTCCTAAACTTGCTTTTGTTACAAAACTAACACCCAACGCATTAATAAATAATCCAATTAAAAATATACAATATCGTTTAAATTTATCCATTCATCTTTTCCTCCCTATTCTTTAAATTTTCAAACATCTTTTTATTTACGCTATAAAAAGAATCCAATTCCTCCTTTGAAAAATTTAATGTCATCTGTTTTTCAATTAAATTAAAAGATTCTTCTACAAGTTTTTGTTTCTCTTTTCCTAGTTCCGTTAAAAAAACATGATAACTTCTTCGATCTCCATTTAAACTTTTACGAACAATCAAATTCTTTTCTTCCATCTTATTTAAAATTGTTGTTAAAGAACCCGGCTCAATAAAACAAGCTTTCGCAATCTCTTTTTGATTGCTTCCATCATGATCTTTTAAATAATCTAAAATCTTAGGTTGTCCTAAAGTAAGACCACTCTTTTTTAACATTTCCATTAACGTCTTTTGTACAAGCATTTGATTTGCCATAATCATATAGTGCAAAGATTCCATAAGTCCTCCAAAGTTAGAATTCGAACAGTTTGAATTCTAACTTTATTTATACTAAATGTCAAGACAAAGAAAAAAAGTGCCTTTCGACACCTTTTAAACATTATTTACGATTTGCGTTTACCGATTTCATGATCTGACGAATCTGTGCTTCACTAGGTTTACGTCCCATTTGAAGGAACATTGCACGAATCATCTTTTCATTAATTGGTGGATTTTCCTTAATTTCTTTTTCAAACTTCTTGCGAGTAAAATAGAAAGTAATAATTCCTCCTATGATAGCACCCACTAAAGTGTATAAAATACTTTGTAACATATTAATGCCAACCTCACTATCTACTAAGATATTCTACTCTTTTTTTGTCTTTTTGACAATACGATTTCGCCACTATATTCTGTCAAAACAACAGAAACAAAAATCATCAATCCTCCGACAATCATAATCAAAGGCTTTTCTTCATGAAGAAGTAAAAAGCCAAAAATATTCGCAAACAAAGATTCTGTACAAAGTAATACACTTGCACTCGCTGAATCTGTATATTTTTGAGCCAATGTTTGAAGCCAAAACGCAAGCCAAGTCGCAATAAAAATCATATAAATACAACTAAAAATGGCAGAACCACTCACAGAATCTGGCCTTGATTCAAGCATAAGCGCAAAAGGAATTGAAAGAATGGCGGCCACACTCATTTGAACGGCATTGATCGCAAGAGAATCACAATTTTTTGTCGCATACTCTAGTGAAAGAATATGACACGCAAAAAAGAATGCACAAGCCAAAGACAAACAATCCCCTAAGCTAAATGAAAAAGTTCCATTTGATAAGGACAAACAAGCAATTCCTACAATACACAAAAAACTTGCTCCAATCTGTCTAGAACTCGGCTTTCTTTTAAATATAAGCCAAACAATATAAGGTACGATAACCACATTGACAGCCGTTAAAAAGGCATTCTGACCCGTATTTGTTAAGGCTAAACCAAATGTTTGAAACGCAAAAGAAACATAAAGGAGTACACCCGAAAGACTTCCCTTTATAAAGGCTTCCTTACTCATTTTAATTTTACCAACAAAACATACGATCCAACAAACCAAGGCAGCACCCACAAAACGAATCATCAAAACGGTAAATGGAGTAAAAGTATGTAGCGCAGCATCGGTAGCTAAAAATCCTCCACCCCATACTGCAGCTACAAATAAACATAAGAAATTCGCCGCTCTTTTACTCATTGCCAACCTCAAATAAACTTGGCTGTTCAAAATCCTCTTCCATCTTCCAATGACCTTCTTGAACATTTTGAATCACACTGTACCATTCCATACTCTCCAATTTTCCATATGGACTCGAGAATGTACTTTGCGCATTCATCAAACTAACCTCTTTAGCCTCAAGCTTCACAATCTCATCTGTAAAGAATTCAATCTGTGTATTTAAATCCACCATCATAACTTTAAAGATTTCATTTGGATTTGATTTAACCCACTTACAAATACGAGTCCCTTTGGCAGGACGATTTGAACTTGCGATTTCATCCAATTTCATACGCTTCATAGAACCTGTTGTTGTCACAACGAAAGCTTGTTGTTCACGATTATGAATTAAGGTAATATCCGCAACACAATCATCCTTTGAAAGATTCATAGACTTCACACCCTTTGACTTACAAGAAACCAAAGGAATTTGATCGACCGCATATTCCAAACCAAAGCCATCTTTAGAAACCAATAAAACATGATCACTCATCTCATAAGATAGTTGTACAGAAATCATTTCATCCATAGAACCAATCTTCATACAAACCATTGTCTTATTCGATCTAGAAACTTCAAACTCTTTTAAATCCGTACGTTTGATCATGCCATGCTTACTAGCCGAAATCACATGTACACCCGATTTAAAGGAATCAAGCACATAAGCCGCAATCACCTTTTCACTTGAATCCATACGAATATAACTACTAATATGACTTCCTAAATCTTTCCATTTTGCCTCTTCAATCTGGTATATAGGCAAATATCCATACGTACCCTTATTGGTAAAGAATAGTAAAGTTTGTAGTGTGTTACAAGAACCATACGCAATTAAAGAATCCGTATCCTTTCTTTGCGTCATCGTATCAATAGAAGCATTATAACTACGCATGGAAACACGTTTTACATAACCATCACGAGTTACAGTCATCATACAATCTTCTTTGGCAATCATGGCCTTTTCATCAATCACGATCTCTTCAACCTGATTTTGAATCACGGATAAACGAGGGGTTTTAAATTGTTCATTCACCTCTTTTAATTCTTCAATCATCACACGATGAAGTTCATCCGTATTTGAAAGAATCAATTCAAGCTCTTGAATTTCCTTCTTCAATGTATCAAATTCAGCCTTTAACTCTTTTACATCCGTATTCGTTAATCGATACAAACGCATAACCACAATGGCTTCCGCTTGTTTTTCAGTAAAGTTAAATCGTTCAATTAAATTGGTCTTCGCATGTGCCTTATCCTTTGATTTACGAATAATATGAATGATCTCATCCATTACACTAACAGCTTTAATCAAACCTTCTAAAATATGAGCACGATCTTTTTTTGCCTTTAAATCAAACGAACTTCTACGTCGAACAACATCTTCACGATGATTAATAAACGCATCTAACATCATCGCTAAAGACATCTGTACGGGTGCTTTATTGACAATCGCAATTACGTTATAGTTATAAGAAATTTGTAAATCTGTATTCTTGTATAAGTAATTTAGAATTTGTTCATCATTACTATCTTTCTTAATATCAACCACAATTCTTAAACCAGTACGATCACTTTCATCACGAACATCCAAGATTCCATCAATCTTTTTATTTAATCGAATCTCATCAATCTTCTTGACTAAATTACTCTTAACCACTTCATAAGGGATTTCATGAACGACAATCTGTTTAATGGTACGCGTTTGTACAACTTCTACTTTAGAACGAATCAAAACCTTACCTCTACCTGTTTGAAAAGCTTGTTTGATTCCTTCAATACCCATCACAATACCACCCGTAGGATAGTCTGGACCTTTGACAAAATTCATCAATTCTTCTAAAGAACAATCCGGATGTTGAATACGATAGATACTCGCATTCACAACCTCATTTAAATTATGAGGTGGAATATTTGTCGCATATCCAGCCGCAATACCTGTAATTCCATTGACTAATAAGTTTGGAAAACGAGCCGGAAGAACGGTTGGTTCCATTTTTTCATCAGAAAAGTTAGGAGCCCATTCCACTGTGTCCTTATCAATATCCTGAAGCATATAATCACTAATGTGGGCAAGTCTAGCTTCCGTATAACGCATCGCAGCAGCAGGATCATCATCAATGGAACCATTATTTCCTTGCATATCAATTAAAGGATTGGTGATCTTCCAATTTTGCGATAAACGAACCATCGCATCATAGACACTACTATCTCCATGCGGATGATAATTACCAATCACATTACCGACTGTTTTGGCCGATTTATGATACGGCTTATTATATGTATTTCCATCTTCATACATCGCATATAAAATACGTCTTTGAACCGGTTTTAGTCCATCACGAGCATCCGGTAAAGCACGCTCTTGAATAATATATTTTGAATAGCGGGCAAAGCGGTCCGCCATGATATCTTCTAAAGAATTTTCTAAAATATGTTGTTCATTCTTTTCTTTCATAGGCTAACCTCCTTTGCGTAATCATCCTCTAATGTAAATACGACATTATCTTCAATCCAGCTACGACGAAGTTCTGCCTTATCTCCCATAAGTTCTGTGACTCTCTTTTCGGCCATCATCGCATTTTCAATCGTTACACAAAGTAAAGTTCGACTTTCTGGATTCATTGTTGTATCCCATAGCTGAGTGGCATTCATTTCACCCAAACCTTTGTATCTGGTAATTGTATAGCCATTCTTTAATTCGGCTTTCTTTTCTTCTAATTCTTCATCGGTATACAAATAATATTCATTTTTACCTTTCGCAATACGATATAAAGGTGGTAGGGCAATATACAACATCTTATGATAAATCAAATCACGCATATAACGATAGAAGAACGTCAATAATAAATTTTGAATATGCGCACCATCATCATCGGCATCGGTCATAATAATGACTTTATAATAATTTGAATCTTCTGCACTAAAATTGGCACCCACACCAGCACCTAAGGCATGAATGATCGTATTTAATTCTTCATTTTTTTCAATCGCTTCTAAATTGGCCTTTTCCGTATTCAAGACTTTACCACGCAAAGGAAGAATGGCTTGATATTTTGAATCTCTTCCTTGCTTTGCACTACCGCCGGCAGAATCACCCTCCACTAGATACAATTCTTTTCTTCGGGCATCCTTACTTTGAGCAGAAGCTAATTTTCCACTCAATACTCTTTCTGCACGATTTTTCCCTTTTCCATTACGGATATCGGCACGCGCTTTTCTAGCCGCATTACGAGCTTGTGCAGCCTTAATAATTTTACGTACTAACGCATTCGCAATTTCTTTATTTTCCTCTAAGAAATAACGTAAGTTTTCACTCACAACGGCCTCTGTTGCTGGCTTGGCCTCTGGAGAACCTAACTTTTCTTTGGTTTGTCCTTCAAATTGTAAATAATCTTCAGGAATCGTTAGATTAATGACTAAAGTCAATCCTTCACGAACATCGTTGCCATCAAATCCTTTATCTTTTTCTTTTAGGAAACCATTCTTTCTGGCATATTCATTAAATACTTTTGTGAAGGCTTGTTTTGCTCCCGTTTCATGAGATCCACCATCTCTTGTACGAACCATATTTGTGAATGAAAAAATATTTTCTTGATACTCATCTGTATACTGAAAACATCCTTCTACACGAATCTTATTATATTCTCCATTAAAACTAATGGATTCATGCATCGGTGTATGATCTTGGTTCACTTCATCAATAAATGCTTTTAAGCCATCTTCATATTGATATTCAACACTACGTCCTTCTTTACGATTGTCTTTGACAATCATTTTTAATCCTTTTAATAAGAAGGCATCTTCTTGTGCTCGTTCACAAATGGTTGAATAAGAGAACACGACGGATTTAAAAATAGTAGGATCTGGTTTAAATTGAACGGTACTCCCAGTACGATTGGTCTTTCCTATTTTTTCAAGTTTTCCAATCTTTGTTCCCCCATCTTCAAATTTCATGCTCCAAACTTCTTTACCATCATAAACTGTAACTTTACACCATGTACATAGTGCATTGACTACACTTGCACCTACACCATGAAGTCCACCTGCACTTGTGTATCCTCCTTGGCTTGTAAATTTACCACCCGCATGAAGGACAGTAAAAATAACTTGTAGAGTACTGACTCCGGATTTATGTTTACCTACAGGCATTCCACGCCCATGATCTTCAACAATGACACTACCATCTTTTTCTAAACTAATCGTGATTTCATTTCCATATCCATTCAAAGCTTCATCAATCGCATTATCGACAATTTCCCATACTAAATGATGGAGTCCCTTTGAATCTGTGGAACCAATATACATACCTGGACGCTTACGTACTGCTTCTAGGCCTTCTAATATCACAATACTATTTTCATCATACTGTTGTTTTGGCATTCTATACCCCACTTTCCAACCTCACTATTATATCAAAAAATACGAGGATTTTTCCTAATTTATGTTAAAATAGTTTTTGAGGTGGATTATGAAAACAATATTATGTATTTTATTAGGATATTTATTAGGTTCTTTGCCTTTCGCATTAATCATCGGAAAAGTCTTCTATCATACAGATATTCGACAATATGGTTCTGGTAATCTTGGTGGAACCAATGCCGGAAGAGTGTTAGGAAAAAAAGCAGGTATTTCTGTAATTGCCTTTGATATTTTAAAAGTCGTTCTAGCCATCGCGATTGCGACACGTGTTTCAAAAACAGCTGGAATATGGACAGGACTTGCTTGTTGTGTTGGACATTGTTATCCTGTATTCGCTAACTTCCATGGTGGAAAAGCGGTAAGTACAATGTTTGGATTTTTATTTTCGACAAGTATATTTCTTTTCCAAGATGCAAGTTTTCTACTTGTACCCTTAGCTATGTTTTTCATTCTTCTATTGATCTTTAAATATGTATCGTTGGCAAGTATTTGTGCAGCTATATCAAGTAGTATTTATATCACAAGTTTATTATTAAGCATGAATCTAGAAAATATCTTCGTAATCATCGCAAGCTGGTTAATGACAGCTCTTGTGATTTATCGACATTCAAATAATATTGAAAAAATAAAAACCGGAACTGAAAATAAAGTTTCTTGGTTATAATTGGAAGTTTTCAAAAAAACTTCCTTTTTTTTAGGATTTTTTCACCTAAAATCAATACGATTAAAGTATGAACTATTTTTATTATGAATATGCACAAAGTGCTGTATGCAAAGTTAAAGAAGATGAAAAAGAATATCAATGCGCAAGAAGCTCAACTAGCTATATTAATGAACAATGTTTAAATCATGGCTCTACTATGGAAGGAAGAAAAGAAGCTTTTACATATCAGATGAACGTAAAGAAATTTGTACCGATTGTCGTATCTTTACATCCAGTCGAAATTTATATTCCAACAACTTCGATATCAGATTATGAATGCATATGGATCAACTATGCGAATATTGATCATGTAGAGTATGAAAAAAAGAAGTGCACGATCTATTTTAAAGACCATACACTTCTTGAATGTGAAAATCCTTTACGTATAAAGAAAACCATTAAAACAATATTTCGCTACATTCAGATGAATACTTAATGACATCCTCCACCGCATGATGAACAATCATGAGAACAACTTGACTCTTGCATATGTTGTTCATGACGTAATGTATTTACACCTAAACCTTCAATGCATACAGAGGCATTATCATCTAGATTTGATACTTCAACAATTGTACATGCTGCATAAGGCTCATCTAAGAAATTCTTAAATACGCTTAAGAAGGCTGCTTTATCATTGATATCCTTTAAGTAAACTGTAAATTTTACAATGTGATGCAATTGAAGATCAAAGTTTGATAAAACATCGATCACTTTATTAATCGCTGTAATTGTTTGTTCTTGAATCGTTTCTCCTTGTCCAGTTTGTCCACTGACATAAAAGAAATCTCCAAGTTGTACCATATTTGATACACATTCTTCTTGTTTTCCACCTGATTTTAAAAATATATTCATTTTTTATTCCTCTCTTTTTTAACTAGTATACCCTATTCTGTTCCATCTTCTGTACTACTTTGCACTAAAATTTCTCGAGGTTTACTTCCTCTTGCTGGTCCAATGATTCCATTGGCTTCTAAAACATCCATTAAACGAGCCGCTCTAGAGTAACCAACCGAAAATTTTCGTTGAATCAAAGATGTAGAAGCCTTTCTAGATCCAATCACAAAACGTTTTACCTCATCATATAATGGATCAGCCGTTTGATTACTTACAGTTCCACCTTGATTTTGTAAATCTTTCAATTGAATAAAGGCATCATCATACTTTGGTAGTGCTTGTGATTTCACATATTCACAAATATGATTCACTTCATCATCCTTAATAAATACACCTTGAATACGTCTTGGACTTGTTTCCCCATTTGGTAAATAAAGCATATCTCCATTTCCAAGTAATCTTTCCGCTCCAGCTTGATCTAAGATGGTTCTTGAGTCCACAGCTTGGGATACCGCAAACGCTATACGACTTGGAATATTAGCCTTAATAACACCTGTAATGACATCGACACTCGGTCTTTGCGTCGCAACAATCAAATGTATACCGGCAGCACGAGCAAGCTGTGTAATACGTTGAATACTTGCTTCAACCTCTTTTGCCGCTACTAACATTAAATCGGCTAACTCATCAATAATAATCACAATTCTTGGTAGTACATGTAATTTATCTTCTGGATGGGCTAAAACATATTCATTATAGGCTGTAATATTTCTTACACCCAATTCTCCAAATAAATCATAGCGACGATCCATCATTTCAACCATAACTTTTAATGCTTTATTGGCTAAATCTCCATCTGTAATAACGGGAGATAATAGGTGTGGTACATCATTATATGGTGTAAACTCTACTTTTTTAGGATCAATTAAAACCAATTTGACTTCATCTGGACGAGTACGCATTAGAATAGAAGAGATAATAGAATTCACACAAACGGATTTACCACTACCTGTAGCACCGGCAATCAATAAGTGTGGCATACGATTTAACTCACCATATACACTGTTTCCCATTAAATCTTTACCTAAACAGAATAATAATTTCTTATCTTTCATGCTGCTAGGAATGGTGCGCATTAATTCTTTCATTTGAACTGTTGTTTTTTCAACATTTGGAATTTCAATACCTACAGCGGATTTTCCAGGAATCGGTGCTTCAATACGAATATCTTTGGCGGCAAGTCCCATTTTAATGTCATACTGAAGATTACTGATCTTGCTGACGCGAACACCAAGTTCAGGTTTGATTTCAAACTTCGTTACACTTGGTCCAATGTGAATTTGAACAAGTGTCGCATTGACGCCAAATTCTTTTAAAATTTCAATCAGTTTTTCGCCTTTCTCTTTGGCAGTCGTCACATTCGCATTCGATCTGGATTTCTTTTCAATATCATCCAATACAGTAAGTTTTGGAAGCTTATACGATTTATATTCAGATTCTTCATCCAATACAATATGTTTAGGTTCTGGTTTAACTTCTTCTTGTTTTACGCCTTCATCTAAAATTTCAATAGGTGTAGCTTCCATAATCAGAGGTTCCACTTTTTTAGGTTCTTCGCGAACAACTTCTTTTTCTTTAACTTTTTCTTTTCCTTTTTTTACAATCGGATCGGCATCAATGATTTGAAAGCTTGATTCTTCTTCATCATCGTCTACAAATACAAATTCGCTATTATCTTTAATGACTGGTTTTTGTTTAACCTGTTTATTTTTCTTAGGTCTAGGCTCACGATCTACGATTTTTTCATACATAAACATCAATACACCTAAAACAATAAACAAGAGTACCATGACGTAGCTTCCTACATAGTCAAATAAAGATTGGAAGATAGCTAAAATCAAAGCTCCAAGTAATCCAGAATTTGTAGTTTGTGTTCCATTAAATATAAATTTAGTGTTTGCGAAAACAAGATCTAAAGCTTCTTTTCCACTTAATGGTTGATTTTCAACAATTGCTACGCCTAAACAAAAGGCAAGTGAAAAACATACAATGCCAAATATATAGCGTTTTCGTATTTCCATTTTTTCTTTATGAAATATTTTATAGACACAATATAAGATTCCTATAATCAACAATATTTTTGAAAACAATCCAAAAATATAAGTGAAAAGTCGACTTAAAAACAGTCCTACGACACCCAATTTACCTAATGTGATGACACCAATCACAATCATACAAATAAGCAAACACAAACGAAATAAGTTTGTGTGAACCCATGACGTTTGTGTTTTTTTCTTTGTAGATTTTCTTCGTGTTGTTTTCTTTTTGGCTTTTGCCATACAACCCCTACTTTCTACTTATCTAAATTAATTTCTAAAATAACGGGTAAAATCATTGGTCGTTTAGCGGTTTGTTTAAATAAATACTTACTTACTTTATCACGAATTTGTTGTCGTGTTTCTAAGTTATCATATGTTTTATTGGCTACCGCTTCTTCAATTGTTTCTTCCATGATTTTTGCGACGTCATTTGTGATATATTCAGCATCTCTTAAATAAATCAATCCACGCGATTGAACATCAGGTCCGTTGATGATTTTCTTCGTCTTGGCATTAATACCGACTGCTAAAATCATTACACCATCTGTACTTAAAGTTTCACGATCTTTTAATACGACACCGGCCATATCCCAGTTTTCTTTTCCATCAATCATCGTTTCATGAAGTTCTAGCTCCATAGAACATGAGATGAGTTTTTTATTTTCAAATGTTGCGACTTGTCCATTATCTAAAATGATAATACGACTTGGATCATATCCCATTTCAACCGCAATTTGCGAATTCATAAACAACAAATGATATTCCCCTTTAACAGGAATATAATATTTTGGTTTTGTTAGGAAAATCATCATTTTTAAATCTTCTTTGCTAGGGTGCATACTTAAGACATTTTTATCTAAAACAATGATTTCTCCTTCTTTTTTATAGATATCATTTTCCATGCTCTTAAAATCATTTTCTACACCAGGTACGATCGGACTGGCAATCACAATGACATCATCTTGATCAAAGGCAATGGATTCTACTTCATTATTGGCAATATTATTGATCGTTTTAAATAAAGATTTTCCTTGTCCAGAAATAATGACAACGACATCTTTCATAGAGTTATCAAAATCTTTTGGATCAATAAGATATCTTTCATCTACTTCAAAGCCAATATCTCTTAAGCGTTCAACTAAATCCCTTAATTCTTGATTGTATAAAACGATTTTTCTATTATTTGATAAACAACAATCTAATATTTCTTGAATACGATACACACTTTGTGTATAGACACTGACAAAGACACGATTGTTTTCATGTGTTTCTAGCACTCGTGAAAGTTGTGGAGTGACGCGATGATTTGGTGAAGTATGTCCACTTCGCTCTGCACCTTTACTTTCTTGAAGTAAAACCAATACGCCTTCATTTCCTATTTCAGATAGTGTTGTAAAATCTCCACGATAGGCCTCTTCTAAATCATCATAGTCTTCAATGAATTCACCAGAATATACAATGTATCCTTGTTCTGTGTGAATAGCTAAACCGAATGTTCCTGGGTAGGCATGTGTAATTGGGAAAAAGACAATTTTATGTTTGGCAATTCTCTTTTTATCATTACGTTTCACAGAATGTACTTTTACACCTGTAATATGTTCTTTTTTAAGTATTTTATGGACTTCCTGCACAGCTAATGGAGCCGTATACACATCTGCAGGTACTTGTTTTAATAAATAAGGTAGTGCCCCCATAACATCGTCATGTCCATGTGTTACAAAAATAGCGGCAACACGATCTTTATTTTCAACTAAATACGTGAAATCTTGAATAATAAATTCAATTCCTAATGATTCTTTATTATCTGGAAATTTAATTCCTGCTTCAATGATATAGATCGCATCATCTACTTCAACGCATAGAAGGTTTTTTCCATCTTCGTCCAAGCCACCTAAAGCGAAAATACGAATTCTTTCCGCTAAAGATTTCTTCATTTCTTCTTTCATTTATTATATTCTCCTTGTTTTTTTATTATTATATCATACTGCATGTCCATCTAAAGAGAATGTTTTTGCGGATGTGATTTCAACATCTACAAAATCTCCAGGCTGAATATTTTCTCCTGTAAAGTTTACAAGTTTTTGTGTATCTGTATAGCCTGAATAGACATTTTCATTCTTTTTACTTGGTCCATCCACAAGTACAGTTACAGTACGACCTACATAGGGTTGATTTTTTTCAAGTGCTAAATCATTCCAAGTTTTATTTAGGATGGCTAAACGTTTTCTCTTTGTTTCTTGATCCACATTATCTTTCATACGGCTTGCGGGTGTTCCTTGGCGTGCTGAGAAAATAAATGTAAAGGCATTGTCATATTTACAGTATTTCACAACATCCAAAGTATGTTGGAATTGTTCTTCTGTTTCATTTGGGAAACCAACAATGATATCGGTAGAAACGGCAACATTAGGAATTGTTTTGACAATCTTATCATATAGGGCAAGATAAGATTCTTTCGTATAGCGTCTTCCCATTAATTTTAAGATTTCATCGTCTCCAGATTGTAGAGGTAAATGAACGAATGGCATAATATTGTCATATTTGGCAATAATATCAATCATTTTTTCACTAAAGTCCCAAGGATGGCTTGTTGTAAAGCGTACGCGTGGAATTCCAATTTTGGCCACTTCTTCTAACAAAGTTCCAAAATCTTGTTCGTTTTCCATATCTTTACCATACGCATTTACGTTTTGGCCTAGTAAAGTAATTTCTTTGTAACCTTCTTCTTTTAATTGTTGGACTTCCTTTAAAATTTCACTCATTTTACGAGAGCGTTGTTTTCCTCTTGTATAAGGAACAATACAATAGGTACAGAATTTATCACATCCATACATAATGTTGACCCATGCTTTGAATTTGCCAAAACGATGAACAGGAAGGTTTTCATAAACTTCCCCTTCTTTTGAGTAAATTTTAACGATTCGTTGTCCTTCATAAATACATGAATAGAGCATGTTTGGTAATTCTTGAAGATTATGTGTACCAAATAATAAACGTACTTGTGGATATTTTTCAAGTAGTGTATTGACCAAGCCTTCTTCTTGGGCCATACATCCGCATACACCAATCACAAGGTTCTTATTATTTACATAGAGACGTTTAAAGTTTCCAAGCTCACCTAACACTTTTTCTTCGGCATTTTGTCGTACAGCACAGGTATTGATAATAATAACGTCGCTATTTTCTGGTGTATCACTTTGTTCAAATCCAAGTTCATCTAAGATACCGGCAATGGTTTCACTGTCACGTTCATTGGCTTGACATCCAAAAGTAGATATAAAATATTTTTTCCCTCTTCCCATCATACGTGCAGCTTCGGGAATGGTAAATGTATCAATTCTTTCAATTGTATTTTTTGTTCGTTTTTGGGCTTCTTTTAAATCTGGTAAAACCCATCCTGGTTTTTGTTTCATATATGCTCCTTTTCAAAAAAAAGAACCAAGCATTTCGCTTGGTAACTTTATACAATTCTTAATTACTGAGTAATAGCGCTTACTGGGCAAGTTCCTACACAAGAACCGCAATCAATGCAACTACCACCGTCACAAACTGATTTTCCTTCATCATCTAATGAAAGAGCTCCAACTGGACATCCTCCTACACATGCACCACATCCGATGCAAGCATCCTTATCAATATTTACTGCCATTTGACTTTCCTCCTTGACTTCTTAATTTATACTCAAATTATACTATATTCACCAAGGGTTTCAAGGCGGTTTGGTAAGGTGAGGCTTACTGTAACTAAGCAACCAAACAAAATTGAAGTCGGGCTTTTAAACCCGACATATTTATTTTGCGAATTCTTGTGCACGAGTTTCACGAATAACATTGACTTTGATTTGACCTGGATATGTCAATTCCGATTCAATTTTATCACGAATATCACGTGCAAGTTTAATACAAGTTAAATCATCGACTTGTTCAGGGTTCACTAGAACACGAATTTCACGTCCTGCCTGAATCGCAAATGCACTAGAAACACCTTCAAAATCATTCGCAATCTTTTCAAGGTTTTCCAATCGATTGATATAAGCTTGTGCACTTTCTTTACGAGCACCAGGTCTTGCAGCACTGATTGTATCTGCTGCGATAACTAAGTGGCTTGTAAGGAATTTAGGTTCCACATCTCCATGGTGAGATTGAATGGCATTTAACACGATTTCTTTTTCACCATGTTTTTTACAGAACTTATATCCGAGTTCTACATGGGATCCATCTTGTTGTTCAATGTTTAATGCTTTACCAATATCATGAAGTAATCCAGCACGTTTGGCAATTTGTTGATTTAATCCAAGTTCTGCTGCCATACATCCTGCAAGGTAAGCAACTTCCATAGAGTGTTGTAAACCATTTTGTCCATAAGAATAACGGTATTTTAAAGTACCAATTAATTTTACGATTTCACGATCAATTTTACCAATTCCTAACTTGAAGATGGCATCTTCACCGGCTTTCATAATTTCTTGGTCGATTTCATTTTGATACTTTTTAACGACTTCTTCAATTCTTCCAGGTTGAATTCGTCCATCACGAATCAAGTGTTCTAATGAAAGACGTGCAACTTCTCTTCGGATTGGATTGAAGCATGTGATTGTAATTAAATCTGGAGTATCATCAATGTTTAATTCAACGCCTGTTGCTTGTTCAAAACAACGAATATTACGTCCTTCACGTCCTATGATACGTCCCTTCATTTCTTCACCAGGTAATGTAACAACACTGACTGTTTTTTCTTGTGTTTCTTGTTGAGACATTCTTTCAATTGCTAAGGCAATGATGTTTTGTGCTTTTTCATTTGCGGTAGCTTTTGCTTCTTCTTCACGGTCCTTAATATAGGCAACCGTTTCGTGTTCCATTTTCTTTTCTACAATCGCAAACAATTCCGCTTTGGCATCTTGGCTTGACATTTTTGCCACACCTTCTAATACAGCGACTTGTTTGTCAATTTCTTCTTGTAATTTCTTTTCTTTTTCGTCTAATGATGACAGTTTGTCAGCAACCTTCTGCATTTCTTGATCGACTTGATGTTCTTTTTGTTTTAAAGCTTCATCACGAAAATTCAAGTTATCTTCACGACGAAATAACTTGTTTTCTAAATCTAATGATTCTTGTTTTCGATCTTTAATTTCTTTTTCAGCCTCGACTCTTAGATCATGAGCCTGAGTTTTTCCATCTAATACTGCTTGTTTTATACGAGACTCTGCTTCGATTTCAGCCTCTTTTAAAATTTGCTCTGCTTTTTGCTGATTCTTATTTAAACCTGCCTTTGAAGCGCCTACCATGGCTCCTGCTCCAACGACAAGACCTGCGACACCAGACAAAATGATAAATAGTTCCATCCTATTTTCCCCTTTCGTCTTTTGTTGTAGGTAAAACCCACTTGTAATTATACACTAATTCACACATAAAAAAAAGGACAGTTTTTTAAATACTGTCCTTATAAAATAGCTCGAATAATAAAGAAAATTAAAACGACAATTCCTAATACGATTCGATAATATCCAAATACTTTGAAATCATGTTTTTTAATGTAAGACATTAAGAAACGAATCACAAAGATCGATACAACGAAAGCTACAAGCATTCCAACGATTAGAATAAAGAATTCTAAGACTGAGAACACGAATCCAAATTTAATTAACTTTAATAGGCTTGCTCCAAACATAACAGGGATTGCTAAATAGAATGTAAATTCAGCAGCTACGGCACGACTTACGCCGATCATCAATCCACCTAAAATTGTGGCTCCTGAACGAGATGTTCCAGGGAATACAGCCGCAATCACTTGGAATAAACCAATAATCAATGCATCTTTATAAGATAATTCAGCAATTGAATTTACAGTTGGTATCATACCTTCATTTTTATCTTCAATTTTAATAAAGGCAATACCAACGACAACTAACATAACAGATACGATGAATGCATTGTATAAGTGCTCGTCGATCCAGTCATCCAATAATAAACCAATGATGGCTGCAGGGATTGTCGCAACTAATATTTTAGACCACATGATCCAAGTTGATTTTACGGATACATATTTTCCTTCTCTTGTTTTTTTGAAAGGGAAAATACGATGCCAATAGAGTAGAACGACCGCTAAAATTGCACCCAATTGAATCACAACCAAAAACATGCTCCAGAAATCATCTGCCACATTCATAGGTAGAATTTGTTCTAGAATAATCATGTGTCCTGTTGAACTAATTGGAAGCCATTCCGTAATTCCTTCTACGATTCCGTAGAGTATGGATTTTAATATTTCCAACATTTTTATTCTCCTTTACTTAAAAAAAGCCAGGATGCCCTGGCTCATTCTTACTTTTCAACGATTTGTTTGCCGTTGTATTCTCCACAAGAACACATCTTGTGAGCAAGTTTATATTCACCACAATTTGGACAACGAGTCAACGTTGGTTTTACCAATTTGTAATGAGTTCTACGTTTCGCTTTACGTGTTTTTGAATTTCTTCTCTGTTGAACTGCCATGCTTGCACCTCCTAGTCATCATCCAGTTTGAAATCTTTTAATTTTTCCCACCGTGGATCAATCTTGGGTTCTTCTTTATCTTGATCCGATAAAAGTTGCCACCCATCTCCCTTTGGATATTGATCACGAGGTAAACGAGTTATGCTCATTGGAGCCTCATATAATATCGCTTGGAAAATCTCTGGGTTAATATCGATTGTATCTTTTTTCACCACGATAATTTCCTGATCTTCTGCATCCTCTACAGGAACAAAAGAATATGTTTGTTGCGACGTTGTATCAAATTGCACTTCAATATCTTCATCTGTAATAGAATCAGAAACAATCATTGTTCCATCCAATTCTAAATCAGATGAGACCAAAGATTTTCCGTCAAAGTCCAAAGTACCCGTAACATGTACTTCTGGAATCGTTTTGACTGAAGTATGATGAAGCAGATCGTTTTCCTCTACCGCAATCCATTCATCGATATCAATCACATGATTTTCTGCATTTAAGAAATCAATTCTAGTAAATTTCACGATCTTCACCTCATGTCGCAACAACAATTATATAGAACACAACAAAGAAAGTCAATACGAAAAAGACAATTTACAAAAAATAGACGATGTCAAAACATCGCCTATTTATCGCTTATTTACGCATTTTCTTCTTCGTCTTCTTCAGAGTCATCTTTCCATTTACGACCAACACAGAATACTACGATTTGAACAACTGCAAGTA
>CAVBGZ010000019.1:0-25986 GCA_963595075.1 Waltera intestinalis
AAGCCGTCTGATTTACATCTATATCTTTTGTATCATCTGTATCTTTATTCATTGTTAAGATATAACCTACAAGACACGCAATCACAATTAAAGCGCATACAATGATTCCTAACCCAATTTTTTCTTTCTTTTGCATAACAATCCCTTTCTTAGATTAAGTATACACCTAACAAAAAAAGTTATTCAAGGAATGATTCCTGAATAACTTCATATTCACTAATCTGTAAACTTATCGTAAAACTCCATGCTTTCTAAAACACTTGTATCTTGAATTGGATTGTCATCCAAACGTAATGCTTCTAGTAGCGTTAAATCCTTTAATGGAGTTACATCCGTAATATAATTAGCCTTTAATTGAAGAGAACGTAAATACTTTAACTTAGATAAAGGTGTCAAATCAGTAATCGCATTATGATCAAGGCGAAGATAAGAAACAAACTCCAAGTTTTCCAAAGGAGATAAATCTGTAATCACATTATTATATAAGTCTACAATACAAAGATTCGTTAAGTCTTTTAAAGGTGTTAAATCCTTAACATTATTGTTCTCCAAAGAAATAATTTCCAATTGTTTCATATCCTTTAAACAAGTAATATCCTTAATATCGTTACGTCCAACATTCAAATCAACCATTTGTTTTGAATCTTTTAATAACTTAATATCACGAATACGATTGGTGAATAAATCTAGATGTTGTAAATTTTTTGCGCCCTTCAAAAAATCAATCGAAGTCAATTGACAAAATTCTGCATCTAAAGATTCTAAATTACCTACATTATTAAATTTATCAACGTTTGTTAAGGCATTCTTACTAACATTCAAACACTTTAATGTTTTTAAATTATTTAAACTCGATAAATCATGAAATCCAGTTTGTTCCATTGATAAAGATTCTAAACAAGGTAGTTCTCCTAAAAAATCAAAACTTTTTGGATTATTATAAGAAATATTTAATTTCTTTAAGTGAGGAAATTCTTTTAAAATAGAATAATCAACCAAATAAGGACAATTCGATACATTTAACTCTTTTAAATTATTCATAGATAATAAAGGTGTTAAATCCGACATTAAATTCGTATTCAAATCCAAAGATTCAATATGAGATAGGTACGTTAAATCTTCGATATTGAAAACACGCATGCCTCCCATATCCAATTTTTTCAAATTCTTTAAAATGCCTAAAATCGCATAACTAAAAGGTCCATTTTCTGTATTAATATGTACTTCTTCTAATTTTTTACAATGTTCTAAATAGACCAAACTATCTACTTTTGCCTTCGATAAATTTAAAACTTCAAGTTCCAGCATAGCTGCTACGCTGGAAATATCCATCGTGTATAAATTATTTCTAGAAACATTTAATTTCTTCAATTGACGAAATCCATGCAAAGCCTGTAAATCTCTTAAGCGATTTCTAGAAACATCAAGCTCCACTAGATTACGCAAATCACGCAAAGGATCTAACGTTTCAAGTGCATTATTCGATGCATTTAGCGTTTCCAAATTTTCTGCATATTGTAAACCTTCCAAGGTTGAAATTTCATGATCTTGAATTTCCAAATGAATCAAATCCAACATCTTTTTCTCATCCAATTCCTCTTCTTTACAACGAAGAGTTCGGCAAACGACACTACGCAATTCTTCATCTTGAATCAACATATAAAAAGTCCTCCTATGTCATCTTTATTATAATCAAAACAAAATAGAATAACTATCACTTTTTGTGAATTTTTTGTCATTTTTATGATTTTTAGTGACAACAATCTTCAAAAATGTTAAACTAATCTTAGTTAAGGATTAGACTATAATTCAAATTGAAATTGAAACAAGCATTGTATTGTTGACGTACTTTACTTCTTTTAGTTCATGGATATGGCTTGATCCAGGAGGTATAACATGAGTACAGGTAAAGTCAAATGGTTTAACCCAGAAAAAGGTTATGGATTTATTACGAGCGAAGAAGGAAAAGATGTTTTCGTACATTATTCATCAATCAATTCAGAAGGTTTTAAAACATTAGATGAAGGACAAACAGTTACTTATGATGTAGTTGATAGCGATAGAGGTCAACAAGCTAGCAACGTTACAGTCGTAAATACAGCAGAGTAACGAATATTGTCAATGAAAGCGCACACAGTATGCGCTTTTTTTAGGAATGGAGGTCAATTATGTTAGAGCGCTATGAAAAAGTCAAAGACTATGTTTATACACAATACGCAAAAATCTATAATGAAAATCTTAAAATAGCTGCTTTAACCCATACAAATGGCGTTGATCTTGCGATTACTCTTATTGCGATGGCAAGAGGAACCAATTTAGAAAGAGCTAAAGTTGCAGCACTCTTTCATGACTATGCCAAATACATCGATAATTGTCCTGATAATCAGCATGCCAAATTATCAAGTCTACATGCCTATAAGTATCTAAAAGAATGTGGCCTATTTAAAACAACAGAAATCGATGATATTACGTATGCCATAAGGCAACACTCCAATAAAGAGAGTTTTGATTCCCCATTATGTGAAGCTTTAAAAGATGCCGATGTATTCGCTCGCTTTATGGAAAATCCTGAAAATCCAATTACAGGAATAAAAAGACAGCGCCTACTAAACGCATGCGCTGACATTCAAAATCATTAGAATTTTTGATAATACAACTCAACACTTTGATTGAGTTGTTTTTTTAATTGATTAAAACTCTTTTCAAACAATTCTTTATCAAACACGATCCAATCAATATAAGAAAAGCTTTTTCCTATAGCTCCGCCGACAACCTTTGCTGCATGAACCTTTTGCATCGCCTCATCCAATTGTTTCGATAGTTTTTGTCTATAAAGAGCATCTTCTTTATTATGGAAAGGATTTGAATAATACACATATCCAAATTCACCATCTTTACTAGCCAAATCCGCAAGAACCTCTTCTTTTTGTTCAATTGTTTGTTCCACTAATAAAGGATGTGTAGTAAAAATCAACTTCATATCTTTGCGCAATGCATCATGGGCAAAATCTTGAATCGGTTGATATACCGAATAAATATCTAAAGGACTCTTATATTCCTTCCATTGATTCTTCTTAACCAAATCCATTAAAACATCATAAAAATCAACCATGCCACAAAACTTCATATCTGGATCTGGTACATCTATAAAATCAACACGACCTATATATGCCTCATACGCAAGTTGACCAATCGCAAGTTCTAATAAATACATACTCATCTCTTTTTTATTTTCAGGATTACCAATCAGGTTAAATCCAGGACAATACACTTTACAATCTAACATATCGTTTTCAACTTGATAAAATACATGAAAATCCATTAAAGAATATTGTTCATCTTTAATTTGAACCATAGCCTGAATGGCTTTTTGAGATAAAGCAGGTAGATAAGGATTCATAATCCACTTACTTCGAATGTCTTTAGGTGCTATATCCACAAGCATTTGGCATAAATATTGAGTTGTCTTATTAGGACCTGTATCAAATGTTAACTCAAAAGAATCTTCGTAATTTTCAACGAAAAAATGAGCACCCGCAATTTCATTCACTTCTTCATCTAAAGACTCAATAATTTCATTTAATTCTTCATATTTTTTATTTTGTAAACAAGAAATAATTTTTTCTTCTTTCCCTTTAAAATGTTTCCAAAATTCCAATCCATTTGTATAAGCACTCATTCACTTCACCCCATATATTTCTCTAAACATTTTGCCACAAACACATGACCTCTTTCATCCATGTGAATTCCATCCAAAGATGAAGCCACTACATTTGTATCAATGACTTCCACATCAAAATCTTTACATCCCTTTTTTAAAGAAGCATAACTATTTTCTAATATATCAAATCCAGCTTTTCCAAAATTTAATAAAGTTCTTTCATTATTTACATACTCAGAATGTATACGCGGTGGACAAACCACATAAACCTTAGGTATTTTCATACCATCTTTATAGTTTTCAGAATCAAAAACACGATACAACAAATGACGAATTCCTTTTTCTAAAGTAATCTCATTTGATGAAAATTGTCTTTTCGCATCATTGGTTCCAAGCATGATAAATAAAACATCAATAGGACTATGTGTCTTTATAACCATAGAAATCTGTTTATACCCATTACGATCACAATCAAATGGATCATCAAAACATAGTGTTCGACCACATAAGCCTTCTTCAATGATCTCATCTTCACAAAATACATTCTTTAAAATTTGCGTATATCGATTTTTATATCTCGATCCATCCTTTGAATTGTAGCCCCACGTATTACTATCTCCAAAAAACACATATTTCATAGTCCAAAACTCCTTGATTCTGTTAGAATACAATCCAACTTAACATCGGTATTTTTTATCTCAAAATCCATTTCCTGTACATCAAAGGCAACACCAATCTTAAAAGCTTTTGATTTAGCTAGATATCGATCATAGTATCCTTTTCCATAGCCACATCGAAAACAATTCTTAAAACCAACAACAGGAACAAGAATCACATCTAAATCTTTTACTTCATTTAGTCCGGTCGGTTCAAGAATATGAAACTTTCCTTCCACTTTCTGTTCTAAATCCGAATAGAAGGCAATATGAATATCATCTAAAGTTTTAGGTAGATATAAATCATAGTGGCCATGCAGATTCGAATATACATCCACTTCCCCATTTACGGGAATATAAGTACCAATCTTCCCTTTTAAAAAAGGCAAAACACGATTCATGATTGCCTTTTCTTTTTCGCTTCTCTCTATTTCAGAAAGAGACTTCCTTTTTTTAATACAAATTTTTCTCTTATCCAATGCTATCACTCATATCTAATTTTAACATTTGATTTAACTCAACCGCATATTCCATAGGAAGTTCACGAGTAAATGGCTCTAAAAATCCCATTACAATCATCTCAGTTGCTTGCGCACGCGTTAAACCTCGAGACATCAAATAGAACAATTGTTCCTCACTAATGTTAGATACGGTAGCCTCGTGTTCAATTTGAGAAGTTTCATTGTAAGAAACATTTAAAGGAATCGTATCACTTCTTGATTGCTTATCCAAAATCAATGTATCACATTCCACTTTACTCTTGGCATAATCGGCATTTTTAGAATGTGTTACCCAACCACGATAATTGACTTCACCACCATTGCGAGCAATAGATTTAGAAATGATTGTACTCGATGTATGTGGTGCCAAATGAATCATTTTACTACCAGCATCTTGAATTTGGTTTTGACTACCTACCGCAATAGAAACTGTTGTTCCTTTCGCATAAGGTTCCGCTAAAATACATGCTGGATATTTCATATTGACATGACTACCCACATTTCCATCAATCCATTCCATATGACCATTTTCAAATACTTTTGCACGCTTTGTAACCAAGTTGATAATGTTGCTAGACCAGTTTTGAACTGTTGAATAACGACATTTCGCATTTTTATGTACATAAATTTCTACAACAGCCGCATGCAATGAATCTTTAGAATATGTTGGAGCTGTACATCCTTCAACATAATGTACATCAGCCCCTTCATCAACAATAATCAATGTTCTTTCAAATTGTCCCATCTGCATCGAATTTATACGGAAATACGATTGTAAAGGTTTTTCTAATGAAACACCTTTTGGTACATAAATAAAAGATCCACCAGACCATACAGCCGTATTCAAGGCTGCATATTTATTATCTGTATACGGTACCAATTTACCAAAATATTTTTTTAGAAGCTCAGGACATGTCTTTAATGCTGTATCCGTATCCAAGAAAATAACACCTTTCTCTTCAACTTCTTCAAGCATATTATGGTAAACAACTTCACTTTCATATTGTGTTGAAACACCAGCTAAGAATTTTTGTTCTGCTTCTGGTATACCTAATTTATCAAACGTATTACGAATTGTATCTGGAACTTCATCCCATGATTTTTCCTGTTTATCACTCGGTTTAATATAATAAGTATAATCATCAAAATGGATGTCACTTAAATCAGGTCCCCAGTTTGGATTTTTTTGTTCAACAAAAGAATGATATGCATCTAATCTTAATTTTAACATCCATTCTGGTTCATTTTTAATATGAGAAATAGTACGAACCGTTTCTTCATTTAATCCTTTACCTGTTTTATAAACACTAACATCTTTGTCATGAAATCCATATTCATATTCACTCGAAAGTGAGATATCTTTTTTATTGCTCATGCTTATCCTCCTCACTTTCCTTTATCATTTCTCTCATAGCTTTCCAACCAATTGTTGCACAATTGATTCGATTGGCTTGTTTACCAACGTTTTGAAAAGCAATTGCCTCTTCTAAAACATCTTCATCATAGTCTTTTTGATCAATCATATTAAAATAATTTGCCATAATTTCTTTTGCTTCAGGTAAGGATTTTCCTTTTAAAAGTTCACTCATAATTGAGGTAGAAGCTGTAGAAATTGTACAAGCTACTCCATCAAAACGAATATCATCAATTTTTCCATCTTTGATTTTCGTTTGTACAGTAATATCATCAATGCATGAATCACTTGCCATATGGCGAGAAAGATAATCCTTGGAATCTATTAATTCCTTATTTCTAGGATAATCGTAGTGATCCATAATAATTTGTCGCATTAACATTGGATCAATATTAGACATCAAATCCCTCCCCTTTTTAAAAGAATATGTTGACACAGTTTTCAACTGTTGCATTTTTTAAAGCATCAATCAATGCATCGACTTCTTCTTTTGTGTTATATAAATAAAAACTAGCTCTACAAGTTCCTGGTGTTTTCAAGAAATCAGGTAATAATTTAGCACAATGTTGTCCTGAACGCACCGCAATACCTAATGTATTTAAATAGCTTGCGACATCTTGCGCAAATATCACTTTACCTTGATCTAAAACATTAAAAGTAACAATACCACTTTCTGCATTTTCGTTATATATAATAATATTTCCTAATTCTTTCGCCTTAGAGATAAAATAATGTTTCAATTCAACTTCATGAGCATGAATATTGATTTTACCAATTTCGTCTAAATAGTCCATGGCCGCAGCCATACCAATAACACCTTCAATAGGTTGTGTCCCACTTTCAAATTTTAACGGTGTTTCTTTTAGGGTTAAATTACATGCCTTGTCAAAACGAGCATTGCTTTCGCCACCATAAAAAACAGGTTCTAATTGATCAAGCCATTCCTTTTTACCATATAGTACGCCTACTCCTGTAGGTCCACACATCTTATGTGCACTAAACGCATAAAAATCACAATCTAAATCTTGTACATCAATATCTAAATGTGGTGTACTTTGTGCACCATCCACAACGAGAATAATGCCTTTTTCATGACATATTTTTGCGATTTCTTTAATAGGTGCAATATAGCCTAGAACATTACTGACCATGGCAATACATACAACTTTAACTTTATCGTTTAAAGCCTTTTTAAAGTTATCGATTGTAATCTTACCTTCTTCATCAAGAGGAATATAATCGATTGTAGTGCCTTTTTTCTTGCTTGCCTGCATCCAAGGTAAGACACTTGAAGCATGTTCGCTTTCATCACTTAAGATAATGTCTCCAGGTTTTAGAATTTGTTCTGTAACCATCAAAGCAACAAGATTTAATCCTTCACTTGTCCCTGAAGTAAACACAATTTCTTCTTTATATTTCGCATTTAAATATTGTTGAGCACGTTTTCTTGCTCCCTCAAATGCTGCATCCACTTGTGCACTCATCTCATAATCACCACGATGCGCATTCGCACCTAGATATGTATAATAATTGACAACTGCATCAATAACAGGTTTTGGTTTTAAGGTAGTAGCCCCATTATCTAAATAAATCAAAGGCTTGTTTGACATGGTTCTTTTTAAGATTGGAAAGTCTTCTCGAATTTTATTTAGATCCATACAAACCCACCTTGCTTTCCATTTCTTGTCGTAATTGTACTTTTTCTTCTTCATTATCTATTAATTCAATAACAGGTAAGAAATAGCCAACACTTAAAAGTCCTACAGCTTGTTTTGTTGTTAAACCTCTTGATTGTAGATAATAAAGTTGATCTTCATCCGGTTGACCAATTGTTAAGGCATGACTAGCCTTGACATCATTTTCATCTATCAATAAAAGTGGAATCACTTTTGTTTTATGTCCTTGACCTAACGTTAATACACGTGTAGCTTGGTGTGATTGTGCTTCAACACAGCCTTTCTTGATATTTCCATTGGCCACCATTTCATATTGTCCCTTATCAAGTAATACGGCAAAATTTTTCATCAGACCTGTCGTATGAGCCGCATTATGTTGAACTTCCATTGAACATGTCTTTTCAATATTTTCATGGCATAATTGTCCACTTAAAATTTCATAGTTTGCGCCCTCTTCTTGTAAATCAACAAAATGATTCCATTTTAAAGGGCTATTTTGTAAATCAAGAATACCCATTTGATTTTGAGCATCTTTTTTCATTGTGATATGAACATTTAATTCACATGCATTGTTGGAATGATTTAAAATAAAGAGTTTACTATTAGAATTTTCTTCACAAATAACTTTCAAATCAAAATGTATTGTATCTTCTTCAAGAACAATCACACTTGAAGTAAAGCTCGAACTTTCAAATGTAAGTGTAAGTTCTTGATTATTGTGAATTTCATAGCGATTAAGCATATTTCTTTGCTCCACAAGATCCTAGTGAAATTGGTTGTTTTGTTTCCTCTTTATTTACGATTACATCATATTCTTTTTCAATCCATTCATATCCTTGTGTATCGACTTTTTCAACAAGGCTTGCATCTCCACTTACAACAATTTGTCCATTCACTAAAACATGGGCATGTGTTGGTTTTAAATATTCATAGAAACGTGCATAGTGAGATACAATCAAAAGACCAACATTTGTTTGTTCTTGGCATTGATTAATCGCATCACTTACAATGCGTAAAGCATCTACATCAAGTCCTGAATCGATTTCATCAAGCATCGCAATCGATGGTTTTAACATCATCATTTGAACAATTTCATTTCTTTTCTTTTCTCCGCCGCTAAATCCATCATTTAAGAAACGGTGTGCTAAATCTTTTTTCATTTCCAATTGATCAATAGCTTTATCCATTTCTTTGATAAATTTAAATAATGAAATTGGTTTTTCTAGACGTGCATTCATAGCACTTCTTAAAAAATCTGAATTGGTAACGCCAGATACAACACTTGGATATTGCATTCCTAAAAATAGTCCTGCTTTACTTCTTTCATCGACGGACATTTCTAATACATTTTTACCATCAAGAGAAATGCTTCCTGATGTTACTGTATATTTTGGGTTTCCCATAATGGCGGCTAGTAACGTTGATTTACCATTTCCATTCGGTCCCATTAAAGCATGTCGCTCTCCGGATTTAACCGTTAAGCTTAATCCTTTTAATATTTCTTTATTCTCCACTGATACATGAAGATCTTTAATGACTAAATCTGCCATATACAATCCCTCTTTTCACCCGATAATAATAACAAAAAACTTTTTAAATCTCAATTAATACGTCTTGTGGTTTACTTGTAAATTGCGTATAATTTAAAAGATACTTTTTAAGGAGGTTCTTATGAGCGAATTTTTTAGAAACAACTGGTTTGTTGTTTTGATTGCCGTTGTAATCATCGGATTTATCGGCTATTTTATTTACGATACAAATAAAGATAATGTTTCTGGTAAAACCGCAGATAATAAGCAAGTCATTGCTTCTATTGATGGGGATGATATTACAGCGGATGATTTATATAGTGAATCTTATCCATATGATGGATCTTTGGTTTACAATCTATATCATAATGCGGTTATTGATCAATCCATTGAAACAACAAGTTCTTTAAAGAAACAAGCAAAAACTTTAGAGACAACGATCAAACAAAATGCAGAAAGTCAAAGTGATGACTATGAATCAACGATTGCGAGTGAACTTGCAAGCTATGGTTATAGTTCTTATGATGACTTAAACCAATATTGTTTAATTAGCGTTAAAGAAAAGAAAATGAATAGAACATATATTAAAAAGCATTTTGATAAGGTAAGCAAAACTTGGTCTGAAAAAAGTCCTCGTACCGTTTCTATCATTAAAATGGAAGTGGCTGATTCTTCAAATTTAACAGATGACGAAACTACGAAAAAAGAAAATATTGAAAAAGCATTAAAGAAAGAAAGCTTTGCGGATGTTGCCAAAGCATTCTCAGAAGATTCAAATACAGCTGATAATAAAGGGTTTGCAGGTTATATCGATTCTGATTCTGCATCAAGTTCAAGTTCAAGTTCAAGTTCTTCAAGTACAGTTCCTGCTGATGTAGTTACTGCTGCTTTAGAATTAAACAAAGGTGAGACATCCGACTGGATTACAGTAACAGACTCTTCTGGTACAACAAGTTTATATCGTGTTTACGTAAACCAAACCGATTTAAAGAAAATTTTCAATTCAAAAAATAGTACTGTTAAAAATCAAGCATTATATGCTGCATTAAATAGTGATTCAACTCTTTCTTATAAGATTTTAAAATCTTATGCTAAAAAATTAGATATTAAGTTTAATGATAAAAAGACAAAAGAAAGATTCGACACTTATGTAGAATCAACATACGGAGGTGACGAGTAATGAAAAAAGCATCCGTTATTGCCTTATGTTCAGTCTTATTATTAACTGGATGTTCAGGTGCAACTGCCACAATCAGTGATAAATCCGATGCGATTATGACTATTGGAAACACAACGATTACTAAAGAAGACGAATACAAATCTTTAAAAATTTCAAATGGTTCTGACTTAACAATGGAATTAGTTAAACAGGCAATCTATAAAAAAGAAGTCAAAGTAACTAAGAAAATGAAAAAGAATGCGAAGTCTACAATTAAGTCTTATGAAGAATCCATGTCAAATTTTGAAGAACAACTAAAATCGTTAGGCTATTCTTCCAAAAAACAATATATGAATAAAGTATTGATTCCTAGCTTACAAGCTGAAGCTTTGACAAAGAAATATTTCACTGCCGCAAAAAAAGATATTCAATCGACTTATAAACCAAGCAAGGCTCAAATCATTCAATGTGAAAATAAGGCCAACGCAAAAAAGGCTTTAAAAGCGATTAAAAACGGAGAAGATATTTCTAGTGTTGCCCAACAGTATATGGTAGATGAAGCCACATATTCAGGTGAAGAAACTCTTATTACTACACAATCATCTGATTTGCCAACACGTTTAATTAATAAATTATATAAGGCAAAAAAAGCTGGAGTTATTGATGAAGTTTTTGATAATACATCAAGTGGAACAAGCTATGCGTATGTTGCTGTATTGGTAGATAATGATTATGACAACATTAAATCCGATGTGATTGACACTTTATCAAGTGAAGATGATATTACCGAAAGTTGTTTAATTTATTATTTAAAGAAATACAACTTTGAAGTTCATGATCAAGATATCTTCGATAATTTAAAAACAAATAATCCAAACTATTTAGTTAGTCGCCCTGATCTAGCTGAAAGTGATGATGATGAATAAAACGAAAAGCCGCTTAAATTTAAGCGGCTTTTTTTATCGTATTGTACTCTTCTTCAAGTTCATAACGAAAATTAAATTCTTCAACATCCTGTAATCCAATAAAATACAAACATTCAATGTCCTCATGATTAAACACGTAACAATGATCTTGATCAATATATCCTTCAGGCCATAAACACGCCGCATAATCGTAAAAAACTTGGGTTTGAATATTTTGTTGTGCTCGACCCATAATCATTAACCTTTTTGTTCCCTCTTTTAATGTAACTACACTTCCTAGTGGCAATAAATCTTTCATATACCCTCCAATCTAATAACTTACTTTCACTTTAAATCCCAGCCCTGCAATAAATCCTAATTTTGAACCAATTTCCCATTCACGACTTTTATGAGAATAAGAAAAATTAGCTTCTGCACTACCAATAGATCCTTCTGCCGTTAAAATCACTTTAACCCCAAATACATTCAAACAACATCTTGTTTCTCCACGAAGTGCAGCTGCACCTATTCCAGCTTCAAACGTTTGTTCTTTTTTTGATAACACCGTTTTACAATTCGCAAAAACGGTTCCTACACTTCCTTCGGCTCGAGCTGTCGCATACACATGTTGATTTCCAAGTCGTGCACTTGTACTAGCCGTTAATAAGGAAGCAGTAGCTTCTGCTCTTAAAACAACTCTTGGATCAATTTTTTTCTTTTTCCAAATACGAGCGGCTATACTCCCTTTGACTTCCCCACTTAATATCTTTGCGTTTGCACCAATATGAAAATATTTTGCGGTAAAACCTTTATATGTTTGAAGTGCCGCATATTCTGCCGTTAAAGAGGCATAGGAGTAGCGACTTTTCTTTAAAATTTGCGAAATTAAATTTAAATTTGAATACTTACTAAAACTTAGTTTTCCTGGTTTAAACAAACTACTTTTCTTTTCTGTTTCTTCAATTAGACATGCACTCTTCTTTAAATAATTCGCAATATCATTGATTTCTTTTTTTATCCTTTGATTTCTTTCTATTAAAGAATCAGTTTTTAATTGTATAGAACGTGAAGCTAGATTTGAAAATAAAGTGGCTGCATTTTGACATGAAACACTATCCGCTTGCATCCTTATGTAACTCCGTGATTTGAATTTGAATCAATTTTTGAATTCGATTAATCTTCTGATCTACATAAGTCAATTCTTCGCTCGAAACAACATTTTGAATCCCTCTTCTAGCTTGATTTAAATCATAAGAAAGAGATTCATAATACTCAATTTCATTCATCCTTTATAAGATTTAGATAATGACTCTTCATTATCTTGATATAGAGATGCCGTTTGACTTAAAAATCTCGCGAAACGATCCAATGTGTTAAGATAAGAAATCATGGCAGGATTTAGGGATTGAAATTGTTGCATAAAAGATTTTGATGCGGGTGATTGCCAAATACTTTCGATATAGTACATTTTTGCCTGTATTTCTTTAAATACCGTACGAATCTCGTTTTTATAAGAATCTACTTGTTTTGAATACGCAAATAAATCTTCACTTGATACTGAAATTTGATTCATGATGATTCTCCTCTACTTTCACAATAAATTTTTTGCCTGCGCAACGCGATCTTGTTGAAGTTGCTCATAAATACTTGCGGTTTGTTTTAAACACTTCGCATACTCTAAAATAATCTCTTGTAAATTCATCAATTCAGGTCGAAATTGTTCAAGTTGCGATTGATATTGTTGATGATCAACACCTTTCCAAACACTTTGCATTTGCTCGACACGATTATAAAGATTTTTAATTAAATCACCATAATCATTCCCTTTTTGTTTTAAGTAAACACTACCTTGATACACTTCATTACAATCTACAGAAATTTTCATATGTTCCTCCTTCTTTATCCATAGATAAAAGAGTCAGCTTGAACGATTTGATTTTCACGAAATGTTTTGTTTAAATCTAGAAAATGATTTGTTTCAACTTGGTAAATAAAATGAATTTCGATATTTGAAAATTCATTTAAGAAATCAATCATTCGATACTCCCTAGAAACTTGTACAATATGTTCTTTTTTTTCATAGATCGAACGTATCTTGATAAAAATTTTATTCAATCAAACCAACTCCTTCGTTTAAATCTTTAAAATAGATTTTATGTGCTGTTGTACTTACTGTTTTTCTTTTTAAATAGTAAGCATACTCGTTGAATCCATAACCAATCCATAAAATCTGGCTTTCATAACATTTGTCCATAAAATCTGTTGAATTTAATAGCTTGTTTTCGATTTTATATACAGAAACACCTGTAAGTTGACGAGAAAGAATTTCAACTTCTTCCTTTACAGAGTCTTGTATGTATAAAATCAAAATTTTCTTTGTGAAATCAACATATATGGCTCTATCACTCTTTTCATCAAAACCAAGCAAGCCTTTTTTTAAATGTAAATCGACGACACTTCTCTCTTTTGTCCTTAATTCCTCCTTCCTTTTTTCGCGATAAAAGACTTCAAATAACTGACCTTGGATTTTTACCATATTTGTAAATTCAGGAATTTGATACATTGAAAAAAATTCTCTCACTTCATCCTTACTTGATATATCACAAGCAATTTGTAATGCATTGATTGTAGGAATATAAACAGGATTGTCTAAGATAAAAATCAAATTCACACTTTTATCAATCAACGTAAAATCAAATCCATCAAGACAAGTTACTATACACACGCAGTCTTTTAACACACTAAAATATCTAGGTTGCACAAAACAGAAATCCACATACTCTTCAAATTCATAAGTTCCATAAACCATCACGTTTTTCTCATACAGATAATCAATAACGCTATAAATGACCCTCTTGCTTGTACTATATATATAAGTACAAGAATCTAATCGAATATCTATCTGTCTTTGTTTGGTGCAAACATCGATCATACCCCAAGCATCCTCATCTATTTTTATAGGATGCAAAATCCATTTTCTTAACTCATTTAAAGCTAGTAATTTAGCCATTATTTCATCAATAAAACACTTAGAATCATGAGAATAAGTTCTTAATTCATTGTTCTTAATATCCACTTCTTTCCATTCTAAATGATTTAATTTCTCTTTTAACCAAAACCCTTGAATCCGAATATTACCTTTTGTATTTAATATAAATTCACCCGGTTTCACTAATTGATATGCCTCATCATTTTGAACAACTTCTTTACTATCTTGAGCGCTATTGACTCTAAAACATGCTTTCCATCCTGAATTCGACCATATTTGATCATCCACAACACCTAAAGGCTTCTGTGTACTTAATATCAAATGAATTCCAAGTGATCTTCCAATTCGAGCAATTTCTTGAAGTTGATTCATCATTTCTGGATATTTTAATTTCAATTGGGCAAATTCATCTACAACAATCCATAAATGAGCCAATTCAAAATTTGTATTGTATTGCTCAATACTCGAACATGATGCATCTCTAAACATTTTTTGTCTTTTATCTATTTCATATTGAATGCTATAAAAAAATCGATTCATGCTATTTTTATCAAGATTCGTAACTAATCCAGCACAATGTGGCAAATCATATAATGTGTTGCCAAAGGCTCCTCCTTTAAAATCAATTAAAATATATTGAAAGGAACTTGGTGAGTTATACCATGTCAACATCATAATCACAAAACTTAACCATTCACTTTTGCCAGATCCAGTCATTCCTGCAACTAACCCATGAGGACCATACTCTCTAAAATCAAAGAAAGCCGTATTATGATTTTTATCGATTCCTATCGGTACACAAAATTGAACTTTATTATTTCGGATTGGATTCGTTTCTAGAAAATCTGTATAAAAATCATGAAGACATTCCATTTCGTAATTCATGATCATTCTTCTCTTTTTTACAGGTAGAAAATCAACTTGCGCACATTCTATTTCCTGATCAATGTGAAAGGATGGAATTTCTTTTCCTATATATAGAATCAAATTATTGCCAGCAGGATTATAACTAGAACAATTCGTAACAACAATACTATCTAAAGTTGGATCCACATTATATAAAAATTGATTTTCAAATATACATCGTTTATAAAACATAAGATCATGTTTAGAAAATTGCCCAATCCAAACAATTTTTCGATCATCACTTGAATACCATAAATAGTTTTCAATTATCTCTAAAGCATTCGACTTAAGCCAATATATACCTTTAATAACGTACTGTGATTGTAAAATTTCCCTCTGAAAAACATCTATCAAGTTTTCTCTTTTCTGAATTAACATGTCTTTCTTTTGATCATATCGAATTTGTTTTTTTTGAAAGGAACACCACTTTTCTTTGACTTCTCCTATATAAATGTTTTCGCTTTGAGAATGAAATTTGTCTAAAAAATCATCCCTAAATAACTTCATATTCAATTGAAATTCTTTTAAATCTTTATTTAATATTTCTTCCTGTTCTTTTAAATATGAAATATACAAATTCTGATTTTTCTTTTCTTCGTTTACTTGTTCTTTGTATTGATGATTACGATTCCATAAACCATATATCACAAAAACAAAAGACATGGTCATGCTTGATATAAAAGAGGAAATCATACTTATACGATCATTTTGTTTTAAAAGAGTTAGCGCAAAACTTGAAATAAATGAGCTAGACGCAATCATTAAAGAAGGTCCGATTGCTTGAAGTACACTCCCCTTTTTCACCTCCATTCCCATTTGATAAAGTTCAATGTCATATTTTTTTAAAATCGGTTTATAAACTGGATTATAGTATTGTTTCGGCATCATAATTGGTAAATTATCACGTATATCAACAACTAATTTATTCTCTATATAACTTTCATATACCAAATAATCCTGAAGATAGATAAAACGATGAAACCCTAGACATATCTCATCTGACACATTAAGGTATGTCGATTGAACTTTATTTGAATTCACAAAAGTTCCATTTAAACTCTTTAAATCATATATAACTCCATTTTCAATTCTTGCGTGAAAAGAAGAAATTCTAGAATCTGTAATAGGAATAGTATTTTCTTTATTACGCCCTATCGTACACAAGTTATGAATTGGAAATATTTGTACATATGTTATTCCACTAAAATAAAACAGTACATTTTCAATTTGGATACTTTTTCCGATATCAAGATGATATGTTTTTGAATTTGAATAAATATAGATTTTATTTTTCTTGTATTCAAATTGAAACGAATGAAAAGGTTTCAAATCATTAATAAATTGCCAATACAATTTCTCATCTTGAATGAAATAAAGCTTGTTTACCATTTTAATCTATGAAACAAAACATAAATAAGAATGCATACAATTCCAAGTAATGTAGCTATCGATACTATTGACCACTCTTTTACTTCCGATTTTTTTAACACTGTTTCATTTCCATTTTCATCTTTTGCCTTTATGACAATATCGTTTACTTTTGATTTTAAAGAAATATCTATTGAATCATTATTTAACTTATCTTTTTGTACTTTTGATAAATCAACCTCTTTTCCATTAACTTGAATAGAGACAAAAGAATCTTTTGAATAAGAATCATTTTGATCAATCCATACATGTACAACATCTTTTTCTCTTACATAATGAATTTGAGGTTTTGTTTCATCTTCTATTTGTACTTTATCATCTAATTTTAGTTCATTCGATTCACTGATGCTCCAAGTTCTTTCGTGTTCAATACGATCATCATTCTTTTGCGTTACATGATTCGTTACAATTGAGATTGGTTTAGGTTTATAAATAAATTGATACTCTTTTATTTCCGTGTTATTCAAAGCATCTTTTGTCGTTGTTAAGATTTTTAAAACATCCTCTCTTTTCATATTCTTAAAAATTGTTTCAAAGGACTCATTTTTTATCTCTTCATTTAGATAATATTGAATTGTCATATTTGAATTTGTATCATCTATATGAAACGAATAATTCGGCATTTCTGAAATTTCTAAAGGTTCAGTATATATATTCGCATCAATATATAAACTTGAAACAGGCGCTTTATTATCAATTCTAACTTGTGTTTTAGCCATCGCAGTTCTTCCAAACTGATCAATAATCGATGCATAAACTTCATAAAGAATATCCGCACTTACTCTTTTTGGTAAATATACACTTTTCATTAATGGATATCTTTCATAGATACCATCATAAACAACATCAATAAATCCTGAGCTTAAATAATCACAATCATACTTCACTTCCACATTAACATCTTGATTGGTGTATGTATGACTCGTTATCAGTTGTATTAAAGGATTTTTATTTGAATAAATAATTTGACCCTTGATTTCTTTTTCAAATTTCTCATTTTGTAGGTGTTTTAATTTAAAAGTGTAAATTCCACTTTTGTCAAAATGTAACGGAATAAATTCTTCATTTTCTATTTGAATACTATGAATGTAAATCCCATCACAATAGACTTCTAGATTAAAATTCTCTTCATACTTTCCTATAGATAACATTGTCTCGTTTGCACAAAGATATTTTGTTTCAAAATCATCAATGATTGGATATTCAACATAATGTATATTTAATCTTTTTTCTGTAATATTGCCTGCAACATCCTTGCAAGTGACAAAGATGGATTTTATATCTTTATCTATGCTTAATTCTAAACTTGAATCTTCTGTTAAAATTTCTTCTTCATTTACATACACATGATATTCTTCCAGATTTTCATCTTGAATATCTATATGAATAAAGTCGTCACAATCTAAAAACAATTGGTCTGAAATAGATTCTTCATGATATTTAAAATCAATAACTGGACTTGTTGTATCTAGGATAATTTCTTTTTTTCCTTCTTCTAAAGGATATCCGTCAATATCTTTCAAAATATAAATAAGTTCAGAAATACCTTCTTTTTGAATTTGAATACTCGCATCATTCATTAAATCTACATTCAATCCATCGTAAATGACTAAACTTGATTCTAAATCTACTCTTTCATCAAAATACAGCTGAACATTTTGTTTCGTACTTGCCACTCCATTTGAGAATGTTTCTGTTTCTTGAAATTGAATAAAATCTGTATATTCAATTTCATTCATTTGTATCATAAGCTTGCCCTCCATAATGCATATAATGCATCCCATTTTTCATTTTGTATGTTTTGAATAAATAATTCCGGTAATTCATAATTGATTCCTTGTTCTTTCTTAATCAGTAAAATATATTCAAGGTACGCCATTCCTAAATGTTCAATATTAACACTTGTATCTAAATCTATTGTTTTCACAAAACTTTCAATAGGCATAAATTCTAATAAAATCTGTTCGTTCAAAGCCAAATTTAAAGATTCGTAAAGTTGATTTATTTTTTCTTGTAAAAACAAATCAGAATCGATTACACATTGTATATATGTTTGTATAGTGTTTGAATCAGGATTTAGAATCATATCTAAATATTTCTTTTTTTGTAGGCTTAATGAGTCTTCGCTTTTTTCATATATGAAACGAATAATGGATTCATTTTTTGTTTCTATTGCTTGATCCATTAAATAGGATGCGGATTGTGGATTTTTGTAAACTTCATCCACAATCCAATCTTTCATGATCCATTGATATAACGTATCTTTATGATTTTCTTTTTTACTTATTTCAAATGCCTTTTGAAAAAGATACACATTTCTGTTCCTGTAATATTCATCGAAAATCGTCTTCGTTGACATTGTATTTTTTAAAGACAAGACAGACAGACAACATATAGATATACATACAATGACTCTTAAAACAATTTGAACGATAAATAGTTGTTTGAACTTTTTTAAAGTTTGAATCCTTTTCTCTTTTTTTAAATGACACATATAAACAAGAATTTTTTTATGTTTAAATAAAGAATCAATCAACGAACCTATTGAATAGATATCCACTTCAATATTTTTTTTAGATAGTGCCAATAATTCTGGAGCACAATTTGATTTGGATGCTCTGTAAGCAATCTTTGAACCTCTTTCAATACAAGCATTAAAATCAATAAGATAAAATTCTTTTTCAAATACAATGATATTTTCAGGCTTTAAATCAATATATAAATAGCCTAAATGATGCAGTTCATCGAAAATCTTTAATACACTAAAAACACATTTGTATCGTAAGAATATTGACGGATGATGTTTCAACCACTCCTTTCCATTCATCCCATCAATATAAGTTTCAATGAGCCATTCTTGATTATGATCAAAAAAAACATCAACAATTTTAGGTACATAATTCGATTTTATATTGGCCAAAATATCTAATTCCGTTTTAAATAAATGTTTCTGCGTTTCATCATTTGAACAACATTTCGCAATATATAAACATGTTAAGGTTTGACTTTGTACCAAATAAACGTTTTCAGATATACGATTAAGAACAAGATACTCATTGTTGTTTAAATACACACACAACATCTCCAAATTTTAATTTCATATCATTTTTTAAACGCATTTTTCTTTTTACCTCTTTATCACCTATAAATGTTTTATTTGTACTCTTTAAATCTTGAATATAGTAACGATTATCTGTACAAGAAATTTTACAATGCTTTAAAGAAACAGATATATCGTCAAATCGTATATCACATACATACGCTCGACCAATAAGATTAATCTCATTATTTAAGCTATACTTTTGTCCTTCGTATACCAAATAAGCATCAAAATGAGTTTCGATATTCAAAAATTGAGTTTTTTCTAATTCTACTGATTCATTGACTACGGGTTGATACAATGCTTGAATAGGTTCTTTTACCTTAAATGTTTTTGGCTTTTTATGAAAAGAAAATCTTTTTTTTGGATAATATAAATTTTTAATATTATCCATACCCAAAACTAAATTCGTTAAAGAAAATTCTTCACTATTTAAAAAAGAAATTAGAAAGCCAATTAATTCAAAAGCTGAATTTGTTTTAATGTGACGTGCAATATATTCTATCCAATTTGAACACATATCTTTTTGAAACATCCATACATCCACTTTAATAGGAACCGCAACAAATCCAAATGAATCTCCATAATTTGATACATAAACATATTCAGGTTCAAATAAAATTGGTTTATTACGATTTGATGCGATAGCTTGTTCAAAAAGAGTATGTAAAAATAAATATCCCTCCTCCTTTTCGAAAACATATTGATTTAGAAAATCTTCTAATGGTATAAATCCTTGTAAAGAGTAAGATAATAAACAACTTTTAGAATCACGAAGCATACAAGGTAAACAATAATCATCGTTTGCCATCCTTTCAAAAATAGAAGTATCCAGCTGCTGCTTATTTTTTAATTGCACCATCAAATGACCTTTATCTTTTGATTTTAATTCCACCCAATCTGACATATTTCATTCCTCCAAAAGATTTATTTTTATACCATCCATTCTCTTATACGAATTTTTTTGCAAAATGACTTAAAAAAAATAGAAGTTTTTAAAAAAAACTTCTAAAATGAAAATATGCAAAAAAGATTATTTTTATTTCATGTATTTTTTATCCAAATCCCATTAAATTTATACCCAGTTTTTATAATCGATATTTTTTATGACAATCAAACTTATATTGGAAATCAAATGCACCAACCCTTTTATTTAATAGCTTGGTGTTTATCCACTCTATTTGGATTTTATTTTTACTCAAAAAACATTTGGAAAGCCTATGATATTCAATATTCAAAATGGTTACATCTTATTAGTACTTTTTGTATGATTGTAGGTACAATAATTCCCTATAACAAGAATTCAATTTTAAACGATTTACATGTTTGGCTCTGTATCATAGGTGTTATCTTATTTTTATACGAATGGTTTCGCTATATACCTATCAAACTAAATAAAAACTCAATCCTCCTTTTTGCGAATATCGGATTGAGTCTATTCTTTACATTTGTTTTTAGTCATATCACAAGTTTTTGTGAAATCTATTTTTCGTTTACAACAAATCTTCTTCTGTATCTTTGGCTAATTGAATTGCATTAATTTTATCTAAATACATTTTAGCTTTATCTACAAAATACATTTTATTTCCTAATTGCACCACTTTTTCAAAATACATGGACGCAAGTTTATAATCTTCTTCAACAAAAGAAATTAAAGCAATATAATAACAAGAATCGACTTGCTGAAAAGCAAATCTAGCACGTTGAAGACTTTGTAAATAATATTTTTTACAATAATTTAATTCTCCATCCATTAAGTGAATTTTATTTTCGATAGAAAGTACTTCTTCACTTTGAATTGTTATGCCAGGATGTCCATAATGCAAACGAATCTTTTGCGCTTCTTCTTTACAACGATTCAATGCCTCCTCATCTTTTAACATATAGTTAATATAAGACATGAGTGAAAAATATTGCAGAGAACTGCTCGCATCTTTTCTCGGATAACTAATCAACACATCTTGTGCTAGTTCTGGATCATTCATATAAATCAAACATTGAGCCAACAAGGCTTGTTGAGAAAATTTGTAATGATTATTTCTCTTACACGAATAATAAATAATAGCACTCGCACATTTTTCTGGATCACAATCTTCATACAACAATTTATTTATAGGTAAAAAACAAACGGCACGATAGCGTAATACCAAATTAAAAGCAAACACATAAAACATAATCGCAACAGTCAATATAAGTATGTTATTTACTAAAATCAAAATAAATAATAAAGCTATAATTCCAAGTCCATAAATGATGTTCAACCGTAAAACATTGTGTTTACAAGTTTTTGCGAGTTGTTGACAAGACTCATCCAGTTTATGATGTATTTGATAAATTCGAACCAATTCATCATCATCACTGAATTGATGTCTTTTTCTTTGATCTGAAATCGAATGATTTAAGGTTGCGATGCCATAAATACAAACTATAGCACTCGGTATAACAAGTAGAGCTCCAAGCATAATCATTTGTTCTGGAAAAATAAATATCAAACACATGATAATAAATGGACTAAAATTAAATTTAGAAGTTAAATATTGCGACAAGTAAATCACATTGATAATACCAGCAACAAAAAATGAATCTGCAACATATAAAATCCAAACATTATTTTTTAAAAATTGAATTCCTTCTTCTAAAGCTTCTTTTGAAATACTAGATACAGAATATAAACTACTTGTAAAAAGATCTGTATCAATATTAACACCATTTCTAAACACAAAAGCACTAACAATCAATCCAATACAAAATGAAAGAATCAGTGCAACCAAATGTGATTTACAACGATATTTCCACATATAACCCACCTACTTTTGAATGATTTTAGCTGGAATTCCTACAGCCGTCGCTCCTTCTGGAACATCCTTTAAAACAACTGCATTCGCTCCAATCTTAGAATTTTTTCCTAAGGTAATATTACCTAGACATTTTGCTCCACAACCAATATAAACACCATCTTCCAAAGTTGGATGTCTTTTCACATGTGCTTTTCCAGTTCCGCCAAGTGTTACACCATGATACAATTGACAATCATCTCCAATAATCGTTGTTTCACCAATAACAACACCCATTCCATGATCAATCATTAATCCACGTCCAATGGTTGCACCTGGATGAATTTCAATGCCTGTCCATTTCCTTGCCCAATTTGAAAACCATCGAGCAATAAATGTATGATGATGAATCCAAAACCAATGTGCAATTCGATGAATTCCAATTGCTTTGATGTGCGGATAAAGCCAAAATACTTCCCATTTTGAATGTGCTGCAGGATCTAAGTCCATAGTTCGATTTATATTGTACATCGCATCTTTAAAAAAAGACCTTTTTTTATTTTTTGACATGATAAAATTTTAGTAGATTTATGTCCAAAAAGCAAGCATTCCACCTTTACGCATCGGATTTCACATCAGTTTCACATTTTAAATGTTCATAATTCCCTTTACTTCTGTATTGTACCACGAATCATACGAATCATTTTAAGAAAAGCTTTATATTCTTTCTGTTTATCATTCTTCATAACTTTCGCCTCCGATTAAACTATAGTTACAAAACATAAAATTATCCTTAAATCAAAAACAGTTGTACATAAATCGTAGATTATGATAGTATTTTTATAACTTTTCGGAGGTATATTATGAGAGAGTTCAAACAAATTAAAAATGTCATCATAAAAATTGGTTCTAGCTCATTATGCGATGAAAACGGGAAAATCGATACACAAATTATCCTTCATTTCATTGAACAGATTGCTCAAATTAAAAACAAACAAATTCAAGTGACTCTAGTAAGTAGTGGAGCCATAAAAACGGGTATGGAAGCATTAAAGCTCGACAAAAAACCTCAACATATTGCAGATAAGCAAGCATTAGCCGCTATCGGACAAGCTACCCTAATGCGAATTTATGACAATTTATTTGGTTTATATCATATAAAAATTGCCCAAATTTTAATGAATCATGATGATTTTGATAATCGTAAAAGACTTTTAAATTTTTCAAATACACTCCAAGCTCTATCTCACTATGATATCTTACCCATCATTAACGAAAATGATACTCTTGCGGTAGAAGAAATTAAAGTTGGTGACAATGATACAATGGCCTCCCTTTTAGTTCCTAGTGTGAATGCAGATTTAGTGATTTTAGTAAGTGACATCGATGGTCTTTATGATTCAGATCCACATATAAATAAAAATGCCAAACTCATTCAAAATGTATACGGTATTGATTCCCAAATCGAATCCATGGCTACAGATACAAACACAAACATGGGAACAGGTGGGATGATCACAAAACTAAGAGCCGCAAAAATATGTAACGAATATGGATGTGATCTAGCTATTGTCAATGGAAAACAAAAGAATGTTCTTATTGACTTAATAGAAGGAAAACAAATCGGAACACTCTTTCATGGGAGTGTAGGAAGAAATCTTAACGCAAGGCAACATTGGATTATGTATCAAAGTTGGTCTAAAGGTTCGATTATTGTAGATGATGGATGTAAAAAAGCATTACGGAACCATAAAAGTTTACTTCCATCAGGAATAAAAGAAGTAATTGGTACGTTTTCTATATCCAATGTCGTTGATATTTTAGATAAGGAACATACTAAAATCGCAAAAGGAATCGTTAATTATTCTAGTGAAGAAATCAATTTAATAAAAGGAAAAAACACATCTGAAATCATTCATATTTTAAACACAAATGATTATGATGAAATCGTTCATGCCAACAACATGGTATTAGTAAAAGGAGAAAAACAAAATGATTGAAAAGCTTTTAATTCAGGCAAAAGACAATTGTCGTACTTTTCAAAATATAAATAAACAAGATAAAATACACGCTTTAGAAAAAATTGAAAAAGCACTTATTACCCATGCAGAAGAAATCATAGAGGCAAATACAATCGATATTGAAAATGCCAAAATCAATAACATGCCAATCGCAATGATTGATAGGCTCACTTTAACGAACGAAAGAATTATTGATATGGCTAATGGAGTTAAAAAAGTAAGTGAATTGAAAGATCCAATTGGAGAAGTCATTCGTGAAATATATCGACCAAACGGACTAAAAATTCAACAAATTCGAATTCCTCTAGGTGTTATAGGAATCATATATGAAGCTAGACCAAACGTAACAGTCGACATTGCGAGTATTTGTATAAAGACAAATAATATTTGTGTTTTAAAAGGTGGAAAAGAAGCATTCAACACAAATAAAAAACTTGTAGAAATCATGCATAAAGCCATACAGGAAGTATTTGATGTGAATCCTATTTTCTTCATTGAAAGTACAGATCGAGAAGTTGTACAAGAACTTATATCCGATCGAAAACATGTCGACGTCATTATTCCACGAGGCGGTAAAGGATTAATTCAAACCGTCGTGCAAAACGCAAAAGTTCCTGTCATTGAAACAGGGGCTGGTGTTTGTCACTTATATGTCGATAAAGATGCCAATATGGATATGGCTATCAAAATTGCTGTAAACGCCAAAACGCAACGTCCTAGTGTATGTAATTCCATTGAAACTATTTTGGTTCATCAAGATGTTTCTAACCTATTCTTAACTCAATTAAAAGAATATTTCAAAAATGTAAAATGTTTTGCAGATGAAGAATCAAGAAAATTTATAAACGCTGATTTAGCTACAAATTCAAATTATGAAACAGAATACAACGATCTTATTTGTAACATCAAAACAGTCAAGAATATGAATGAAGCTATAGAACATATTTATACATATTCAACAAAACATTCAGAATCAATTATTACAGAGAATTTAGAACGAGCAAAATATTTTATCGACTCATTAGACAGTGCTTGTGTATATCACAATGCTTCTACCCGCTTTACAGATGGTGGTGAATTTGGATTTGGTGCCGAAGTTGGAATCAGCACACAAAAACTACATGCTAGAGGACCTTTAGGACTTCAAGAAATGACAAGTACAAAATATGTCATTTACGGAAATGGGCAAATAAGAAAATGAGACAACATTATAGGATATTTAAAAAAACGTAGGGTCGAGGGTAGGCTTTAAAATAATGTAGGGACAT
>CAVBGZ010000020.1:0-25186 GCA_963595075.1 Waltera intestinalis
TATTAATCTTCTTCTGCCAGAATGGTAAAATACTATCTAATATAAAATTAACTGTTTTGTCTGTCATCTGTCTATTCTCTCTATTAAATACATTGGGTGTTCTTCTGAATTATAAAAGTCAGCCTTCTTAGTTTCGCCAAATTTGGTTAACTTAACTTTGAATCCAGCAACCCTTTCGATCTCCTTAATTAATATCTGCTTGTACTTCTGCTTCTTTTCTTTCTCCGGAATATAATCTGTAATCATATATTCAGGATCATTCTTAATTGTCTTTATAGCCTTATTGTATCGTCTCATACTAATAACTGTATTACCATGCTTTTTAAGTGAAATTAAAAGCATAGGCGTTAAAATATTGAATTTGATATCGTTTTTCATTGTAGTGTTAATTCCTTCGTGCTATTTGTTCCTCTAAACAAACATAATTTAGAGCAAATATTCGCTCATTAAATTTTTTCTTTCTTTTCAGAGATTGACTGATTGCTAAATCAATTTTAGCTTTAGATTTCAAGTTGTAGTAATATAAATCAACAAAAGGTGTATTTAGTCTGTCAATTCTACCCATGGCTTGCTGCATAACTTTATATGAATAGTTCTGACTATAGAATATAACCGTGTCAGTAGTGGTACAATTCCAGCCCTCGCAACCAGCCACATACTCGACCAAATAAGCCCATTTGTCGCCATCTAATATAGTCTCATGTTTATGACCATTCCATTCACTATAAGGCCATTTCTGTGTGTCTAGGAGGCTCCTAAGTATCTCTAATTCATAATTATAAGAATAGAATATAATAGCTTTAGGATGTCTCTCTAGAATCTCAATAATAGCCTTCTGTCTGGAAATATCGGCATTGACAATATGCCTCAAAACTAAACAAAACTCCCCAGCATTCTCGATAGGTTCATTCTTGTATGGGTTCCATCTTGTCTTACTAGTTTTATCATACAATCTATGATCGTAATCTACTAATATAGTTTCTTCATGCCGTATTGTTTTTCTGTCAAATTTCATATCAACTAATATAGAATCTCTAAATTTTAATAATTTGCCAGTGTTTATATACTTTTCAATCTTTGGATACTTTGAATACCTAGAAAATATACAATGCTGACCATTGAAATCAGTCTTATTACGATAAAAACCGTTCGCAATGAACACTGGAATATAATCGGACCATGTGTCTCCGGGTGTTGCGGACAGCAATATCCATCGGTTCTTTTTCACTATCTTCAAAAAAGCTTTAGTCCATGCTCCATAGCCAATTACTCTTTGTTCATCAAATATAAAGAATGCATTGCATACACTCTCGTACTTCTTAATATTGTTCCATGAATCAATATAAATGTGGTTCTCATACTTGTTGAACTCAGGATCTGTAGACATATAGAAATTTGCCAATTCACCTTCCCACTCACAAGTGTCTCTCTTTCGAGCTGTAGTGATAATATAAAGGTCAACTGGATTCACCATACGAATATAAGTAGATGTATTAACCTTACCACCCATCAGAGTGTAATAATAAGCAAGAGAGGTGCGACTCTTGCCAGAGCCAACACCTCCATTGAGAATACATCCATTATGCATCTTCTCTAATGCTTCTTCTTGATAGCCATATAGCTTAACTCCCGCCATATGGTCTTCTTGCACCTTTACTTGCTTTCTTTGTAATTATCAATGATTTCTTCATCACTGACATTAATGCTATTATTCCAAGCACTGTACTTCTCATCATCATCCCAAGTGTTTTGAGGTTCTGTGATAGCATAAAGTCTCTTCAAATATATAGTGCATGGATGTGGTTCGTCTGCTTTGACTTCGACATCGTATCTAGGGCAACCAAAAACTTCAATATCAGCACTTCGAATAAATCCATCTCTAAAATCACCATCGAGTCTAGCAACTTCACCGCCTAATAATTGCTTAGCTGGGTTAGCTTTGCCGTTTAATGTGTCATAAGTCTTAACGATGGTATCGATCTTATCGTCTCTGTCTTTGTGTTCCATGTTGACAATAACATTAATATGATAAACAATGACGCCATCACCTTCGTTTTCATAGTCAAGAGGGAGTTGACGGACATTCCAGCCAGATGCGGCAAGATCATGAACACTAATAGTACCGCCATCTTTAAGATTCATAACTTCTGGAAGAACAATATTAAATACTCTCTTATCGGATTTAAATCTGGAATTCTTATTTGGAATACCACTGAAATTTGGCCATAAGACAGATGCATTATAAACATCTAAAGTGATAGCACCATATCTATCTTTTCTAATATCAAATACTGAGTTCTTAGCTTTTTCGAATGCAAATTTAACTGCATTGCTACTTCTTGGTTTATTATTATTCATTTAAAAAAATTCTCCTTAAAATATAACTTTAGAAAGGTAAATCCCCTTCATACAACGGATGGTCTGCAACAAACTTAGGCTCAATATATGGGTCATCGCTTACAAACCATTCATAATCGCAATACTGGCCAATGGTTTCTTTCGCATTGGCAACTAAATTATCATAATATCCTGTGTCAATAATGTTCTCTAGATGATTATTGCGTACATACTCCGATTCGAGCCATCTCCAGCCTTTTGTGCCAGTGACTGAATCAAATTTATGGTCGCCATTCTTATCTAAAACATCTTTGACTAGTTCACCTCCACCAAAACCAGATTTGATTGGACAGAACGCACCGACTCTTCCAACAAATATATAGTTTTTAGAGTCTTCTTTAATCTTCTCTTCAATCTCTTCATCTGAAATATCAACATTATTAGCTAATATCTTTTGTTTTGGCTTAGTTAATTCTGTTTCAGGCATACTTCTCAATTCTTTAAGCATAATATACTTATCAATCGGCTCTTTGCCTTCATTCATGTTCAAATATATAGCTGAGTTCTTAACTTCTTTAGTCTCGCATAAGTCTCCGAATACTATATCCTCGTGGCTAAAACACTTCTTAAATACATATGGGATTTGGAATTGAGTACCAGTAGCAGTCCATTGACCAGATTCAGCTTGATTATCTTCCGGAATATAACCATACTTCTTCTCGCATTCTTCTGCAGACTTGTACTTAGCAATATAAACTGCATCATTGACCAGACACATACGATCGTATGTAGCTTCATGCTCAAATGTATAACCATATTGCTTTGCAAAATCCATACAATATTGAATTATCTCTGGAGTAGCGTCTGGAATCTTAATAGAATCAGTCTTAATATGAGCAACTCTAAATCCTTTAGCGATAACATTATCCATAAGAGTCTTCATAAATAAAGCGCCTCTTAAAGCGACAATATTATTCTCATTACGTGGGTCTCTAAATGGATTATCAAATCTAGCTGAAGTCAAACCATAGACCGAATTGATAGCAATTTTTAATGCTTTAGCTAACTTCTTTGCTTGATGGACATCGTCCAAATATTTAGTAAGTTTACCATTAAATAACTTCTTAGCCTCATCGAACTGTTTATGCTTAATGCAAATACGAGTATCAACAAGGTCTTTGAAATTCTTCGTGTACTCACCAAATAAGTTAAGTGCAATTATGCTATGAGGATGCAAGGACGCAACATCAAGTAATGCCACATTACCATACATTCCCGGTCTAGCAAATACATATCCACCAAAAGAGACATCAACTCCACGATACCAATTATGTCTTTCGTACTTCTTGGTTTCTTCATTCCACTTCTTCTCGAATTTATAACCAGGGAATTCCTTGGATAAATCTGTGTAAACAAGTTGCGGGTGTTTATTGCCTTGAAATATGATTTGGGTGGTTAAGCTATTAGTAGTATCATTGACAGTCATTCCAGCAATATCAGCTAGAATCTCTCTTGCCATGAAATCATCTTGCGTAGCATCCCAGACAGCTTCAGTAGATATAACATCGTTATCACAATATTCGGCAACCTTAGGCCATAAATCTTCTGGAACTGGTTTATCCCAAGCTAATCCTAATTCTTGGTGATGAATTCCCAATTGAATTTCCCATTTCTTAAGTGATTGTTTCACCGATGCATAGTCATAAATATCAGTATAGGAAATATTATAGGCTTCTCTAAAGCATCCACTATCTTCACCTTTTCTACTCTGAGAATTAATAATTCGTTGAGATAATTTGAATAGTTCTTCGTTTGACTTACCAATATACCTTGCATAGAGAATATGGTTGTCATACTTACGGCAATTAAATCCAACTAATCGATACTTAAATAAAGCTTCAATATCGAGACTAGAAGGATTTATCATACGGACTACTGGATTTCCTTTACCTTGTTTCTTCCAATTAACTAAGAATAAGTTAGGGAATACTTCAACATCGAAAAATACAATCGGCTTATTTTCATTATCAACGGCATCGTTAGGTTCATCAGATTTGAAGTGCATTTGCTCTACTAATTTACTACAATATTCAGCTTGGTTTGTACTTGACTCAGCAAATATTCTAATGAGTCTTTTCATATCACTGACATCGTATTTCATTCCAGAATTATATGCATCTTCGAGAGCGCTATAGATAAATGTTACGGATTGTTTAGTGTTTCCATGGTACTCTTTATTCAAATTATTCTTGATGAGTGTTCGCAATGCTTGTTCGTTTTTTAATCCTTCAAAATTAATCATTTTTTTCTTTTCCTTAAACGGCAGACCAGAAGAAATATGCTTAATAGGTTCGTTGTTACATAGCGTTAATTTTCTTCTAAGAGAAGAACCACCCGTAAATACCTTAACTTCAATATGGTCAGAGTAGATTGGATTAAGTTGACTAACATCGCCATCATAAATATAATGAAGATGTAACCCTCCTCCAGATTTACTAACTTCTGCATAAGTCTTAGGCCACTTACTAGCTTCAACTAGATTTCTTTCTAAACTCTTATTACCTTTTTCATCTTTCAAATCAAAATCAATTACAATAAGATTCTCTGGAACTTTCAAATAATGGAGTTCGTGCGAATCGATATCTTTTAATTGAGTGGTCACATTAGACCATTTGAAAGAAGGTGTGCCCGCTTGAGTAGCTAGTTGTGCTGGGCAAGTTGCACAGAAAATGTCAAGATTAGATGATGTCTCTTGCAAATCAATTAATGGTATTTCTTTCTCTTTCGGAGTCGGAGCATTGGTGAACTCTACCAACTCTTTCTTAAAGCCTGAATAATATGAACGAACCCATTCATCATTGAGTTTAATTCTTTCATCATAGTTTCTGAAATAGTTCTTTAATTCAGACTTGAATATACGCATAGAGAAAGGATATGGAACTTTCGCATCATCGCAATAAGTCTTATACATTTCCCATGCAGCTTTGAGGGTTACACCATCTTCTTTTCTGAAGGCAAAATATGCATCTTCAATAAAGTTGTAGAAATCATTTGACTCGCCCATCATTTCAATTGGCTTGTAGTTATCATAATAGTTAGGATTGGTCAAATATACATCACGGCAATGGCAAGCAATACCACCTAACTCAAATGAAATTTTCTTCATAAGGTTATTGTATCTAGTCAAATCAAGTTTATTACCAGTTGGACGAACATCTATCAATCTACGAATTATACCAGACTTAGCATCTGTAATTTTGACTGGTTTGTTTGTACCCATTAATAAGAAACAGTTGAACTTCATAAAATATGCAGATTTGTGCTTTTCATTAACTGTCATAGTTTCGTGAGATACCAGTGAGTTAATTCGAGTGTTCTTTTCAATCTTAGATAAATCACCATCATGAGATATAGCTACCAATGGGTTTGATCTGAATTGCTCAAGAGCAAATTCTGCAGAAGCTGAGCCAAGTGATTCCGCATCGAATACTGAATAATATCCTTCAAATAACATCTGGACAATATTAAGGACTGTTGATTTTCCCGAGCCCGGCGGACCATATAGGACCAAGAACTTTTGAATTCGTTTGGAGTCGCCAGTTACAATAGAGCCAATGGCCCATTCAATCTTGTGTCTTTCTTCAACGGAATATAAAGTACTAATTAACTCCTCATAAGCCTCTATCTTGCATTCTTCTAATGGATAACTAAGTTTTTTACTTGAGTAATCCTCTTTAGAAGTAATTTGATTAGAGAATATAAGTTTCTCATCCAGAGGCTTATAAGTGTCTCTTAGTTGGTCTTTGCAGTATTTATGCCATTTATCAATAACGCCATTCCAAGCATTACGCATATACATAACTTTGATTATCTTATCTTGGTGCTTTTCTCGGTATTCCTTGTAATATGCTTCTAATTCTGTATCAACTAAATCAACTAAGTCGTTCTCACTCGTAGACCATGTATTTTTATCTTCTAGCCAAATAGCATAGAAATCACCACCTCTGATCATTAAATCTTTGGTAGGCTTTAAGATGAACCTAGGATATATCTCAACCAGATTCTTATTAGTAGACTCTGGAGAGATTATCATAAAATCCACCATAATTATTTCTCCTTATCTTCTTCTTTTTTGTTTTTGTCAATAGTGTCAATACTAACCCCAACTTTTACTCGACCGCTAACTAAGCCGGCAATTAAAAATGCAGTGTTACAAATATAGACAACCCCTAATAACGATAAAACTGGGTGCTCATAATCAAGCATTATTCTTTCCTCCTAATATGTTTCTTTTTCCAACACTGAATCTAAATACCAGCACATTTGATACCAGATTTCAGTATCTCTCATGTCTTTCCTTGGATTGTTTACAGTAAATAAACCACCTTCACCATTTGGTTCATATTGGTGAGATAAGAGGCAGTTAATTCTGTATTCAACCAATTCTTCATCATAATTATCATCTGTAAAACCACTAAGTTTGAGGTTATTGATCATTTGACTGAACCAATAACCTATTCGATTTCCGATCTTATCGTTTGACATAATATGTTCTTCACAACGAAGGGCTAATGCAACCATCATTTCGAGCATTGAACAAAGTCTATTATCCAATGCCATAGAAATATACCCATAGTTTATACTAGCTTCGTAACCGTAACGATATCGTAAGTCGATTCCGTCAGAATATCGATTTTCGTCTAGTGGTATCATGTATTCGAATCGTCTGTTGTACAAATAATTTAAAAGCTTTGAATATTTGTTTCGCTCATTCTCATCGGGAAATACTAAACAGCAAACCCAATCGTAATAACTATCTCTAATCTCACTAAGTGTCATTAATTAATCTTCTGGATAAACGATAGTTGTTTTGAATGGCGCAACGTCACCATAGAATCTATTATCTCTAAGAATTTCATAGTCGAGCTTATATCTTTCATTTCTGACATAGACAGCTGATGTACCATCTCTAGCACTAAGTAACGAATTAACAGCTTCATTGCCGACCATGCCAGCAATATCTTCGATTATGTTATGGTCTTCATCAGCTAGGATGCCATCATCGAACAAATATAAACTTCTCGTGTCATACTCACTATTTGCATACTCTTCTTGGCTAATAATATAAGGCTTATTAGGATTAAACTTTGGTGAGGTTTCACTTCCTGTATAAGTATTGAAATATGCATTATAATTCTTAATAGATTCCGGCTTTACTGATCTCATGTCAATAGACGATTTATCGACTGGAATTTTTTTATTAATTGTACTTTCAGACTTTTCTTCTTTCTTAACTTGCGGAATTGTATTCTTTTTATAATGTGCTTCCACAGCTTCAACTTCTTGGGTGATCTTCTTCTCGTATTTTTTCTTGCCAATGAAGAAGCCGATGAAAGCACCGACTCCTCCACTTACGACAGTAGTAATAGCTGTAAATATAATGTTCTTGTTCATAATTAATGTTTAGCAAATTGCATGAAAGTTCTCTTTCCATTGTTACCAGTAAGAATATCACCATCTGGATTAAAGGAAAGATAGATTTCATTTTCACTTCCGTTATGTAATTCAATTGCATCTCTAGTCATATGACCATCTCTGTCAGTAAGACCAAATGAAATATAATTGTCGCCATGGGTTGTGTCATTTTTGTCATAAATCCATCCCACAACATGGCTTGCTTGAAGAATCCATTCTGGCAACCATTCTTTATGCACACCCAAAGCTTTGTAAACATCTGCTAAGAATAAATAACCTTCAGCTTTTAACTTCTGGTTCAAATATCTCTCTTGATACATCAACCATTCAAGATTGAGTCTGCCATTATGTTCCCAAGCTTCAAATGCCGAATCAAATCTAATGCCATAATCGCATCCAGTATATGGACCTTTTGAAATAATACCAGATATAGGTTTTTGCTTAACTTCTCCAGTTTCTGGGTCAGTAACATCAACTGTCTTAGTTATTTTCTCGTTAATGTTTCTAAATAACTTATCTTCAGCTTCATCACCAACAAACTTCTTAACTCTGTCTCTATAAGCACTATAACCAGCAGCAACAGCAGAATATGCAGCCGCCATAGTCGCTTCTCTGCCTTTTCTAATATTATTAGAGCCAATCATAGCTCCAGAAGATAAAGCAAATGCTAAGAAAGCTGGGGAATATAGCTTAACAAGCTTCCATCCAGTCTTTGCATAGACTTTCATCAATTCTTTTCTGCCGTCTTTAACAGAATATTCGCCATTAGCAATAGCATTGTCATCATTCATCTTCTTATGAATATCACTAATTTGCTTATTGGCTGGTTTAACGACATCATCAAGCTTTGTTGTAGCTTTACATGCTAAAAATATAGCAGTTGCGCCGCCAACAATAGCTCCAGCAATCAATAATTCTGGAGAATTCTTTTTAACCCAGAATTTAGACTTTGAAAATATGGCTTTTGCACCATTTGTAATCAACTTTAAATCCATTAATTCTTATCCTCCTATTCTAATGGTATAGCTTTTGGTAATCTAATTGCCCAACGATTCATGGTCATATATACATATGCACCACTTAAATCGGTCCACCCCCATTTACTATCAGTAAAATTAGGCTTTAAATTAGAGGCATTGTAAAAATCTTCGACGGACGCTTTGCGGTAACGATAAATTAAGTCTTGAAGCGTTTGCAAAACATTGTCAGCATCAATTTTGTTATCGTAAGTAATATCATTTACCATAAATACATTGCTTCTAACTGGTTGGAGACTACTTCCTGGTCTTTCGACTCTAGTATTGCCACTACTAAATATGCTTGAGTATGAAGTTCCACCATTATATGATCTGTTGTTTTGCCTAGAACCACCATAAACAATCATATCAACACCATTCTTAACAATATCGACAAAAGTTCTTTGCAATCCTGGCAACAAAACATCTTTGCCGACATCACTTAATACATCTTTAAAATCTCTTGAGAAAAATGAATTTTTCAATTTCTTGAATTCACTTGTCTTTTTTACTTGAACATGATCATTTGAGACAACTGGAGTGACTGGATTTACCACTTTTTGTGTTGACTCTTGTTGTTTCACGAATGAGTTTCCTTTAAAATCGTCCATGTTTATCCTTTCTTTTCTAAGTAATAAATAAAAGAGAAAATGGAAAGGCCGTTGTTTAATTCAACGACCCTTCGTAAGGTTCCTAATCTACAGTTTTTCAAATTTTACTTTGATTCGTCAGCAGTTTGATTAGTATTTTCTTCTGCTTTCTTAGCAGCTTTTGCAGCTTTTCTAGCATTGACAAATTTACCAAGTTTTGTTCCAGCCCAATAGGCAAGGATACCACCGACGAAACTAACGCCAGCAATTAAGCCTGTCTTTAAGCCTGGATTCATTCCAGTGTTTGTCTTTGCAGATTGTTCTACAACAGCTCCTGCATTTTCAACAGCTTCCTTTGTACTTTCTTCAACTACATTGACTAATTGATCATTTTCCATTTGATTTTCCTCCGTTATGATCTAAGGTTTCCCTCATTAATATCTTTGTTTTTCGTGCGATGCTAGTCATCGATATGTTCTGGTCTATTGACGTAATATATAGCTCCGCAAGCGACATTATCTTCTGTTAAATGAGAACTAATTGATACATCAATCAATCCTCTGACTCCTTTCTTCTCAATACTCCAACCTAATTCATCTGAAATATCTGTAGAAGGCAATCCTAATTTGTTAAACCAATCCGACAGTGTAATGCAACCACATAAACTGCCGGTAGCTTCCGCATTTAATTCATTTGCAGCTTTAAGAATCCTATTCCAATTGGATTTGAAATATCGATCCGTAATTGGTTCATAGAATAGCGAATCTCCGTCACCAGTAATTACAATATTTCCCTTGTTCTGAGAATATGTTTCAGCAACTTTATCACTGGAGATAGACTCTTGAATCTCTTGTGTTTTCTTTTCCCCTACAATTTCTTTGACTTTGTCTTGATATGTTTGCAAAGCTGTCTCAGAAATGGTGTATGCTGCAGCTAATGCTGCATTCCGCTTGGAATATATACGGTTACCGCCAATAATGCACGGTATTGAAACTGCACTAGAAACGACAACCGGAATATAGAATTTCCAAGTGGTTTTAATAGTTTCCTTTACGGGCAATTTTTCGACTTTGAGTTCTTTTTTTTTATCTTCTGCAGCTTTAACAGCCGAAATAGTTGCTTTAACTCCCCAAATAGTAGAAAATACAAGTCCGGCGATTCCTAAGCCGGTTAAAATTTCTGGTTCATGTTTTACCATAAATGGCTTTAACGTAGATATAAAGTTAATTTTCATTCTCTTCTCCTAGTTCTTCTTATCTTCAATATCAGGATCTACTACATCAATGTCATTATCCTGTCTGAATCTTTCTTCATCATATTCTTTAGGATTGATGATTGGGTCTACGCTAATAAATGTTAAGCAAGTATAATGATCATCAGGCCCTTCAGCATCGTGTTCGCCTAAATAAATCCAAGTATCTGTGCACCAAGTATCATCCAAATAATATTCACTCCAACCGAAGTTCTTATATTGCTCAAATGTTGGTTTGTCTAAGATTTCGCCATCACAGTCATCTATGAACTCTCCAAATGTGCAATACCCCATTAATTCAGGATTAATATAGCCGTCAGCATTTGAAGAATTAAGACGCATATTCATATTAGCGAATGCATCCTTAACTTTTTCGGGTACTGCGTAAAAGAATCCGATGTAATCGTTGTAATATAACTTCTTACCATCAGTTCTGACTGCTGGCGCATCTTCCGGTTTATCTTCTTCTATAATCTTTGAAAAGATCTTCTTTTGTGCATCTTTACCAAAAATATCTGTTACTTTACCCTTATATCTTCTATATATTCCGTCTAAAGCAACGGTCGTAGCAGCTAATGAAGCTTCTGTTTTCTTGGATAATATAGTTGAACTTATGACTGATACCGCTGTAGCAGTTCCAGCAATAGCTACTGGAATATAAGTTTTAGCACTAGTTTTAATTACTTCTTTAGTAGATAACTTCTCGCCTTTCTTTTCTTCAGCTTCTTTTAATTTCTTTTCGGCTTTAGGAGCAGCTTTTGCTGTTAAAAATATAGTTACTCCTAATCCAACAACACTAGAAATAGCTAGTATTGTTGATACAACTTGTTGTGTTTTAGTGTTCATACCTCTCCTCCTAATAAAACACTTGTCTTAGGTGACTTCTAATTTGATAAGCCACCATTAATGCAGTAGAGAAATACTCTCGTTTTGGGCCATCCTTATCCATTTCAGAAATAACTATTTCGTGATAATCAATAAATTCTTCAATGATAGTTAATGGATTTCTATTTTGGTTATCTGTGCAAGACTGAATAAGAGTCTCACAAGCCCAAAGTTTTACAGAATATAACTTCATATCATGTTCCGTGAGAGTAAATTTGTCTTCTGGATAAACTTTCTTCACATACCGTACCATCTCGGCTAACAGATCAAAATACATTTTTACATAGTGACCTCCCCGCTTTTTTGGACAAAATAAAAGAGCCATTGAATTTTCTTCAATGACCCTAATATTCAAGACTCAATCTAGTCTTTAATAGTCCCCCTTTGTGCATACTCGTAATCGTATTTAGCTTTAGCTTTAGCTAGCTTATCGATAGTTTCATCATCATACTTGATTTTGTTCGTTCTCTCTAAATATGCTGACAAACCGCAATCCACTACACTAATAACTACTCCTAAAATACTGCATACGGCTAATACTTTTGATGAACTCATTTTTATTTACCTCCTTGAGTTTTCATTAAAGAGTATGTTTTTTATGCGACTATATTAAATCTCTGTCAAATATGGTTTCCCAAGGTTGCTTCGCAATAGGCTTCATCTTAAGCCAATGCATTGCGTGACGTACAGTAATAGTAGGATACAAACCGTTTTCTCGGACTTTAGCATACTTTTTGAACAGCAACATAAAATCTTTATGCAAATATATTGCATTAGCTATCCAATCTTCTAAATCAGACCAGTAGGTTTGCTTAGTGGTAGTATTAAAATATTGCTGAATTATTACAAAGCCTTGATCTTTAATACGAAATAAAGTCCCAGAATTATACACTAAATGGTTGCACTCATAATGCTCGCCATAAATATGTATAACTATCGATGGTTTTTTAGCATGATAGCGCATTAGTCATCATCTTCGTCAAACAAGTTGCACGAAATCTTGCAATTCGGATAGTCCCCTCCGCAAGCTGCACAACCTTCTGGAATATCCTCATCGTCATCATCATTACTAAAATGAAAACTAATCGAATTTCCAGAATATAAGTCATCGAAATCGCTATCGCAATACCAACAATGGTAACGGTATTCTCCGTTAAGTTCTTCCACAGCCTCTTCTCCGCAATATGGACAAGTAACATTTTTCATTATACTCATACTTTTTGCCTCCTGCGAAGATTATATCACATTTGAAAGAAGATAAGAGACATTGTATATATTCTTAACAATATCTCTTAGCTTTTGAACATTAGGTTATTATTTTCTAAATATAGCTTTTTGACAATACTTAATAGTATCTTTAAGTTCTGGGGTCGGTCTTTCAGAATCTCCATATATCATCTTCATAGTGCCACAATATTGTGCCATACCAACTCCGATTTGAATCAATCCACAAACTGCTGGGACCGCTATACTAGCTACTCTCAACCAAAAATCACGTTTGTTAGTCTTTTCTTCTTGTAAGCTTTTAGTTTTCTCAATTTCAATCTTTTCTCGTTCAATCTCTATTTTGTTTCTTTCAAGTTCTTCATTGTAAGCTTCTTTAGCTTGATCTGCTAAAAATCTGTCTGCTTCATTCTTAACTTTTGTTTCTTCGATTTGAACTCTCTTTTCATCGAGTTTTAATCTAGCTTCTTTTAAAGACTTTTCTTGTTCGTGTCTTTCAATATCTTCTAGTAATTTTCTCAGCGAGTTAATGTCTTTCATCAAATCGTTTCTGATATCGTCATTTTCTGCGACAATATAAGATTCAATCTTGTCCTGTAACTCCTCCTCCAACCTATTTTTACTTTCTTCAGTCATTTCATTTACCTCCTTTATGTAAAAATAACTTTTCGTTCATTAAAGGCGGTGTTTATTTTGCGCTTTTAATTTTAACGATACGAAATGTTGCTTGACCATTTTTAAGAATCTCTTCTACATTGATACCTGGCTCTGCAAACAATAGTGCTTCTTCACCTTCATACGGCGGAATATAAGCTTGCATGGTGCCTGCAATTTTCGTACCTTTTAAATCTTTTTTCTTTTGAAATATAGTGCCTGCTACAAAGCAGATAAAGCCTGTAGCAGCACTGCATACAACCGGCAATATAAAATTTATTTTTTGCATATTCTATTCATAGCCTTACAAACAGCAATATCTTTCATTGTTGCTGCTGATAGGAATATAATTGCTGCAACACTAACACAAACGCATGCTGTTTTGATTTCTTTACAAACTTCATTAATCTTCTCTTCACTATTATCTAAAATATCTTTTACGTTCTCACTTGTTTCTTTTATTGTTTTGTTTACTTGTTTGATCTTCTTGAACATTCGCGTAAGTCTCCATAGCTTCATTAATTAGTTCGATGTAATTGCAATCTATAAGAAGTTCATCAATTTGAAAAGGAATTCTTTTTTCTGTCATATTGTCATACGGATGATACATGAAAAAGTCTGACATCATAAATTCATCTACAATTTTATCGTCATGAATAGATTTGCAATAAGCTCTAAATTCAATTATGCCATGATTTACATAGCACATAGTATCAAACTCGGGAATATAGTTAGTGTAAACTGAATATGGATGGCAGTACTTTTCAGCTTCTTTAGTATCAATAACTTCTGGGGGAACGATTTCAGTTGGCTTGAATTTATTGGATGCTTCTGTTAAAACTCGTTTGCAGAAAGATAAATATCTGTCAAGAAACTTCTTATTACCGTCTTCGCATTCGAAAAGGAATTCGTTCAAATATGACCTAATTTCATCTTTTGTTTCCTTATTCTTAATGCTATCCAGAACTTCGATTAATGCATCTACATCCGCCTCTACGTCCTCTACTTCAAATTCAAATTTATTATAAATGTTATAATAACTGCAAAACCTATTTCTCTCGGAATAAAGTTCTAAAGTGGCTTTATCATCTTCTAATCTTTTGATAAACTTCTCTTCTATTTCTTGTTCATTAGGTGATTTTTCGTATTCATCTAAATATTGTTTAATCTTATTTTTTACTTTCTCATGGTAGTCCATTATAATTTCTCCTTACCTTCATAAATAATTGTTAAAATATCATTTAAATCAGATACTAAAGTATTAAGAATGCCAGCTTTATTATCAAAATAGTTTTCGACAATTTCTATTCCATGGCATAATGCTATGCTATCTTCTTTTGATAACATTAATCTATCGCAAATATCTAAATTTGAATTATACCTAATTTCTTCATAAAGATAGCGATCGGGGCCAATCTCTTTACCTTTGATATATAAATGAAAACTAGTCAAAGCCAAGGGATCTGCGCAACTACCATATGTCTCATCTATTTTAATAATAAATTTGACTTCACCTTTTTCGTTAATTAATGGTATACACAACGCTGGTTTATAGTCTGTATTAAAGCAAATGACTAAATGATTTGCAGCAAAATCTTCATCCGTAAAACTAATGCCATTGGTTATTAAAAATTTTATGTTTGCGGTTCTTTGATATACAATATAATTCTTAAAGTTTATTGCTCCATCAACTGAATATAGAGGTGAGACCCATGATGCTGTAGAGCTGCTTTTAAATTCATATTTGATTTTAACAACACCGTACATTTGTTTAAGTATACTTAATGAGCGTTTGATTACATCAAAATTAGATTTAGCGTCTTTTATTTTTAAATCCTTATTTTCTTTATGGGATGATAAATATTTGCAAAATCTTTCATAAGCTTTGGCAGCATTCCCGCGGCAATTAAAGATCTCCTCATGCTTTTTATTACGTAAAAAATCTTCCATTTCATTTAAAGTCATAATATGTTTTTCCTTGTTTATTTCTTTTTTCTTTAAAAACTCTTTAAAATCATCAGTCATAAGACTGTTTAAATATATAAGTCCTCTTTCATAAATAGTGTTACTCATTTGACCTGCCCTTTATTTATCGATTCCTCCAATTTATTTTCATTCCAAATCATAGATGATAAATTTTTGTCATCGTTTTCTTAAATAAGTCGTCATCCATTTCAGTTTTTGCAGCTCCAATAATAAATGCCTTGGCTTGAGTTTTAAGTTCCTCTGTAATTCCAGAATCTGATGATGAATGATAAAGAAGTTGAATTAAAGCATCTAACTTATAGTTCTTATTGTGACTTATTTCATCTTCGATCACAGACATTAAAGCAATGAACTGCGTTTTAGAGATTTTAGTTTTTTTGTTTTCGATATAAGAAATAGTAGCTTTCGTTACACCAATCAAATTTCCAAGATCTTTAGCTGACCATCTTGCTATTTTTCTGATATACACTAAATTATCGGCAAGAATATCGATGTTATCTTGATTAATTTCAATTTTCATTTGTTTTCTCCCATGGGCAATGTAATACCTTATGCGTTATGCCTAACTTTCTCTGCAAATCAATGACATCCTGTTTTGTGGTTGTGTCCTTATAATCAACCTCTTCTAGTAGTTTAGATGTGTATACATTATTGTCATTCAGTATACGATGAACCTCGGCGAGTTTTTCTTCATCACTTTTCTTACAAGATTCTATTATGCGTGTCATGTCTATATTCATTTTTTATTTCCCTCCCAAATGTAACCAGTATCTTCATATAACAACCTAGGCGAAATATAAAAGTTGATTCGTCCTTTACGACTATCTACCTCGTCTAAACTAGTAATCTGCTCACCATGTCTAATAGCTTTACCAATAGCTAACCAGCCAGATATAATTCCAGCTCTGACCCAAGATGGGTCTTTCCCATAAACTTTAGCAGCAACTCCTACTGGCACGCTGCCTTTAGGAAATATAATTTCTTTCATAAGTTTCTCCTTACGGCTAGCTATGGTAAAGAATTCGATTAAAAACTACAAATCAACTTGAGCACATTTTAACAAGTCCAATCCGAAAATTACCCTCCCCGATTAAACGGTACACTACTAACTTATGCGTCGGAACAGTCTCTCGAACTTAATTCGGCTTTGAGCTGTTCGTTTTCTTTCGCCAAAGTGTCAATATGTTCTCTCAGTATATCAATCGTTTTTTCATACATTTGATCTCGAGCTTCATTCGCTTCATTCGCTTCTTTTGATCTTTTGTACGCATTTGCAATACTAAGTAACAATGAAGCGACATTATAAGCACCTAGACATGCTAAACATCCTCTACTAACAATCTTCATCACTAATTTTGAGTAATCCATTTTTTATTCTCCTTTCATGAATGTAAAACTCTAACAAAAACTAAAAGCAGAGCCATTGCTGACTCTACTTTCTAAATTTCGATTTAACTGATTCTACTTTGTCTTTAACCCATCTTCTCGAATTCGGATTTGAGTAAATAAATATACCAACTCCAATAGCTGGAATGATTATTTGTCCAATCCAAAGTCTAACTTCACGAGCTCTCTCAACGTTTCTCATGTTTATCTCCTTTCATTAAGACCTTTGTTGATCTTGCGAGAGAAATAAAAGAGCCATTGCTGGCTCCATTATTTACTTTTGATCTAATTGACTTTTCTTAATTTTGTAACATTTATATGCGCAAATGCCCAATCCCGTGAGCAAACCGAATGGCACTACAACCTTTAAAGTGTTTTTAATTCCGGTAGTATAGCCGCATTTCATAAATACAGCAGCTACACTATCCATCATTTTTTGATCCTCTAATGGCATAGTGTCATACTTAGCTTGTGCTTTCTCAAAGCATTCTGCAATTTCTTCACTAATTACAAATTTATTCATGGTCTCTTGACCTCCTTTTCATTAAAGAATATGTTTATGTTGCGTCAATACCAAACATAAATTATTGCTGCCATAACAATAAAGAAAATAGCAGTATAAAGACATACCTTTGCTACTACTTTTAATATAGGATTATAAAAACTGACAGCAAATACAGCAGCTACTATTGTTACTAATATCAACCAACTTGCAAAAACGAATAGTACAATCATTCTTTTCTCCTTTACAAAAATTAAAAAAAGAAAGAGACTTGATTAAGCCTCTTCTAAATCGTGAATATATAATTCATTATTAACTATATTGGTTGCACATACTTCCATCTTTTCATAATCTCTGTTCATACGTGCTTCATTATAGCTTCTAATAAAGTGTTGTATCCTAGATCTACAATACTCAATCTTTTCTCTTCTTTCTTTTTTTTCTCTTCTTTCTTCTCTCATTTTCTTAAATAATTTCATGGTCTTTTGACCTCCTTTCATTAAGACCTTTGTTGATCTTGCGAGAGAAATAAAAGAGCCATTGCTGGCTCCATTATTAACAATCTATTCTACTAATAGCTTCATCTAAATCTTTGAATTTCTTTTCAGTTTGTTCGTCTTGATATTTATTCATCATTTCGTTCTTCTGTTTCAACAATTCGTTAATTTCCTTAAACGCTTCAACTCTATGTTTAAGCAATTCGTTTTCATGTTTCAATCTTTCGATCTCCTCATTTTTATCTGCAATTGTATCCTCGTATTCAAACGATTTCTCAACTTCTTTAAGATTTGCTTTATCTAATTTTGCAATCTTTTCATTTAATTCTCTAATCTTATCTTCATAATTTTTAGAATTTTTACTTCTCATATCTTCTTTTTTTGTTTCTTCTTTTAACTTCTTAATCTTTCTTGTTTGATGAATACCGATCCCTCCTACAACTAATGTACTAACTCCTAATACGACTTCTGCAATTAAATGTTTACTTAACATACTTTATTTTCCTCCTTTAGTTTGTTAAATATACTTCTCTCATCATCCAGTCTCATATCAACTCGTACTCAACTTTTGAGGTTCATATTCTCTCATTATAGTCAATGCACATTATGCGATAAAAAATAAAAGTAAAAGCCGTTGAATGAACAACGGCAAATACCTTATTTTTTTTCAGACTTCTTCTTTAATTCTTTTAAATACTTTTTATAAGCCTTCTCTTCCTCTTTTAAGTTTTCTTTGTAAGTTTTTGTGATAGATCTACATGCCCACACATAAGCTCCAACAACTACTCCACATAATCCGATAATGACTTTTTTTTCTGTATCTAGAACCATATTTCAGTCCTCCTTTTCATTAAAGAATATGTTTATCTTGCGACCATCTTTTCTTTGTGGATTCACTTGGATAATTTTCCCATTCTAGATTAGCATCTGAAATTTCTCCAATCTTAAAACCGTTAACTACGTCTTTAGTATATTGCTTGTAAGGAATATAATTAGGTGGCAAAACACGATGCCATCTACCACATTTCTTGCAACTGTATCTTGAAATATAAACGGTTTTTCTCTTGCCGTTCTCGACTCGAATTTTCCTTTTGACTTTACCTCTGGATTGTAATTCTCCTCCACAAAATGGACAACAATCTTTAACACTTTTTACCATATTTCAGTCCTCCTGTAGTTTTCGTTGACTACAAGAGCTAAAATATGTACAATAAAAAAGAGAAGGCATTGTTTGTGACAACACCTTCCCAGTGAATAAGATTACTTATCTAATTCGTCATCTTCCATCATATCTTGTTCTTCGAAATAATATGTATTGGTCAAATTATCTTCCGGTGGTTCGGGTTTATAATTTGGATCAATATCTAGATCTATTCCTTCAAGCCAATCGAGATATAAATCTTTATAACTCATAGGTAATCCTCCTTTCATTAAAGAATATGGTTTATTTGCGAGGTGAATATGATTGTTAAGTGTCCAGAATGTAATGGAGATGTAAGCGATAAAGCTATCGTATGCCCCCATTGTGGTTACCCATTACAAAATATGTCCCCAACAAAAGGAGTTCATAAACGAAAAAGAAAACGGCTACCTAATGGATTCGGTCAAATATGCAAGTTAAAACGAAACTTACAAAAACCTTACAGAGTTATGATTACTACTGGATTTGCCGAAAACGGCAAACCTATATGCAAATTACTTGAGCCAGTAGCTTACTTTAAAACTTATAATGAAGCTTATCAAGCACTAGTGGAACATAATAATAAACCGTATGACCCTAAGTCCGATATAACTATGCAAGAACTATTTGATTTATGGATTAAAGACCATTTCGATTTAAGTCATCATGACAAATATAGGACCTCCGTTACATCTTATTGGAAAAAAATGGAGCCTTTCTACGACCAACGAGTTAAATTTGTTAAGCCTATTGAGTTAAAGGCATATCTTGAGAATCTTCATGTGAGTGCTGATTATAAGGCTAGATTAAAATATGAATTAAACATGCTATTCGATTATGCTGTGAGTTTGGAAATTGTAGATAGAAATATAGCAAGAAATTTTGAGCTGTCTACTAGTGTTAAGAATAATAGAAAAGCTGAGACTAAAAATCACATACCTTTTACTGATAATGAATTAAAAGTATTGTGGTCTCATAAAGATGACGAATATGTCTCGATAATATTGATACAATGCTATATGGGTTGGCGACCTCAAGAATTGTGCAACATTACTAAGAAAGATATAGACTGTAGTGAAGAAACTATTATTGGTGGTAGTAAGACTAAAGCTGGAATAAATAGAGTCGTACCGATACATCCGTGCATTAAACAATTAATATTAGATAAATATAATAGTGCAAAAGATGAGCACGTATTCAAAGCATATAAGGCTTATCGTGTAAACTTTCATAAAAAAATAAAAGAACTTGGATTGAATGCTCAGCATTCTCCTCATGATTGCCGTACTACATTCATTACTAATTGCAAAAAATATGAAGTTGATGAGTATGCTATTAAATATATGGTTGGGCACGCCATCACGGACATAACTGAAAAAGTCTACACTAGAAGAACACTTGACTGGCTTAAAGAAGAAATAAAAAAAGTAAAAGCCATTGTTTAAATAGCTTTCACTCCTTTAGTAATAATACTTGAATTACTTCTTTTCTTTAGTTTCAGTTTCTGCAAACTTTGCTTCTACAATCTTAGGTTTCTTGGAATTGTGTCTTTTCTTAAATATAACTCCTCCAACGACTCCTGCAATAATAGTGCAAGCTCCAGCAACTAGCCAACCAATAATTTTTTTGTTCATAGTAATTATGTCCTTTCATTATAACCGTTGTTTTTCGTGCGAAGTAAAATAGTGTATGAATAGTGTATGAATGTGCTATTATTTATGGCATCTATATGCTAAAATATGTATCGAAAAACCCTTAATTACTAATAAATTGCTCCTAAAAGGTAGCCTCCTAAGCGGTAGGCCAAGGGTTCAAATCCCTTTGGGAGCGCCATTTTATCCATAAAAATAGCAAAAAATAGTAAAAAATGCGTATTGTGTATGAATAGTGTAGGAATAAAAAATAAGAGTCATTGCTGACTCTATTTTTTTCTACTTTGGCAATATTCTCTAATTCTTTTGTTAAGACGATGGTCCATTATTGAAGCAATATCTCCTCCTAGTGCGTAACCCGAGTGAATAGAAAAGATTATTCTGCTGCGACTATTTTTTTCTTTTAATAATTCAGCGAAAAACTTTCTCTTCACTTCAAGCTCCTCTTCAGTAAGATCCTTGTTTTCAATTACTTTTCCTTCGACTTTTTCTTCTTTAGTGTACATATTGAATATACCTCTCTTTCATTAAAGAGGTTGTTTATGTTGCGATAAAAAATAAGAGGCGTTGTAACTTATGCTACAGCGCCTCCTATAAAATATCACTTATTAGTATCAAACGATTCTGGCAACGCCATTACTTCGTTATAGTATGAAGTCATTAAACCATTAACATCTAAGTTGTGGTAAGCTTCATACATTTTCTGATATATGGTTTTATCCATACTTGTAGCAAATCCTTTTTGGTAGCAGTAATAATCGTGCTTATCATAAAGCTGAGACATTAATGCGGCTTGCAATCCTTTACGTTGTACTTTATCTACTACCTCTTTTTGTTCATGCTTTCCTCTGTATGCATTAAATGCTACTTGAAAAAGAAATGCAATTACTGATGCTACAGAAGCGGATAATATACCAATCAAAAATCCACTCATTATTTAGAGTCTTTCCTATGCTTTTTAATAAACTCATCAATTTCTTCTTTGGTGATTTTACCGTCTTCAAGCATATCAAATATGTCTCTAGTAACTTGTGCGATAGATGACCAGTCATTGTTATACCAATATGAAAGACCGGTAATAGCAATAGTCAACCCCAAAGTTACCCATTGGTACCATACTGCATTTGCAAAAGTGGTTCTTCCAATTAAAGCAACTATTTGGTTAATATAAACTAAGATTTGTAGTACAGTACGAATAACAGTGCCCTTATCTAAGCTTTTTAATTTTTCGATTATTTTTTTCATCTGCATACCTCCGTAGAAATATAGGTGTGAAGTTAAGCTATCCGAGTAACAACGAAGTTTGCATTAACAACACTAACTGGATTTGTTAGCTGTACAACCTGAGCAGTTACTTTAGAGTTACCAGATGATTTACCGACTTTCACGATGGTTTCAAAAGATATAACTCCATCAGCAGTATTGTCGACAGAGCTAGTAGCTTTTGCAGTCTTGAACTGTGTTCCATTTACATATAAAGCTGTGGTAGCTAAAGATGAAGTGGAGGTAGTTCCAGTGACTGTTGCATCAAAATGAATCCTGTAAATACCCGGCGCATTAAAAGTAAGAATCCCATTTGAGTAGCTAAGAGTAGTGCCTAACAAATCGGAGATATTAAAGCTATATGCTGAACTGGCAGCAACAGTTGTATCGGTTAGATTACCATAAAACATAAGCTTTACCTCATACATGTTAGACTAGTGTAGTTCCACCAGTGCAAGCACCAGGTCCAAATGGAGCAGGTGTAGAATATGTCGCTGCCATAGGATATCTGACTACACCTGACATTGCGACTTGTAATTGTAACTGGTTGATCTGATTCTGCATGTCTGCAATTCTATTGGCAGAAAGAGTATCCAAGATCTTTTGAGTGTTAGCAGCTGCATTAGCATTAATTGACGCGGTGTTGATTGCAGCTTCATAACGATTTGATAGAATTTCTTTTTGAGTCTCGCAGCAGCACTTTTGTTGATTAGCAAAACCAGCATTCACGGCTGCTTCTAAATCACGGATTTCAGATAAGGTGTTATAAGCGGTATCTTTAGTGGTACCCATAGCTTCATAACCTACTCTCTGAATTTCTGCTCGTATCTGACCATTTTCATCTTGCAATTGATTGAAGGCGGAAGTGTAGACAACATCAGATTGTCTGGCGTAGTCTGCTGGTTGATTGTTTCTTCCGAAGAAACCATTGCCACCCCACATTAAAGCGAGAATAGCAAATAACCAAAGACCTTCACCACCAAATAAACCATCACATCTAGAACCTGAAACGGCAGCCATATCGGCAGGGGTTAATTCAGACATTGTAATGCTCCTTTCTTAATGTCTTTATAATAATTATCTTCTGCATTTCGATTCCGCGGTTAACCTAAATTGTGAAGATAAATATTATTTAAATTGACTCAAAATTGAGTTAGGGTCTACGCCCTTCTCTTTACACATGGTATAAAAGGCTTCTTTTAAATTGCCATGAGAGCATTGATAAATATTTTTTAATTGGGGAAACATTTGAAATAACATTTCAAGATTGTTTGAATTCTTAAAAATATTCCAAAGTTGTTGTAAATTTGTATTAGTTGATTGCTGCATTGGCAGAGATTGATTATTTAGAAGTGGATTCATTTGCGTTTGCTCCTAATATCATAGTCAGCAAGTCGTTCTTAAATGCTTCTAAGTCTTTCTTCGTCAAATATCTCTCATTATCCTCAAGTTTTCCAATGTTTACCTCAGTAATTTGGAAAGCTCGAATAGTCGTATTGCCATTATTATCAGAACTCTTCATATACATATATGGAGAATTTTCATCTAACAAATAAACTACTGTATTAGGCTGAATCGGATACTTCTTTGCTTCGTTTACACTTGGTATTTTTTCTAAGCGTAAGGAAGATGGTTGAGTTATAGGGTTCATCATATACGGATAATAAGCCATACAAATTTCCTCCTTTCAATTTATAGCTTATATAAAAATTAAGAGAAAAAGTACATGAAATCCCATGATTCTTTCTCTCTATAAAGGCCCTTGTATCTCGTGCGAGATTTTAGGCTAATTTTCATCCGAATTATCATGCTTTTGGTTCATTTTTACTTCTTCTTTGATTTTGTTAACAATATCACAATATTCGAGAAATTCTTTAACATCATCAAGTTCTTGAATCGCGCTGTCTTTTTTGCATAATATTTCGACTGTTTTACGTATCATACATAACTCTTGAGATAAAGACACCCCTTCATTTCTTAGAGTAGTATTTACAGATGACGAATATTGGTCGGTATCTGTAGTTTTTTCAACATCAAGACGCATCGCTGTTTCTAAAGCAATTTCACCTGGTGCTTTTTTTAAATGAGTTATTTTTGGCATTCATTAAAAACTCCTTTAATTCATTATTTAGAGCTTTGGAAGAAGTAGCTCTTTCGGAATAACTTTCAAATGTTTGTATTGATTCTGTTAGTTTATCATTTGTTAAATTTGGATATTTATTTGTTGTGATAGCGTTGCCTATATTAATCCAGTGTTTTCGAGCTCTTTTAACAGTTTCACCATTGATTAATATAATTTCTTTACCCGTTTCAGTTAATTTGTATTTAAACCCCAAAAACTTAATGAACTCGTTTTGATGATATATACTAGTCTTTTTAAGATTCACTTCAAAACCGATTTTGTCTAGTTCATATATTATAAATCCTAGAGCAGATTCAAGAAATTTTTTATCTCTTGATAAAATAATAATATCATCCATATATCTAATATAAAAACGGCAATGAAGCTGTTCTTTGCAATAATGATCTATTTCGTTTAGACAACATATGCCAGCTATTTGAATAAGTTGTGAACCCGGATTATATCCAACTTCACCAGGATAGTGAGCATTTAACATTTGTTTTACCATAGAAAACGATTTCGTATCCAAATCCTTTTCAAATAAATATTCTACATAATCATGCCTCATATTTGGATAATATCCTTTTATATCTATCTGCAAACAATAAAAGTTATTATCATTATTTTCGTAATAAATTTTATGTAAGTAGGTTTTTAATAGATTTCTAGCGCAATCAGTGCCTTTACCTTTTTGGCAAGCCGTATTTGCATAGATTAACTTTTTAGTCATAGCTGGATAAATTATATAATCGCATAGGCTTCGCTGAACCACTCTATCACCTATCCACATTGACACAATGTTTCTCTTTTTAGGGCTATAAACAATAAAAGTATGTGGGTTTCGTAATTTATAAGTTCCATTTTGAATTTGCGTGGATAATTTTTCAATCTGATCAATACTATTTTCAGAGAATGCTATAACAGAATCTTTCCACATTACTCCTCTTTTACATTTTAGGTAGGCTTTGTATAAAAACTCAAAAGACATAGCCTTTTCAAAAGATATCGGCAACTCTATCATGTCTTCGTAAGTCAAAGAATCGATATAATCTAATATTTTTTGTTCAATCATAATGAATGCCTAGAGTAATAGCCGAGTTATCTTCATACAAGATTTCAGCATCTCTAGGCTGGTGTTCAGTTTCTTTAAAAGAAACTAGGAGAT
>CAVBGZ010000021.1:0-468 GCA_963595075.1 Waltera intestinalis
CTGTAATAAATATAAGGTTAACATAATCAGGACAACAGCTATTACCATTGTATGCGTTATTGTTGTTGACATTACCATCAGAATTGACATTCCACACATCATGCGCATCCGAACAATTAGCTGCAGTAAACAAAACTATTCCTTTATATAAGCTCCATGTGAGCAAATATAACTTAAATAAGAGCGTTTAGCATTTTTCTTGAGTCCATGTCATCAGATTTGTACCAAGCTTCAGTTTTACTTTTTGTTTTATTAATCAAGTTATTCCATCGCTCCAATTTCTTTAAATCTATATGATATGTATTCGCGCAATTGTTTAAAATAGCTTTAGCAGCTATTAAATCGGAAATTGCAGATTCTATAAACATAGATCTGCGAGCCATATCTTTACTATTAATTTTGCGAATGGAATTAGCAGATATGAGATCTATATAAGCTTTTTCTACATAATTTTTAATATCATAATAT
>CAVBGZ010000021.1:478-25065 GCA_963595075.1 Waltera intestinalis
GTTGAAGACGATTTTTTAATCTGTCAGGAGTTCTTGGTCGATTAACTTTTTTGCTATTAATTATACAAAAAGAATAATCAAGTAATTCCTTAGCAGATTCTATAACTTGAAATTTAACTCTTGGAGTACTTCTTTGTGAAGATCTAACGCTCATTTTTTATTATTTCCTTTCTATTTTTGCCCGCCATTTAGTCATGGCGGTCGATTATTTACAGATTACAAAAGCAGGACAACAGCTACGACCATAGCATGCGCCAGTGCGGTTGACAAGACCATCAGAATGGACAATCCACACATCACGCGCATCCGAACAAAGAGCTGACATTGACCAAATATGTACTGCATGACCACTTTGAGTAGTTTTTATAAGAATATTATAAGTTCGAAATAGACCAAATTCTGATAATGAAGTTCCTTTAGTGTCATTCCAGCTGTCAAGTTTTGATTTATAGTATGGCCATCTATTACAGCTGCCTTCTTTTGAACCGTTATTTTCTGTTGAAATAAATTCTTCATACGGCACGTGAAGAAATATTTTATCATATGTATATTCATAATATGCCCCATCCGTAGCACTATTAAGTCTTAGCCACCTTCTGATTGGCTTAATTATACTTCGTAAAGTTTCACTCAATCCTGATAAATATCCTCTATAATTTTGATACGCTGGCGCGACATCAAATGAATTCATCGGTTTCCACCAGTTATACCCCTCGCTATTTAGCCATTGTCTTAAACCTGATTTTGACCATCTATTGTAACCATATTTTATTCTATGAATATGGTTTAAATGATGACCTGATTCAGAGACAAATAAAGTTTTATCAACGTCTCCATCGGTACCCCAAGTAGTACCTAAGAAAGTTCCAGATTGACCCGAAGATATAGTGCATGTTTGAATAGCAGTTACGCTGCTTCCATCTGAAAATTCTCGAACACTATTGCCAATCATTTCAGCGCCCCACCAACAATTTGTTAATCTTAATTGATGCCCGGCTGCTAAATCCGATGTTAAAGTAAACTGCAAATACCCCCCATCGCCGTTTCCGCCATCACCAGTAGGGGTTGCTTTAAAATAATATGTTCCCGCTTGTAATGTTTTCCCTTCTGCTACCACTAATAGAGCTTCTGGCGCATCAAACTGTAAATCAAATGGCAAGGAATATTCTGATTCTAAATACATCATATTAGAAGCATGAGTGTTTTCATTTCCCATATCTGAATCGAAATCGTTCTCACTAGTTATCGATGTTGTATGATAAGAGTCAATAGTCCATTCATCATCTAACACTGCAATAGGAGAAGTTGATGCTTTCTCGCTATGATAAACAACATTAAATGGCATGGTTGTTTTCACTTCGCTTGCACTAGAACTAATTTGATAGCTCCAGTCAACAGTAAGTTGCGTTCCATTTTTTCCTTTATCTTTATCATAAGTTGGATAATAGTCTTTTCCAAAGCCTTGAACAACTTTTGCTTGCACCTCTTCCCATTCAACAGTTTCGGCAGTGCCTTCGAGTTTCGCTACTCTGTATGATATATTGGAAATAAGGTCGGTTAAAATTCTTGCGTTTTCTTCAGTAATGACTTTAGAAGCACCTTGCATAACTTCAACTAATGTCATATCTTCTTTATATGCAACTGTATTTAACTTCGCTCCAACTAAATCGAATACAGTTAATTTACTATCACTATCAGTGAAAGAAATTGTGGTAAGGTAGAACCCAACCTGACCTAAAGAATATGTGTCAAATAATACATGATGACCCAAACTATTTACCTCATCAAGTAATGTCTTAACTTCTTTAAGAGTTATGGAAACATTATCCATTTTGATTATCGAGACTAAATCATTAGAATTGTTCGATAAATACGATGCAACAGTTGTATTGTCATTATAGCCTGAATAATCACAATAAGTTTTTTTTCCTATAATGTCAAATATTAAACAATAATTAATACTATTAGCAGAAAACATTGACACAGTGCAGACATATGCGTTGCTTATATAATTATGAAAGTCAAAGAAAAAATGTTTTCCTTCGCTATTTTTCGAATTAATATAAGTTCTTAATTGACCCATATTTGTGATGGTTGAACTATCAACTGTTACGGATGCATAACCATAATTGGCAAAGTCGGAACTAGAAGCGGAAGCTTTAGCTTGGCTTGCATAAGTAGAAGCATTGGTTTCTGAGGTTTTAGCGTTGCCAGCACTAGTTGCTGCAGCGGAAGCGGAAGCTTTAGCTTGGCTTGCATAAGTAGAAGCATTGGTTTCTGAGGTTTTAGCGTTGCCAGCACTAGTTGCTGCAGCGGAAGCGGAAGCGGAAGCATTAGTTTCTGAGGTGGCTGCTTTTTTTATATTTTCTTCAATGCTTTTTGCAGCATTCGCAACTATATCTAAATCAGTATATTTAACAGCTGATTCAATATCAGTTTCTTGAACGGGGTTACGATCTATCTCGACAAATAATGGCGAAGAACCTGCTATTTTATTGTCTACTTCAATCTCAAGAATTGGAGCGTACTGCCCATAATAATATGTCATCTGTTCATCAACATCAAAATAAACAACATTCTTATCGGAATTACATCCTAAAACTTCTTTGATTACAAATGTATTATCAGGTTTTCCCCATCTGATTCTTATTGTACTATTTTCAGGAATTATATACGTTTTCCCGTTCAAAAATAATGCAACTGAAACAATCGGTAAAGACCTATCATATTGAACCACATGAATGTTTTTTTGAATAATTCTTCTGCCAAAATCAACTTTTGTCTCATGAACAATCTGAGATGAAGTTGGTATATATTTATTCATATCATATTCTCCTTTTAAATAATATTTTTACCCAATGCTGTAAATGTTTCAAATGTAATATTAGTTTCTAAATAATCAGAAGTATGATAGCTTGAAGAGGCATTCGGTTTAACTAAATATAAGTAATAAGTATAGGTTATTATCCCTCCTATCATTAAAGCATTTTTCATACGAGATACAGTAAACCCTCTATATGCCATTCCATCTAAAAATGCTACTGGCATTGCATAAAAAATATATTTATCAATAAAATTATCGTAGCTAAAACCAGCATCATATAAGTTTTTTAGTAAAGTTTGATATTTTGAGTACTCGTTACAAGACTTAAATAATATCGTACATTTATCAAAATGTATTAAATAATTGTATGCATATGCAGAAGTACCATCCGCACCATCATTACCGTTAGTAACATTAAATGTGCTAGTAGTGTTATCCGTGTTAGTAATGGTGTATGTATCTATTTTATTAGCAGTACTAGTTTTGGCTATAGATTTTATTCCAACACCCTGTTCACCTTGTTTACCTTGTTCACCTTTGTCACCTTTAATGTTAACGTTATTGATAGGAGTAGTGTTATCAGTCTTTGTAACAGTTAGTAAACCATCGGTAGAAATAGTAATATCTTTGATGCCAACACCCTGTTCACCTTGTTTACCTTGTTCACCTTTGTCACCTTTAATGTTAACGTTATTGATAGGAGTAGTGTTATCAGTCTTTGTAACAGTTAGTAAACCATCGGTAGAAATAGTAATATCTTTGATGCCAACACCCTGTTCACCTTTAATTTTTACACCATCAATTGGGGTTTTGCCATCGGTTGTATGGATGGTAATTAGTCCATCGTTAATAATGATCTCTTTAATACCAGCACCATCTAATCCTGCGTCGCCTTTTAACGATGTAAAAAATCTCCCATATGTTAATACTTTACTCTCTTCGTTATATGCACTGATATTATATAAGTCACCATTTTTATCCATAATTGTATCAACATTTGGAATTAGAATAATATTGGCTCCATAATCTGAGAAATTTGTATCATTAAATATAACACTACCGTTCTTAGCAAAATTATCTACTGCATGGAAAGTCTTAGCGGCTCTTCTAACTGAGCAAGAATATGCATATTCATAACTATTAGGACTCGTAGTATATGCTGTGCCAACTCTAGTCCAAATATATTCTCCATTTTGAGCTGCAGTTTTATAGTTATCAACCCATAAATCAGAATCTTCCTCTGGATATGTATCATTGCTAGTTGTACCAGCATAACTAATTTTTGTGGAAGAAACAGTTCTTAATGTTTTAGCTGTAACGTTGCCGGATGAATCTACATAGAAGTTTTGACCCAATTTAATACCGTCACTACCAATATAGACACCATACTCGTTATCTTTATCATCATACGATTTTAAGCCAGATCTAAGAGATGTGCTAGAAACAGTGAAACAGCCGATAACTGTATTTTCAGGATCGTTGTTATCAGCTTTTAATACAATGCCATAACTATCGGTTATACTAATGCTAGTAGCTGTAATATCACCAATAATATTAGCACTTGGAACTTTTAAACTTCCATTCTCGTCAATCTCACAATCACCAATTTGTCCAGCTTTTGCTGTCATCACACCATCATTGGTAACTTCGAATGCACCATCGTTAATATTAAATGTACCGCCAGTAATATTCACAGAGTTGGCAGTCATGTTACCGTCTTTATCAACATTGAAAGATGTTCCATTTTCTCCATTAATTGAGATTTGTCCGGAGTTAACTGTAATGTCACCCGCAACTTTAACTGTACCAGCTTCTAATGTATTAGAAATTTTGGCATTTTCAGCTGTAAGTAACTTTGCAACCAGCTCGTCTAAAACGAATTGTGTCGCTTCAACAATACCAGTACAATTTATCTTGGCAACCTCCAATTCTTCAATCTGAGCTTGCGATAACTTGGCGTTAACTGCTTGAATATACTCAGCGGTAACTGTCTTAGCAATTAATTTATTAACTGTAGTAATGTCAGCATATCCAGCATCATTCGTTAAAGATGATATACTATCCCCATTTTGAATTGATTGAGAAGACAAAGAATCTGACTTCTCTCCTAATTCGACTGAACTATATGTATCAGAGAGAGCATCGTAGCTAGTAGTGATTGCACGAAGTTGTACATCAACGCCTAAGTCTTTGTAAACTACTCGTACAGTATCACCTAATTCGATGTGATCAAAATTCTTGTATTTATCAGCTTCGGTTGTAGTAGCTAAATCGACAAATGAAACTGTAGTATTATGTTTTACAGTTCCAACCTTATGCTCGGAAATATACTCTTGAGCTTTGGTTCTAAGAGCATCTTTAGTAGGCTCTTCATCAAATTCACTAGTCAAATCCAGATTGAGAATACGGTCATACTTCATTGACATAGCGTCGGTTGTAGTTAATTTTATAATAGGTTCATCTAATATAACTTCTGTAACTTCACTAACTTCTTTAGTGGTAGAATTTGATCCATCTGGAATAACTTCCGAATAATAGAGAACAAGATTTGAAGCCATTTCAGTTAAACCACTAGAAAGAATGTTACCTTGGAAGACTACATCACCAACGCCTTTTTCGTCACCCCAATCTGTATCAGTTGAAAGTTTAAAGTAACCTTTAGCATTGGCACGGCAAGCGATAGTCGGGAAAGAAGACCAATCAATAACTATCCAAGTTGGTGAAGTGACACCTTCTATTAATGTTACTGTCTCGTTGTAAATTCTTTCGACATACTTTTGATAAGTAGTATCCCAAGTATAAACTTTTTGATAGTAATCACCTTCCGAAGCTATTTGTACAGGAGTTGCATCAAGTGGATGATAAGCTTCACCTCCTTTGCTATATGATAGCCAACCATCTACAAATGGTGTAGTGCCAACAATGTAGACTTGTGTGAAAGTATCTTCAGTGGTTGTTTCTTCGGAGGTGGTTTCTTTGTGATAGTATGGAAATACTCCATTGTATAATAAGTCAGTATTGGTTTCATGAGTCAAGTCAGTCATGTTATAACCATAGGAAACTTGAGCGCCTCTGTCTTTACCACGCTTAGAGTAAATCATAGCATTAAACTTATCGAACTTTACTTCTCCATCATAAACACCAAGCAATGATTCTTCATCATCACCCATAAGCAAAGCTCTCATGTTATATGGAGTAGTTGTTTTAAAAGTTCTCGCAGAAGAAATATTAGTGGATAATGTGAAATTATGACTAATATAAGTTCCATTTTGAATTTGTGAAAGGGCGTCATTCAAGCCCGTAGCATCAACAGCTTTGCAGGGAATACCATTCATATCATAAGAAATATGTTGGGCAGATACAGTAACTATACCATTGAGCGGCTTAGAAACACTATAAATTCTAAAAGGCTGTTGGTTGTCATACGGATTTGGCTTAGCAAAAATGATGCGTCCAATTCTAATCTTAGAGAAATTTGCACCAGATACGGGATAACTCATTGATAATTCAAACGTATCATTAAGTTTTTCTTGTACGGTGCATTCGGTAGCATCACGAAGGATGCCTAGACCTAAACTTGTGAAATCTTTTTCAGCTTCATCAAATAAAATAATCATAGCATCCTCCTTTTGCTATAGTTTCCACCAATGTGGAGTAATTGTAATATTTAAGTTGCTCAGATCTTCATCGAGTTTTCTTAAATGATAAATGATAGTTTCTTTTCCAACTACAGAAGTGGTTAATGAATCGCTTATGTCAAACCATGTCCAGTCAGAATTAGAATTAACTCTGTAGTATCCAGCTTCTTTTACCGTGAAATAAACTTCATCAGGATTACCGGTTGAATCTGCATGAGGAGTAATTGAATATAAATCATAAGTTTCATATGATGGAATCTTATCCATATAATAGAAGATTGCATCGTCTTTGTATCCAGTTGAAAATAATACTTCTCCAGATTTCTTATAAATCCAAGCAGAATTTGTCCCCCACTTGTAGTAACCATCTTTATTTGTAGAAAATTCAACCATACAATTAGTTTTATCTTCTAATTCACGATAAGTGCTAGCATCTATCGGTTTTGTCATTACTTTATCACTAAAATACTTAGCAGTTAAAAATGATGGAATAGAAGCTGCTTCGTTATAGCAGCGATCGAATTCGTACTCAGTTGGCATTTCATCGAGTTTACAAACACTAATAGTATCATCAACTGATTTATTAAAATTGAGTGAGGTGTTTGCATCATACTCTTTCCAATCGCTATAAGTATCATTGCCATCATCATCTTTACCAGTAGTCCATCGGTATTTTGATTTTTGAAGAATAGTAAATGTAATAGTGGATGAATTGAGCAAATCATTGCTACCATCACTTCCAGTTTTATTTCCAATCGGTACCGGATTTAGCCAATCCTTCCACTTTTCATAATCGTCATTAGTACTATAATCTGGAACTTTATCTATATAGTAGACAGTGAATGCTGTGGTGCCGGATAATTGAATATTGCTAATGTGTTCATTTGCTCCACGCTTTACCCATTGAGTCGGATCTTTACCACCTACTGATACACAATACCATCCAGCATCTTTAGTATAAATTTTAATACTAGAAAGATCATTAGCACCAATTTCGGTTCTGAATGTTAGCGTCGTTTTATCGGTGTCTTCATACTGAACAACTGATTCGAAGAATTTGTATGTATATGATGTAGTGGTAGAAGTAGAAATACCTTTGGTGCTCATAAATGCTTTTTTGGATGTGTTCCAAGTAAGAGTATTGAGTACTGTAGGAGTTTCATATTTAGCCCATTGGGCTTTACCAAATGTCCAAGTTTTGTCAGTCCAATAATATCCAGATTTAGCTGTCTTATACGTAACGGATGCTAAAGTTACAGTATTACCTTTTTGTTCGTATCCAATGATAACATTAATCCAATCGGGTATTTCTGGATAATTGATGTATAATTCTTTCTTGCCATTAACGGCTTCGTAGTAATAAATAGTAGTAGTTTTGCTAGTAGTTGTCGAAGTGATTTCATCGCCCTTTGCAAAATAAGTTATAACCTTATCATTACTAGACATAAAGAAGCCAGCAACGCCAGCTTTTAATAAAATTTTGTCATTAGTTTTTATGGCAGTTAACCATTCTGGAAAAGTTAATCCAGCAATATCGCCAGAAATAGCATACTGTTGGCCATAGTTAGATAAGATTGTATTAAACGAAGTAAAAGTAAATGATTCTGCATAAGGAGATACATTACCAGCACTACATACACTAGAAATATATGCTTGATAAGATGACGCAGAATAAGTTTTCTTATTAGAATCTATCAAACTCGAATACGATTTAAGGCTAACTTTGTTTTGATTAAGTTCTACTAAATTTGTTTTTGATCTAAATTTAGAAACAACTAATCCATCAGTATCAGTAATATAATTATTAATAATCGTATTAAATGGATCTATTCTCTTATAATCGGATATAAATTTCTCAACCTTAAGAGTTGTTTTCTCTTTCCCAAAAACTGGAAAATCTTTGCCATTTAAAAATACGCTTTCGTTAATATCACCATCGTCATCGTAGCAGTTTTGTGTATCAGAATTGATGCAGACAGTACCACCGGTAATATTAGACATAGTAATATTAGAAGTGACTTCATTATTAGAATCTAAAATAGAAAGCATTAAGACTCTGTTGGTAGAATCTGGTATGTTGTCTATTCTAATTAATGGCAAAGCATCGTAGTGCGATGGATTATCAGCATAAGCTACGGGCCCCTTAGTTGAATAAGGTATATCTCCAGTTTTAAGAAAGCGTTGAGGTTTGCATTCGAATGACACGGAAATAGCAAGAGCTTCATCATAGTAATCGGTAAAAGATCCACTACTGTAGAATCTAGCAAGTCTGTAAACATCTGAATCATAGCTATCTTCAAGCCTTACATATTGCCCATTTGCAGAAGTAAGCCACTCAAGAATAGCTGTAGCATTTGGCATATGGTGTTTCACTGCTGTATAACCCATAGCTAAACTGTAGGAACGAGATACATTCTTATAGCATTTATTGTCAACAACTAAATCACCATTTCTACCAACAATATGGGTAGAAGTCATATCTCTTTCTGGAAATTCATATGTGGGAGGGGCCTGAATGACAAGCCCCAAATCTGCTGACGAAATGTCATTAAAAATGAGAGTACTTTTCATTAGACTCCTCCTTTAGCTAAATTAGATCTTAAACGTCTCTTTTGAAGAAGAATATCAGCTTGTCTAGCAAACTCTTCTGGATCATCTGCAGTAACATTAAAGGTACTATAATAATTTTCAGTAGAGGAATTGTTGTTGTTAGTAACTCCATTTTGACCGTTCGAAGAGATCTTATTGGTACCAAATCCTCTGGAAATAGTATTAGCTAGTTTAGCAGACATACTGATCTTTCCGCCACTGATATTACTCATCATTGACGAAATACTATCAGCTCCAGACTCAACATTAGATAAATCGAGGACCGGAGTTATAGTTAAGTTATCGTCATCAATAGTATCTTCTAGTGTATCATTAATTGCAGAAGCAACTTCCGTCATTGAATCAGCAGCATCTCTCACAGTATAGTCGGCATTATCTGTCATACCATTTCCGAGACCTTCCATAATGTATCCGCCCATTTTATACATGAGTCTAGAAGGTGAATGAATCTGAAATTTCCTTCTAACTTCATTAGCGATTGCTTCTCCGATTGCACCCATTCCTTCTATTGCCGTCGCTCCGAACTCTACTATACCATTCCATAAACCTATCATAATATTTTTACCCAAATTAAACAAAGCTCTCCCAACTTCGGTGCTTTTTTCTCTGAACACGTTTCCAAATGCATTAATGAAATTAATAACAAAATCCATCCATGTTCTTAAAATAGTTTCTATTCTATCACTGAGAGCTTTCACAATTCCATTCCATATATCGATCAATGCTCCGGTGATTCGTTCAGCTTTGCTCGCGACGCTTTCAAGGAGACTCGTAATAAATTCAAGAACTAATTCAAAAATGTCAGCTTTGAACTGATTAACTACTTTAAGTATCGCTACAATTGTTTGAAGTATATATTGTGCGAACTCGACGGCTCTGCTCGTTAGCACTTTTATTGTTTCCAAGAAAACACCGACGACGGTATCGGCTAGTTTTGGTGCCAATAATAAAATAGAATCAAGAAGACCCGAAATAAATCCAGTGACAGCCTCATTAATTAACGTTATGTTATCGATCAACGCCGCTAATATAGCGCCCATTGTCGAAACAACTGTTACTGCAAAAGCTGCCAAAGTATCGGTAAATACTTTAAACGCTAAAGCACCGACTAGTAATGCAACAGAAATAGCTAAAAACGAAACCGACATTAAAGCCATAGTTGACGCCACATCTGGGAATATTTTATTAATAATGGCCAATGCAACAATAGAACCGATTACTGTAAGAAGACCGGCTACGATGGCTTGCCACGGTATTAAAGCAAAAGTTGCAAAAGCAAGAGCTAAACTCATAATTGCACCAGCTAATAATATAAGCGTTGCAGGTAATGCAACCAAAGATATGACATTCGAAATACCTGCTACAGCACTACTCATACTAGTAGCAAAATGCGATAAAGCAAACATTATGCCAAGAATCACAGCACTGCCTAATATAAAAGTATCGGGTGAAATATTCTCAAATGATTGAAATGCTTTTCCTATTGCTTTGACAGAAGCAGCCACAACTGTCATAACTAAAGAAGCGGCCACCATCTTTTTAGTATCGATTTTATCCATAACATAACTAAGAGCAATAACAATCGCTACAGCTGCAGCAGCACCGGTTATACCAATGCCTAATTGCTCCCAACTTAATTTACTCATAGTTTCTATTGCTTTTGCAATGAGCAGGATACCGACAGCCATCTTCAAAGTAGCAGCGGCAAGTTTTTGGATATATTTAGTGTTCTTTTCGGCTTTCTCAGCTTCAGCTTTGGTACTATTTATGCTTTGACAAAGTGCAACCATTGCAGCCATAACTCCGACCAAACTTAGAAATACAGCAGTTGCAAATATTAGTTTGTCATCACTTATACTACTTAGGATTGCTATAGCTAATACCATCTTAAGCAATGAACTTGCTACTGATTGAAATATACCAGCTTTTAATTTACCAGATAAACTGTCCATCAAACCACTAAGGCTGTCTAATACATCATCAAATTTGCCTACGGTCTTTTTAACTAGCATCAATACCGCTAACAAAATTACTAAGACAACTGAGACTCTTACAATAGCAGCCATTAATCCAGAATTCTCTTTGGCAGCAGCGAATAATTTATTTAAAATATTGCCAATAGAACTGAATATTTTACCTATGACGATAAAGAAATTACTAAAAACTGGAATAAAAGCTTTGAATGCCGAAATAATACCACTAAGTAATGTTTTTACGCCTTCCAAAAAAGTTTGTATAGGTTTAACTCCACTACTTGCTTTATCCATTTTTAATGACGAAAAGAATGAAGTTATTTTCTCTTTAATTCCTTCGAAATCAATCTTCCCAAGCCAAGAGGTAATACCAGCAGCAACAGCTTTAAATAGCTTACCAATATTACTTATTACAGTTTGTATTACTGGTAAAAATGATTTGAATACACTTATCACACTGATAAATAAGTCTTTTAATCCTTCAAAGAAAGAAGCGAGTGGCTCAAATTTTACAGTAATATCGCTGGTTTGGAAACTAGAAAATAATCCAGTAAATTTTGCAGCCATGGCTTTGAAATCTACTAAGCCGGCAATTAATTCAAAAACATATGAAATAATTTGTGTAAGGGTTCCGATTAAGCCACCAGAAATATCAGCTAGGAAACTTAATAACTTAGCAACGGCGGGAATAATATACTTATTAATTAATGATGCAAGTTTTAATAGTACTCTACCAAGTTTAATAAGTATCGTTACAATACTATAAATAATAGTTTTAATAGCTTCTAATGTTTTGCCTTCATTGGAAAATGATTTGAAAAATGATTTAATTATCGAAGCAAAATTTTCTAATATCTTGGCATTCGCCAATTCTTTAAATAAATCTTCTAAGAATTTAAATATTTGATCAAATACATCAGATCTTGTTAAATCATCAAATATGTCGGAAAGAACATTCGCCATTTTATTAGAAGCATCTGTTATCTTCGTAAATATGTTTTCTAAGAAAGAAAGATCCGACAAATAGTATGAGACTCTACTAAGTAAGTCTTGAACCAAATACTTAATTACCGATACAACTGGATCTAATGCATACTTAATAGCATTAAGTGAAGTTAAACCTAATTTTACAACAGTAAATACGGCTCTTAAAATATTTGCAAATTCAGAATTCTCGGATACAGCATCCTTAACTCTAGCTGACCAATCCTTTAATCTAGCAGTAAGATCTTTGAATTTGCTTCCTAAATCGGCAGCTTTATCGGCTTCATCTTCAAATACAGAAGTTTGGAAGACTTCGTTAAATGAAGATTTAACTAAGTCGATAACTGCTGTAACTGCATCAAATAAGTTCCAAAATGCGCCTTGATCTTCTCCACCATGTTTAAACAAATCGGCACGACCTTCTAAATCTTTCCAAGTTTGCAGTACTTCATTTCTAAAATCACCACCCGATGCAAAGACATTGTAAAGTTCATTAGCTAAGTCTGTCCACAATTCTTTTGATTCATCGTAACTGCCGAAAATCTTTTCAGCAGTATTCATCCATCCAGTTGAAACTGCGTCCTTGACAGAACTTAATGCATCAGCGAATGTACGAGCTTCTTGAGCCGCTTTGAAAGCTTTTAACCCAAACTCATCAAGAGTATCGCCGTATCTAGACATAACTTCAGAAGCTGTCATACCAGTTTCTTCAGCGATTTCATAAATTTTGTCAACAGCAGCAGAATATTTGCCTAACGATGCGGTTAAGACATCACTAGTAAACCATTTTGAGGAAAGCTCTTCGGTGAATTGGTTTTTAGTAAACTTCTTACCAGTTTTGGTAATATAGTTCTCACCTTCTTTAGTAAGTTCGCCCATAGCAACAGCAGTATCAAGAACTGTTTGTCTGAATTCTTGAGTATCCATGTTAGCATTTTGGATCGACTTATAATCAATAAGTTGAACGTAACCTTTACTCAAAGCTTGTGCTAAATTATACATAGCACGAGATGCCATCGTTGCATTTTGTCCAGATAATGCTGCCCAGTTTGCAATACCCATCATAGCTTCAACTGAAGCATCCAAATCTTGACCAGCTGCGGTAAACTTACCGATATTATCAACCATATCAGTAAAGTTATATGAGGTTTCATCAGTAAACCAATTTAACTTGTCAAGTTGAGTGTTGATAGCTTCTAACTTATCAGAATAATTTGTAATTTCTTTTCCAGCAATCTTAATAGTTTGAGAAGCTAATGTGGCCATGGATGATGTCTTTTGACCAAACTTATCCCAACCAGCACTAACCTGATCGATAGATAAAGATTTAACCAAAGAAACACCCAAATCAACTATTCTGTTAGTAATTCTAGCAACGATAGTTGCAGCAGCTACATCTAAAGCTGAGAATTTAGCAATAACAGTATCTATACCTGAAGAGGCACCTTTCATCTGAAGACTATCATCTAAGTCTTTAAGTGATGATTGTGTCTTTTTAACATTCTTTTCAAATTTTTTATTATCAAAGTCTAATTCTACAACTCTGGTATCAACTTTTTCATCACTCATTGTTGTCTAGCGCCTCCATAAATTTTATTAGTAAATCGTCATTTACTTTCTCAACGGTTTTATTCAAATAGTGTGCTCCACTATACCATCGACCATTAGGTGTAGCGTGACCAATGTCGACCATAATTGCAATGTTTACTCCATTTTGAATATTACTATTACAGTAATTAATTTTGTATCCGTGAGAAACTTCTTCTACTGTACAAAACCAACTTGCCGCAGTTTTACCAGTCTTGCTTGGCGTGGCTTTAGCAAACACCGATATTTCGCTTTCAGCAATAGCTTCAACAGTTTTAATGTCAAGTCCTTTTGAAGATTTGTGTAAAAAATTCAAACTGCTATACCAATTTCCGGACTTGTTTTTAATTTTAATAATAGGTTTACCGCCCATAATTAGCCCTTAGAATGGTATTTAGCTCTTCGAGCAGCATTAAGACTTGCATTACGCTTAAGAGTATCATGTTTACTCATCTTCTTTTGCTCACCATTCTTTACATTACAAATTCTAACTAATGTTAATAATCTATTAAGGTGCCATCTTTGGCATTCAAATGGAATATTGTAAGAAACCATCCAAAAATAGATTAGTTCACTTGTAATTTGTTCAGAAGAACGACCACCTTTCTGTTCATTAGAAAACCACGTAGCCGTCATTGAATCACCAATGTAATTATTGATCGCTACATAATTTTCTTTCGTCAAAAAAGCGTAAGCTTCATCTGGTACATTTTGTGTGATGGTCATGCACTTAATGTAGTCGATTAGTTCTTTATTAGTCTTTTGTTCTTTCCCTAAAAAGGGCTTATGATACTTGGATTCCCATTTAGAAATAGAGACCAAGGAATGCTCTAATTGTAAAGTTTGTCCTGGAAAATTTACAAACTCTTGTTTAGCGTTATCAAACCCTTCTTTTGGAGGAATAATAATTTTAAGCATCCTTTGGCCTCCTTATTAGTGTAATTTATTTGTTTTCTATTTTGTTCTGAGATTGAGGTTTGGCAATACTAGAAGTAATGCCATTAACGAATTCGGAAGCGGCGTCAGCATTAGTAGCTAATTCCATGAAAAGATCGGAGAATGCCTCAGTTTGTGAGAATGCATCCGACAATTCTTTACTTTTGATGAATCTTTTACCATCGGCAGACTTTTCACCATAAGATGCTAAAATTAAATTCTTAAAAATTTTCATAATTTCTGGAACGTTCTTTTCAGCAACAACCTTCTTAATCATTTCGGTTAATCCGCCTTCTGTAGATAATTCCATTTCTGTAATTTCAGCTTTGTTTAAATTAAAATAGAACTTCTCTTCTCTTTCTGCACCATTGTAATCAATGTATTTGATAGTTTTTTCTAACATGTTTTGATCTCCTTTAAATTAAAAAGAAAAGGGAGACGTATATATTACGCTCCCAGTTCACCATTTTGATTTTTAACGATTATTTCTGTCCCAAGAGAGAAATAAGGTCAGATGGCATAAGTACAGTTGGTTCATTAGTATCTGAACCATAAAGCTTTGCTTCAATAGCAGAGAGCTTATTAGCATCAACTTTAGTAGAATCAATTTCGATATGAGATGTTGGTTTGTATCCTGCAACATCAACTGGAACAGTAGTAATATCCCAGCTAAATGAAATTGCTTCTGGACTATCATTGACAGTTTCATATGACTTTTCAGTTGGTGCAGCAGTGCATCCGTAGATGATATGAATTACATAGCCAGCATCAGCATTAAGGTCAGTACCTTTCTTAGTTTGATATGAGAAACAGAAAGGAGTTCTTGTTTGTTGTCCGATATGGACACCAGCAGAAAGTTCAGCAGAACCATCGCATTCTCCGAATTCATCAGGATATGTGTATGCTTCAATGCTACCTTCATAGTTTTCAACAGATCTCAATGAAAGATATTTAATGTTGTCAGCGTAAATAGCAGATTCGTCAGCACCAGATGGTGATTCGGAAACTGAACTAAGTCCAGACCAAGCAACACCAGATTTATATGTATTTTTAGTTTTGTCTAAGACATAGAGGACACCTTTAGAAACGCCAGTTTCGTAATAGCGAGAACCAACGGTATCCCAAGTAAGTTTACCAGTAGCCATTATTAGCCTCCTTATTTAGTTAAAAATAGGTTTTAAAAACGTCATGATTAATGTTATCGGAATTGAAATGCCTAATGTAAGAAGTTAACGGAAACTTAGACATTCGATCAACAATTTCATTATCGGGGTCAAATGCAGCAATAGTGATTTCGTATTGCCTTTTCTGCAGATAGACGCCATCATCTGCAAATCTATTATTTATTCCTGTTAAAGAATAGATAATGCATGGATATTCAATTTTTAAAGACTCTGGAGGTTGATAATACACATTATCAGATCCAAGTATTTCAACCAATTTGTCATGCAGTTCAAGCCTGCTCGCCATTGTACACACCTCCAACAGTCAATAAAATTCTTGGGTACTGAACTTCAACCGAAGTGATTTTCCATTTAGCACCCAAGTATTCTAAATATTTCATAAGGTGAATATTTTCCATGGCATACGGGTCAACCATAACACTAAATTGATTGCTAATATTAATATCGCTATTAACATTGTTCGAATTTTCGTATCTCTTAGAGTTTTTAATGATGTCACCAAATACTGCTTTTTCTACAATATTAGTTTTCCATACGCCCTTTGAAGTTTCTTCAGTTATGGCGTAACCAATAATACCACAGAATCTATCCATTTTGAATATTCAAAGACTAGCCGGCTGTATGAGCAGTCTTTTCTTCGAAAGTGATAGCTGAGAATGGTTTAGTAAGAGCGCCAGAGAATCTAGTTTCAATTAAGTATGTATACTTATTATAATCAATATCGAAGTCATCGAACATATTGACGGCTCCGCCTTTATCAGCACCAACATTGTAATCTTGTAAATTAACAAGAATACCATTAAGAGTGTAGTCATATGCTTTAGCATCGTCGGTACGGACATGATTTTCCATAACTTCAACGGTGACAATATCTTTGACACGAAGAGCAGTCTTAAGCTTTTCTTCGGAATCGTAGATGACTCTGCCATTAGTATCTTCAATTAAGAGCATATCAGTAAGAATGTCTTCTGTGGTGAAGAATGTTGGATTACCGGAACCCTTATAGTCCTTACGAGCTTTGATAATTTGCTTAATAAGGTATTTAGCATAAGCAGAATTGTCAGCATCTTTTGGTCTTTCGAGAATCTTAGCGATAGTGTAAGTAGAATTATCGCCAAGAATTGGACGAATATTGGTTTCTGGAATCTTATCATCAGAAGAAGCATCACGACCATCCCCAATAAGAATAGCACGAGCGGCTTCCTCATCAAGTTTGCCTCTCATTTCTTGCTTTAACCAAGCGACGACATCGAAATCAGTAATATCGATAATATCATCACGATCCATCTTTTGAAGCTTGTAGATAGTTGTTGGTGTAGTAGTTCTCTTAAGAGCAGTAATGACTTCTTCAACCTTCTTATTGCCTTTAACATAACCTTTGGCTCTAGCTTCATCGGCAGTGATATTGGCAGCTGTTGATTTAACTCTAGAGAATGGTGTATGTTTGACACCGTTCATAACTTTAGCAACCCAAGAGGTTTCTCTGTCAATAACTTCTGGAGTCTTATTGACAGCTTGAACTTCAGGGAAGAAAGTTTCAACATTAGTAATACCATGTTGTAAGAAAGATTCCTTCATACTACCGATCTTTTTAGCATCTTTAATAGCATCTAAGATTTCAGCATGAGAAATATAGTTTTCATCTTGGTTGTTGTCTTCATTGTAAAAAGCATTATGTTTCACGTTTCCATCCTCCATATCGTTGTCATCTTCATCGCTGTCGCCACCTTTGGCATCTTGTACAGCTTGACCAATAATTGCGTAAACAACAGATTTTTGTTCTTCAGTTAAAGAATCGAATACTTCTTTTACGGTTTTTCCGTCACCTTGTTCGGTTTTATTTTCATCATCCATTTTTGAATCCTCCTTTTTAGCTTCTGGTTTCAATTCTTCTCCATTCTCCACAGCATGCTTCAAGGCACCATTAGATTCATCTGAGTGGATAATTTCGAAATTTTGATCTGGATTATAAATTCTGGCTTCGTACTCATCATTATTAGAGTTGTCGCTATGTGTAATAATTTCATCAATGTAAGCACCGGGATTAGCGCCTGCTAATACTAAGCTAACTTCTCTAATAGCTCCATGAATAACATCTCCGCCATTTTGTTTAAGTTGATTTGCATAAATAGAAAGAGAACTTATGTCCCCATTCCTAACGAGCTCTTTTCCCTCTCTACCGCGTTCGGTATTGTTAAAAGAGCAGTAAGCATACACACCTTGATCTCTATTTTCAAGAAGTGCATGACCCATTACATATTCTGGTTCGGTGTGGTTATGGTTCCAGACAAGAGGGACCGTAGTTCCATCTTGTGCTTTAAATGCATTCTTTCTAATTGTTCGTCCATCCGAGCAACGAATGTCATTTCTAGTAGCCCAACCACTAAAATCATAATTTTTAGTAGCCATTTTGATTTTCTACTCCTTCGTCTATGTATGATTCATCGGCGTATTGGTCATCCGGTCCGTAGCCTTCATCATTAGTAACCGCGTATTCTTCACCTTCACTAGCATTTAAATTCTTGTTACGTAACTCATCCGCTCTCGGATCTTCAGCTGGTTTCAAACCAATAATCTGTCTGATTTCATTACTAGACATAATTTCATTTCTTGTAAATTTATCAGCAATATCAGCTAGATTAGCAACTGGTACAAGCTTGAACGGATCATTGAAATACATAATAGCTTGCTTCTGGGAGCGTGCCGTTTTGGTTAAGAACTTGCGGTTCATTTCGTCAACAATAGCATTTTCAATAGGCACGACAGTTCGATTATTGTAATTAAGCATTGTCTTTTCATCAGCAGTACCATCTAGAACAGTTTGTGTAATTCCTAACTGGCTATAAAGCATACTCGTTAAATACTCAATCTGTGACATAAGATTGTTTTCTACCGAACGATTCAGCTGTGTAATCTTCTCAGTACCATCGGTGTAAGCTACACCAAATTTACTAGAAGATAATTGTTTCTCAATGTCTGCGCGTCTTTGTTCTGCTTGCTTTTGACGGGCTTCACTCTTGATGACATAAGGTAACTGAATGATCAAATCCAATTTACCAGAACCGGACTGTTCGTCAATGACATCAAGTATATTCAACTTTCGAATTAATCTTTGAAGAGTAGAGTTGTGTTCATTCATAATAGCGTAAAGAGGATTTTCAATAATCGCTACTTCTGATTTTGGGAAGATGAGTTCTTTCTTCTGACCGATTCGATCGTTGTAAACTTCAACTCTCACATGGTCTGGATACCATTGAGTAATTTTTCCGACTCTAAGACTTTCGATGTCGTAAGAGCCACTCACATAAATGTTTTCTGTAGTATCGATTGGGACAATCGCAATGCAGCCTTCGTCGAATAAAGACATAACAACATCCTGCATAAAAGCACGAGCTGTTTGATCTTTGTTAGCTTCGACTGTCAAGCAATTATTCAATCCAGAATCAATAACTTCAGTAAATCTTCCATTATCGTCTAAACGTACATGTTTAATATTAACGGATGAGCAATCAATAGCAATTCTGTTATAGACAGACACAACAATCGAGCGCTCATTCCCTTTAGTAAAGTACATTCTGTCAGGACGATAGGTCGAAGAATAACCTAAATCTAAATAACGGCTTCCACTTGGATTTGAGTCGTTATAGATAAAAGCATTCCAAGCATGCTGCAGTCTATCTATTAATCCCATTTTGAATTTCCTCAGGAACTATTAATAATTTTCATAACATTAGCGAATTATAAGACTCATTGTGCTAGGCAAAGCTTGAATTGCTTTTACTCCAGCGGAGACTTTTGCTTTGTTTTTTTTTCTATAAACTAAAAAAGCAGTCGCACCAGCAGCCGCCAGAATGGTTCCCGCTATTGTAGCACCGATCTTAATTTTTTTGTTTCTTGAAGCTTTAGAAGCCTCTTGATTATCATTTTTATAAGACGAAACTCCATTGGTTTCATCGTCTAATTCTCGACGTACGCCCCACTTTTGACCTTTGATTCCGTGGTGGTAAAGTTCGTTAATTTGTAAGTAGTCCATAGTTTTTTTATTAACTAATAGTAGGTATTAAATTCGTCAAGCGTTTCGCCTTTTTGCTACGAACAGATACTTCTTTACCTTTTAGTGCTTTCTTTTTAGTTTTATGTGCAGCAATACCTCTTGCGGCGATTCCGACACCAACTGCGGCTAAAACTTTTGCACCAATTTTAGCAGCTTTCATCATCTTTTTGCCATCCGGTGTCCACTCGACCATATTCTTTTCAGTATTTTTCAAATACTTAGAAACTAGTTTCGCACCTACAGCAATAGAAACACCAGAGGCAACGTGCAAAGCGACGCTACTGCCTTTTATACGTCTAGCTTGCGCACTGTTTTCATTAGCGATATTAGTATCTCGTACCTTGCGCATTTCTTTGTTTTCTTTAATGGCTTGTTTATATGCTTTTCTATCGCCAGTAATTTCTAAATTGTTTTTTGCTTCTCTAATTCCATTTTTGTAATAAGATTTACTGGCACGCTGTCTTGAAAATTCGTTCAATCGTGCCCCAGTTATAGAAACTTTTTTATGGTTTCCATTACTATCGATATTATAATGACGTTGCCCTTCGGGGGTAAGTGTTCCATCTTCATTCATATAGTTTCGAACACCCCACTTCATACCTTTAACACCCCAGTGGTAAAGTTCGTTAATTTGTAAGTAGTCCATTAGTAACCTCCTTATTTATTTTTTTTCGAAGATTGAGTTTGCTGTTTAGATTGTTTCTGCTGTTTTTGTTTCTTAAATACTTTGTTCTCATCCATAGTAGTAACTTGACCACCTTGACTTGTAACAATACCTGTAGCCAATGCGCTAGCAGCTGCCAGACCACCAATGATCATAGATTTACCAATAGCCTCTTTGCCTACTTTAATACTACCTTTATTAATAGCATTATAAGCAATGGATGAGCCAGCACCAATTAAGAAGCTACCCACTGTAGAAATACCAATTCTTTTAGCGGACATTAAATTTTTGTGAGCATTAGTTTCGGAAAGTTGCTCATACTGTTTTTCGGCTTGTAATCTTCTATTAGATCTTTGTAGATCATCATCGGACATATCTTTAGCTTTTTTGCGGGTGCCGTCTTCGTTGTATCGAGCTTGACCAGCTGGGGTTAAAGTGCCATCTTCATTTCGATAGTTTCTGACACCCCATTTCATGCCTTTAACACCCCAGTGATACAATTCATTTAATTTAATATAATCCATTAATCAAAAGCCTCCTTATTTAATTTGTATGCAACCCAAGCATCCATAAGGGCAGCTACATTATCAATTTTTGCTTCATGCTTAACTTTATACAATTTCTTATTACCGTTTGTGTCAACCAAAACAATACAGTTGCCCATGGTAAAAGTAGCAAGAGATTCGTCGTGCAATAATAAATTATTCTCACTTAAATGCTTAATTTCACCAAGCGGAACTGATTCCGTTTTTGCACCTTGAATAACTTTTTCTACTCCGAATGCTCCATTCTCAGCTTGCCATCTTTCAACAAACTTTTGAGCATTATAAGGGTCGAATCCTAAGCATCGGCAATCGTATTGTCTTTGCTGAATATGATCATCTAAGTCTTCATAAACGGTAGTCATGTCCAAAGTTACGCCATCTAATACAATTAGTGACCCTTCACGCATGAACTCTTCATACTTGATACGCATGGCCGATGGCAATTTGTGTAAAGTTTGTGAAGAAATATAACTACGAGTTTTCCAACCAAATGTACCATCTTTAAGAGGAAACAAAAATGAGAAAGCGCAAAAGTCATCACCTTGAGATAAGTCAGCACCAACTGAGCAAGGAAGCCCCCAAAAATCTCTTTTAGTAGAAGGTAGTGTTTCTTCATATGTAAAGTAATATGTAAAACCTTCCATAGGTAAACCAAATCTTTTTGCTAAAATATCATTTCTTGTAGCGGGAGCTTTTTCAGCTCTTTCTACATCTAGCTGATATGTTTCATAAGTTACGGTCTTCCCAAGATTAGGGTTAGCTTTAAGCCAAGTTTCAGGATTAGCTACTTCGTCAACAGAATCTAATTTATACCAAAATATAGAAACATGAGGATTAATGTATTCACCTTTAAGAATAGACATTAATTCCATCTTAATGGTATCACCACTACCGTTTCTTACGGTACCTTCCGAAGAGGTTGCAATAATAAGATAGTCATCAACCTTAGAAGCGCCTTGTTCAATAGCACCAACAACATCTTCGCGAACATCGCCAGATAGCCATTCATCAATAGTAGCGACTTTACATCTCATACCCTGAAGCTTGTCAATTTTCATAGGTCTGATTTCAAGTAGGGAGCCAGTTAAGAAGTTTTCTATACCCTTTTTGGTGGAGCATAGCTTCTGTCTATCGGCTTTTGACCCAGTTGTGTTTTGAATTGATCCCTCTGTTAAGAACTTATAGAGTGGTCCTCTGGCTCTTGTAATAGCAGTACGAATAGGAGACATAACTTCTTCTGCCTGTTTCATCGTCGGAGCGGTCGCTACTTGATAAGTTGTAGTAGTATCAATATTTAAAAAGAAGTTTTGCATGAATGAAGAATACATAGTTTTAGCAGCACCTCTACCAACAATGAGGTATTGTTTATTAGTAAGACGCTTTTTGATATAACGCTTTTCATAATGCCCACCGTGCCCCTCTTCTTCGGGAACATAGACGCTTCTTTCAATAAAATAGTACCAACCAAAAACTTGCTCAGCCCATAATTTAAACGAGTCGAGCAAGGTTACATCGGTGCCATCTGTCAATGTTAATTCGTTTTCACAAAATTTAACAAACCCCTCAATAGCTTTATCGTCGTAATATACTCCTGGGTTAGCTATTAATTGGTCAATTCGATTCATTTCCATAGAGATTTCTCTACATACTGGAATATCGCCTCTCATGACCGCATCTCTAAGACGGCCATAATATATCGGCGTGGCCGTATTAGATAACATTTGTTAAGCTCCTTTTTATTTATTCTTTTTCTTCTTAAAATTAAGATATGCGCCAGCACCCAAAACTCCAGCAATAACAGCAGTGCCTAGTGCATTAGCAGTCATAGTCTTTTTACGATCTATTTCAGCTTGAATTTTTCTATTGGTTTCTTCAATTTGTTTATTATCTTCATCAATAATTTGGTTAAGAATCTCTGGATCTAGATCTTTGTAATAAGTCTCTCCAGCATCTATCATCTTCTGGGCATCTTCATGTTTGCCAATCATCTTATCGCGTACATCGGCAAATTTATTGAAATCATTACGATATTCGTTATACATCCTATCCACTTTTTTTTTGCTTTTCGGATCTAAATCATCATAATCTCTTCCATTATCTACCCAATCATAATATTTATGAGCTGATTTACTAACCATTTTGTCATATAAGTCTGACGTTTTTTTTTCTTCATCAATCTCATTGTATCGAGTCTGACCTTCTTTAGTCAAAGAACCGTCTTCATTAGTGTAACGGCGTATGCCCCACTTCATACCTTTAACACCCCAGTGGTAAAGTTCGTTAATTTGTAAGTAGTCCATTAGTAACCTCCCATTTGAGTATACATGCGCACTTCTAATTCTTTAGCTTGTTCATTAAATGACTGCGTTAATGATGAATTACTAGGTGGATCGAAAACCAAACGAACTTTAATGTAGATGTAGGTTTTTATCTGCGCAATAAGTTTGTCATCACCAACGAAGTCTTTCCAAGTTTCGGTTTTTCCAGTTATAGAATAACCTTCACTAGGGCCAATACCCATTTGAACAAGATTTGCTATAATAGTATTAATATGAATAATAATGTCGACATCAAAATTTGTTTGCTCCTGTGGAATACCGAGGAGTTTCTTAATAGATAGTAATATACTGCTGTTTTCGTCCATAATATACTCCTTTACTTTTTCCAAGGGCACATATCATTTGGTGTGCGCTCGATCAATTCTTTCTTCTTAATAAGCTTCTCGTCACCGTAGTGAATAGCGTTATGCGTATTCAATGACACACAAACTAAATACTCTGGATTTAACAAAAAATCAGAGGCATTGTTGATGTCGTCAATTGAGATAGGATTCATGTGATGCACATAGATATGGTCATAAAGCTCGAACCCTCGCATTGCCAAATCGCATGCATTATCTCTAGCAATGATTTGATGACGAAGCTTTTTCCATTCAGTTGACTTGTAGAATGCTTGATTCAAGTAGCGATCAAACCCAAAAGTATCAACTCCAACAACACCGAATAATCGTAGATATGAGTAACGTTCTTCGAATGTCGGTAATTGGATCATCTTTGAATAAGTTCTAATTTTCGCTGTCGTCATCTTCACCAGACTCCTTACCAGAATATGAACTGAACGCTTTGAGAGCTTGATGATATAACTGCTCAGAGTGTTGAGAAGACTCAAGACTTTTAGTCTTTGCTTCAAGCAATTCGTTTTCTTTTTTTAGTTTTTCCAGCTCTACTTGAGACTTGACCGTAGCCAGTTTCAAATAGTGCACAATAATAGCAGAAGAAGCAGTACCTTTACGAAGTTGCTGTTCTGCAACGTCAACGGCCAAAGCAATCATCTGATTCTCTCTAGCCTCAGGAGTCAATGCAGGCATTGAGGATCTACTTAAGTCGTTTGTAGATTTAACCTTTTTTGTTGGCATTTGAATCTCCTTAATATATGTGTTATTTTGTTTGGATACCTAAGAGAGCGTACAAGGAGTAAATATGCGGGTTGCATGCCCAGTACGCTAATAATTGTGGAACCGATTATCTTATCGGGAGGGAGAAAAGAAATAAAGCCAAGCCAAGGAGATCTTTTAAATGAGAGGAGAAC
>CAVBGZ010000022.1:0-23884 GCA_963595075.1 Waltera intestinalis
TTCACTAATTTACAAACTAACAACCAAAGGTGTTTTCCCTGACTGATAAGAGTATGAATGCATATCAGCCCCTATTTTGGTTCTTATTTACATCGTTTCTTTCTCCCTTATTCTCTAAGCTGATTTATCCTCAAATTTATAAACTCTTGAAACAGACTTAGCATTCCTTTTCCCAACGTACCAAAAAAAGTGATACAGTCGTTAAGGAAAGCAGGAGAAAAGATAGCAGCGAACAGCGTAGTGGCTATGCTGTGCCATGCCAGCAGAAACAGGATACTTTCATAACCAAAATCTCTCCACAAATTCCGATTTATCTTTTTTTCATCCCTCTAGATTTTTCAGAATACGATGATTTTTTATTACGATAATTCGAATTTCTTCTATCCCTAGGCTTAAATGATTTTTTTTCCTTTTTCTGCAATAACACAGCCGTTTCTACATGAGGCGTTTGACTAAACATATCAAAAGGCTGAATCTTGACAATAGAATATTCCTTTTGAAGAACTTTTAAATCTTTAGCCAATGTTGCCGGATTACAAGAAACATAAATAACCGTTCTAATTTTAGAATTTATAATAGTCTCTTTCATCACATCATCCAAACCACTTCTTGGAGGATCCACGACAAGAGCATCCACTCTCTTCTCTTTGACAATACGACTTAAAGCACTACCCGCATCCTCACAAATAAAAGACACATTCTTTGCACCATTGATTTTTGCGTTTTCATTCGCATTATCAACCGCATCCTGAATCGATTCGATCCCAATAATTTCTTTACCTTTATTCTTTAAAAATAAACTGATCGCACCAATCCCACTATAAGCCTCAACAATCGTATGACATCTAGGCATCCAACGTGCAACATGCTCATATAAATTTTCAGCCTGTTTTGTATTTAATTGAAAAAATGAACGAGGAAGTAAAGATAATTTTAAATCTTTCATTTCCACAACCATCTTCTCTTCACCCCAAAGATGAATCATTTCCCCAAACAATTCTCTTGTCGTATCTGTTTTCTTACTTTGCCACAAAGAACAAACACCATCTAAACTAGATAAATCTGAAATAAGTTCATCACTCAATTCATCATTTCCAGTCACAAGAATAATTTGAATCTGATCATTAAATTCTTTCATAACCAAGTTTTTAAAACCTAATCTTGTCTTAGAATCATACAACCTACAATGATGTTCATTTAAAACCTTCACAACCTCTTGTCTAGTTGACTCTAATAACTTTGAATGCACAAAACAACGCTCAACCTTTTGAAAATGATTTGAATCACGCTCATACATACCCGTATACAATTGACCATATTCTTCACCAAAAGGAAGTTTACAAGAATTACGATATGCGAGTGGCTCCGGGTTTTTTACAATAGGAAACATTCTCCCCTTATAACCCGCATACTTGATTAAGGCTTCCTTTAAAACTTCTTCCTTCATCTTACACTGAGCAGGATACTTCACATGCATCAAAGCACAACCCCCACACTCTTTCCAAATTGAACACAAAGGATATCTTCTCTTTGAGCTTGGCTCAACCAAACGAGTCAATTCACCAACTAAATAAGTTTTTTCCTCTTTCTTAACATCAAATTCAATCACTTCTTCAGGAATCGCATTCTCAATAAAAATTGGTTTCTTTTCATGATACGCAATTCCCTCTCCATTAATTCCCCATTTTTTAATTGTTGTTTTCATATTTTTTATAAACCGTTACCACGAACTCAAAGGTAACCTCTAACCTTTCTAATTGTTTTACTCTCTCTAAAGCCTCTAGACTCGTCTTATAACGATAAGGCGTCATCTCGAGTAAAGACCACACATCCTCAACCATACTCTTTTGCGAAATAACATCCTGACTGATGACCTCATATCCAGCTACAAAATCCGGCATTTTATTCTCATACGGCGTTTCATATAAGATTTCTTTTAATTCCCAAACATGCCTAGGTCCTGGCCCAACTACGATCCATGTTCCATTATTTTTTAGAATTCGATGAATCTCATCTTGTCCAAGCGGAACAAAAACACTTGTTATACAATCAATATTCTGATCCTCAAAAGGCATTGAAAATAAACTATCCACAATATATTGCGTATGCTTATCTTGTTTAGAAGCATATAAAATCGCATCTTTACTTAAATCAACACCATAACTCTGTATAAAGTGTTTGCCAAAAACCTTTGTATAATAGCCTTGACCACAGCCTGCATCTACAAAAGTATTTCCACTCAATTTTGTTTCAACAAACCGACGCATAAAATCATAGTAATCCTTTTCTAAAAACTCACTACGAGCCTTGACCATCAAAGCATTATCTCCATGATTCTTTGTTTGTTTACGAGACAAGTTCACATACCCCTGCTTAGCACAATCAAAAGAATGATTATGAATACAACGGAATGTACGATTTTCTCTCATTAATTTTTCATGACAAATTGGACAAATTAACATGGAACCATTATACCACATAAAAAAAAGAAGATTTAAAATAAATCCTCTTCTGTTAATGGTGTTGTATTATCAACTTCCATCTTAATTTCTTCTTCCACTTTTACTGGATGAACCCAGACATCTTCTGTCTGATCAATACATTCTTGTACCATCTTTTCAAAATCCCACTTCGCCTCAAATTTTTCACACTTGTCAACACGAGGTTTTGTCGTTGGATTTTTTGGAGTAAAGATCGTACAACAATCTTCAAAAGGAAGAATACTCGTTTCATATGTACCAATTTTCTTTGATAAATCGATAATTTCCACTTTATCCATACAAACAACAGGACGAATAATCGGCATATTCGTAACATCATTGATTGCCAACATACTATCTAAAGTCTGACTGGCAACCTGACCAATCGATTCTCCCGTTGCGATAGCTTGAGCATGACGTTTCTTGGCCAAACCTTCGGCAATACGCATCATCATACGACGCATTAAAGTAATCGCATAGCTTTCATCTGCATTTTGATAGATTGCCAATTGAAGATTTGTGAATGGAACCACATGAACTAAAATGTCTCCCTGATATCCAGATACCAAACGAGCAAGCTCCATTACTTTCTCCTGTGCATTTTGCGATGTATATGGAGGAGAGGCATAATGAATACATTCAATATGTACTCCACGCTTCATCATCAAATAACAAGCAACCGGTGAATCAATACCGCCACTCAATAAAACCATAGCCTTTCCACCAACACCAACAGGATAACCTCCGGCACCTGCTTTACGATCCGTCATAATATAAGCCGCATCACGATGCACCTCAACAACGATTTTTACATCTGGATTCTTAACATTTACTTTCCAATCGCTATTTTTTAATATACGAGTTGCGACCATACGATTGATCTGATCCGAAATCACAGGGAAAGTTTTATCACTTCTTCTTGCGGCAACCTTAAATGTTTTTGGACTTGTCAAATCTAAAGATTCAAAACAAGCCTCAACAATCTGATCCATATTTGGTGCAACCTTAATTGCCAAAGAAAAAGATGAAATTCCAAATACTTTAGACAAAATATCACTTACATGCTCTGCATTCTCTTCATGAAGATAAATATACATACGATCATGTTGTTTTTCAAACTCTAATGTAGGAAAAGCTTTTAAAGCCTTTCTCACATTATCATACAATTGTTTAATAAAGTTATTTCTATTTTTTCCTTTTAAACTTAATTCGCCATAACGAATTAAAATATGATTATAACGGTAGGCCATAGTCTCTTATAATCTCCTTACATGCCTGAATAAAATATTCAGCTTCCTCTATCGTATTTTCATTTGAAAACGACAATCGAATACCATGTGTCGCATCAAATTCTGATTTATGCATTGCCAATAAAACCTCACTCGCATTTGTATTTTGTGAAGAGCAAGTACTTTTTGCCGACACACAAATTTCTTTTTGATCCAAAGCATTCAACAAAACTTCACTTGTTACTTGATCAAACGAAATATTTAAAATATATGGCAAAGCATCTTCTGGCGAATGAACATGGGCTCCTTCAATCTTTAAAAGTTCTTCTCTTAAATAAGAATTTAACTTAGAAACATGAGCATATGCATCCTTCATTTCTTCTAATGCCATTCGAATCGTTTTCGATAAGACAATATTACAAGGTGCATTCTCCGTACCTCCACGAAGGCCTTGTTCTTGTTGACCTCCATGAATTAAAGGAACAAGTTGAATCTTCTTTTTCTTCACTAAAATTGCACTGCCTTTAAGGCCATGAATTTTATGTGCCGAAATTGTTGCCATATCTAAAATTTCAAAAGGAACATCTATTTTCGAAAAGCTTTGTACACAATCCACATGAAAAACACAAGTCGGATTCGAGTGCACGATAGGTTCCAATTTTTCGATTGGATTAATTGCTCCCATTTCATTATTCACATGCATGATCGATACTAAAATCGTATCCTTACGCATATGTTGACGTAAACATTCTTCCGTAACAATACCCTCTTCATTAATAGGAAGATATTCCACTTCAAATCCTTGGCTCTTCAAAAATTCCATAGAATGACGAACACTAGAATGTTCTACATTGCTTGTGAGTACATGAGATCCTCGATGTCGATTTGCCAAAGCATACCCAACAATCGCAAGAGAATTGGATTCACTTGCTGCCGAAGTAAAAATAATTTCACTTGGATTCACATGTAACATATTCGCAATGTTATTTCTACTTTTTTCCATGAGTGAACTTGCTTGCCTACCCAACGCATGCAAACTATCTGGGTTGCCATAACAAGTTTCGATCAATTGCCCATAAACACGACGAACCTCTGTACGAACAGAGGTTGTCGAAGCATTATCAAAATAAATCATTATTGCACCTGATTCATGACAGCAGGATCTTTTTTCGCAACAAGCTTTTCATAAATTCCTGGGTGCATGTTTTCGATTGCTTGAATCGCAATCTTAAGTGCACGAGTATACTCTCCATTTTGGAAGCATAACTCAGCACGAGTTAAATCTGAATCCATAGCTGCATGCGTGCTACGGAAACGATTACCAAATACAATGGCATTTTCAACCATGACTGCAACACCTACTAGGTTGTTTGCGTTATTGTATAGTTTATATACAAAGTCAATGGCATCTTGCAAATCTGCATTTAATGTTTGAACATCTAATGGAGAATGATCTAAGACAACGCGTACACGTTGAATCAATTTCTCGCCTTCTTTTAAATCTGTCGCAAATTGAGAAGAAATACTTGGTAAATTACGAGTTACAGTATTTAAACGAACCTCATTCAAAATCAATTGAAGTTTTGTCAATTGTTTCTTAGCACGAGACTCATCACTACTTGCTCCAACAAGCATTTGTTTCATATCCTTCACTTGATCATGGAATTCATTCACTTCACTAGAGAACTTACGATATCCATGCACAACATCTACACTTGGCTTTTGGTTTTGTTTCAACTCTTTTTGAATTTCGTCACGACGTTTTCTTAAATCCTCAATTTGAATTTGAGCTAAAGAGAAACGATGTGTCCAATCTTCAAGACCAAAGCGATCTTTAATGTTGGCATATAATGTCATAATTTCTTGAAGTTCTTGATTAATAATATCCACAAGTTCTAAATTTGATTGCAAGCTTACATGAATTTCTTCATAAGCCTGTTTTTCATTTGTGACATCATCTTGTAAAGCTAAGATATGATCACCAATCACATCTAAGTCTGCCTGAGCTTTTTCAACATCCCCTGCATCCAATGAATCTACGGTTGCAGATAATGCGTTTTGAATCGCCGATAATTTTTCTTCTGGTTTTAAGTAAGATAAATCAATTTCGTTTTCTTGTAATTCCTTTACATGCAAACGAACTTCATTCATTGCACGAGGCAATACATTTTTGGCTTTTTCATAAAGTCCAGGGAAGGCTGCAATTTGAGAACTAAGCTCATCCACCATTTTAGAAATCTTTTCTTGTTCTTCCTTTGCCTTATTAAATTCTGAAGCAAACATCCACTCTTCAAAATTAGAGAATTCATTTTCAATTTCTTCAATACGACCATCCACATATTCAACTGAATTGTAAAATGATGAACGATTGTCTTGATAAACTGTCTTCACATTACGGAAACGCTCTTTTAAAGCATTTGCACTTTCACGAACCTCTGTTTCACGAGCTAAAATATGATCCAAAGATTGAGTAACAATACGAATTCTTTCTTTTGTTTGATCCATCATCGTTTCTAAATCATCCATGGCACGCATTGCTTTACGTACACGATGACGATTCACAAAATCATCTGCTTCATTAAATAAGTTTTCACATCCATTCAAGTTATCTTGACAACTATCATATTTAGGAGAAAGATTTTTCACCTTATCCATGATATCATCATTCACTCTTGCGAATGCATTTGCCTTATTAAATTTATAGGCCAAGGAATTATTACGAATTTCATTCATTTCAATCTCTAAATCCGAAAGTCGTTTTGAGGCTTTTCTACGTTTAATCATACGCGAAATAATCCAAATTAGTATGAGTACTAGAATGGCTATACAAATGTACATGATTGCCATCACTGACAAACGTCCACTTATAATTGCGTATATCGATTGAAAAAAACTCATAACCGTATCCATAATGGTACCTCCTTGCAAACCACATCCATTATATCAAATCTTATAGATTTTGTGCACTCTTTTCTTGATTTTATTCTAAGTCTTTGATATGATACATAAGCATAAATTGATAGCAGCATACAAAGTTAAAGGGAAGGCGTTACAGCCATAGGCGATATGAGTAAGCTAAAAGCTGATAGCGGAAAATATCATTCGTAACACAACCTTTAAAGATTTGTACTGTTATTGTTTTATGAATGATATAAAACAATAGGAGGAAAAAATTATGTCAAGAAACACTTCAAGTGTTTGGAAGAAGTCACGTCGTTTAGGCTTTTCTGTATTAGAAACAGGTGAAGAATTAACACGTCGTAACTATGCTCCAGGTCAACACGGAAATGGACGTCGTCCAAAATTAACAAACTACGGTGTACAATTACAAGAAAAACAACGTATTCGTCACACTTACCAATTAAGTGAAAAACAATTCTACAACACTTATGTAAAAGCCAGCAAAAAAGCAGGTGCTACAGGTGAAAACTTCTTAGTAATGTTAGAATCTCGTTTAGACAATATCGTTTATCGTATGGGATTTGCTCGTACTCGTCGTGCTAGCCGTCAGTTAGTAAACCACGGACACGTATTAGTAGATGGTAAAAAAGTTGATATTCCTAGTTATCAATTAAAACCAGGTCAAGTTGTTGAAATTCGTGAACGCGCTAAAAACTTAAGCGTAATCAACGAAGCTTTAGAAGCTGCAACAGCAACTGTTGACTTCGTAGAAGTTGATAAAGACAAGAAAAAAGGAACTTATGTTCGTTACCCAGAACGTAAAGAATTGTTCCAAGCTCAAGAAATCAACGAATTGTTAGTAGTAGAATACTACAACCGTTAATCTTAGACATAAGAAAAGATGGATTTTGGTCCATCTTTTTTCTTTTGTGTGGATGTGGTTAAATTTTAATTACGTATGAAATCCATACGTTCAGCAATAAAGCTGTAGTTCAAAAAAGTACGATCATCTTTTGTATAAGTCCGCGAAGCAATACGCCCACTTAAAGCAATCCAATCGCCCACCTTGCAAGTATCAACGACTGATTGTGCAAGACCTCTCCAAACTTCGACGCAAATCTCATCATTCTCATATTTCCCTTCTGCGCTTGGAAAATTTCTCTGTACACTCAAATACAAATCACAAGTCTTCAATCCCGTAGGCGTTTCTTTTAGAATCGGCATACTCTTGATTTTGCCGGCAACACTAAATACATTCATTTTTATTTTATCCTCCGTTTAAAATTATCACCATTTATCATCACTCTCCTTTACCTGTATTCTATTTCGATTCAAGAAAATAAACAAACGAGCAATCCATATGTAATTGCTCGTTTATTTTATCAATTAGATGTTTATTTTTTATCTAAATACACTCTTTTTTTATCAATCAGACGAAATAGACTCATTTGGTAAAATTTTTACAATACAACGATTCGAAAAATCTAAATCCGCGATATACGTTTTTATTTGTCCATAATCCATCCCCTGTAACATCTTCAAATATTCCAAATAAGAATACCCTTCAAAATAAGATCGTAATAAATCATTGGCCAAACCATCAAAATGATCCAATCCACGCAAGTTATTCGCAACAGCTTGTGCACGCAAAGAAATAAAAGCTTCTTTTTCTAATTCAACATTTGAAACCATAGAATCGACCAAATCAATAAAATCATCCACACGATTTGTTTGTGCATAAAATAAAATATATCCATGATCTAAGCTAAAATCGGCTTCAGCACCAACAAATTGAGTGAAAATTCTCTCATCCAAATATCTTTGATAATTCTCATTCAACGGTCCCATAATAGAATCAAGCCACATATTCACCGCAAAATCTTTTTTCAAAGCTACATTCAAATCACTTTCTGGCTTCATTTTATATCCAACACACACAAAGGGCTGATGAATATCCATATGCGATTCAAAATAAGGTCTTGAGACACTCAAATCTTCATTTGGAAAAATTCTATTTGCCTTAGACTCCAAATTGGATTTCACATCCTTTTGACATTCAACAATCCAATCAAGCACTTCTTGTGTATCTTGTCCTGTAATTCCTACTAAACATAAACAACTTGGATCATAATTCATTTTATAAAAAGAAGATAAATCCTCATACGTCATCGCTGTTATGTCTTCCTTAGTTCCTAATACATCCACTTTCATAGGATGATTGTGAAATAAAGAAATCAAAGTTTCCTTAAATAGCCTTTGTTCCGGAGACTGTTGATACATATCATACTCACTTAAAATGATGCCACGCTCTTTTTCAATTGTTTGATCCGTAATATCTAAATTTTCTACAAAATCTAACAGTAATTTTAAAGGTGTATGTATGGAAGCTGTCGTTGAAAAATAAAATGCAGTTTCTGTATAAGAAGTATATGCATTCGATTGACATTGTAAATTGGCAAATCGATCACTTACTTCTTCTCCATTCAAATAAAACATTTGATGCTCCAAATAATGCGCAATACCACTCTTATGGACCGCTTGTTTACCATTATATTCTTGAATAATGTCAAAACCACCGCATCCAGCTCCAACTAAAAATAATGATTTATGATAATCCGGTTTATGCACCAAAATCACATGTAAACCATTTTCCAATGTTTCCTCTTTAATATTTAAATTATAATCCATGTTAGGCCTCCTCAATAACAGCACAAGAAGCCAAATTCAATAAAGAAGCAACTCTTGCGATATCTTCCTTTGTCACAGCCATAATTTTATTGATTCGATTTTTGCTTGTAAGGTTACGGTGTAATAAATCATCTAAAAAAGCTTGCGCAATCAAAGAAGAAGCCTGATCAAGACCTTGCACAATCGAATCTTTAAATCCCTTTTTGGCAACCTCAAGATATTCATCGTCATAATCCATATTTTTTAACCGATTGATTTGTTTTTCAATAAGTACATTTACTTTATCCACATTCTCTTTCTGTGTACCTGTATGAATCAATAAAGCACCATCAAAACGAATCAAGCTCGAATAAATAGAATAACACAAACTATTCTTTTCTCGAACCTCATCAAACAATAAACTTTTTTGAGATTGACCCAAAATACAATTCATAACACATAATGGATAATAATCTTCAGATTCAATATCTACATTCGTTGTATAGACTTGAGATATACAAGTTTGGGCAATCTCTTTTTTCCATACCTTATAAGACATTTCATGCACAGTAAGCATTGTTCTTTGATTTAGTAATGAAGAATAAAAATCCACGCCATTTAAATAATCATGTAAAGTTGAATTTAATACACCACACACGTAAATATGTTTTGCCAAATTCATATATAGAGTGTACACCTTTTCTACATCCTTCAAAGTCAAGCTTTTCAAATCTTCTAAATTTCCTTGAACAGGAATTGAAATGGAATGTTCTGAATTAGCCAACTCAAACGCCTTCAAACAAGAAAGGCTAGCCGGATCGTCTTGTATAGCCAATAATCTATTCTCTAAAAGGTATACAGCTTCTTTAAAGTTGTCTTCATCAAAAACAGAATGAAATAAAACTTGATTCATAAGATAAATTAAATTCTTTGTATAATCTTGGTTTTCAATCCAATCAGGACGTATAAATTGGAAACGGATATCAATACATACCAAATCTCCGTAAGTCGTTAAACCATAATACACTTTTGTACCATAAGACCGATTTAGATAAGAAGCTAATTTTTGTTTTGAATCCAATTCTTCAGTTTTTGATTTCATCATATAAATTAAAACATTCAACGCAGTAATATTTTCTTTACTAAAAGGCATTAACGTTTTACAGGATACATACACATCACTAAATTTTTGTGTTTCAATATAACGCATAGAAACCTCCAAACATATGATTTATTCTACAACAAACACAAAAAAAAGGCTAGATTGCTCTAGCCAATATGTACATAACCAATTAAAGCGTTCGTACATGAAACAGAAGAAATAACTGTTTGTGATCCTAACCAACCACCATGAACAGCTTGTCCATTTCCGATGTAAATCGCAACATGCCCTGAGTAAACAATAATGTCACCTGCAACTGGGCTTGATGTCAATGTACCTAAGCTTAAATAATCTTCAGGCCATCCGTGGAAACTAATTCCAACCGCTGCCAAAGAATTCGATACAAGTCTTGTACAATCTTGTGTTACTCCTACTTGAGCAATGGCAGCCGATGCGATTGCTGAAGAATTCACACTAGGAGTCACAACTGTTTGAGTTTGCGTTTGTTGTTGAGTTGAAGCTTGCGTAGTTGTCTGTTGAGTTGTTGTCGTCTCAGCAGGAGTCGAAGCTTGTTGCTCTACAACCGTTGTTTCAGATGTAGCTGGAGTTGTTGTTTCTTCAGTAGTTGTTGTAGGTTCTACTTCTGTCGCAACACCATTTTCATCGATTGAATATCCATCTTTTTCTGTATTTGTGATTAAATCACCATTTTCATCAAAAGCATATTTTGTTCCATCGATATCTTGAATTGCATTCTTTACAACTTCACCTTGTTCAGAATAATACAATTTCTTTCCATCGATTTCTTGCCATCCAGTACGGAAAATGCCATCCTCACCAGTATAGTAAGTTTGACCATCGATTTCAAATTGGCCTACAGCCATTTTTCCATCTTCTCCAAAATAGTACTTTTGGCCATCGATTTCTGTCCAACCTTTTACACAATTTCCGTCTGCGTCAAAATAGTATTTTGAACCATCTAATTCAACCCAGTTACTTGAAGTTTTATTACCTTTTTCGTCGTAGAAAGATTTTCCATCTTTACTCCAACCTTGAAGCAATTTACCTTCTTTTTGGAAATTGTACTCACTTCCTGCAATTACTGTTGTACCGGTAGCTGCAGTTCCATCTTTTTGGAAATAGTAAGTATTGTCAGATACAGTTTGCCAACCAAATTGCATCTCACCTTGACCATTAAAATAGTAAATTTCGTTATCGATTTTTGTTAAACCTGTAGCTGTCTGACGATTCGATTCCAAAACATAATAACGATCTGCGCCTTCACCATGCCATCCTGGCTGAACCTCTTTAGCATACATTGTCGAAACAATAGGTCCAGTTGTTAGTAAACATAGGCTTACGGCTAAAATTTTACTGTGTTTTTCGATAAAATTCATCATATCACCTCTTCGTTACAACACGTATAACCTAACATATTTAAAAAATTGTCGCAAATTTCGAGACGATTTTCACTTTCACTTTTCCATGATATTTTTACAAACCAAAATGTTTTCCACTTTATATAAAGCACATCTATCTGAATTATGGTAAAATATGTGAATTTGTAAAAAACTACACATATTTCATTTTTTGTACAATTTGTTCACGATGTAAGAACACTTTTATCCAATGAAAATATCTCACTTACCAAGCTATATAAAATAGTTACCATAAATCCAATTTCAAATAAAACAGAACCTATCCCAAGTATCTTTAATGATAAAATCGCCATATTTAAGCTATTTGACTGCAAACCAATAAATAAGCAGATACCTAACCAAATCCATTTTATACTTAATAAAATAGTGCTTATTTTCCATCTTTTTATGAGTAAGATATATCCTGCAAAACAAAAAATGTCTATAAAATTGATACAACTCAAAAAATGTGATGAACCAGCAATAATTTTATAAATAACTCTTATAAGTACACTCGAAGAATAGGAATCTAAATTTGAATATAACGTAAATAATGAAGCATAATTTGAAAGATTGAACAAATTAAAAAATAATAAAATTTGCCAAATCGCTTGCCACAACCAATATAATCCCACAAAACACATAAAAAGAAAGACTCGTTTTTCAAACGAATCTAAAAACTGTTCATCAATCCACTTTAAGATTTTCAAGCCAATCCTCTCCTTTTAGTTCCTCATGACATGATAATCCTGGATAATCCAATTGTCTTAAAACCTCATAAACAATGATGGCAGCACAATTCGATAAATTTAAACTTCTCGCATTGGCAACCATAGGAAGGCGCATACAAGTATCTAAATGATCCTTTAGTATTTTTTTATCCACTCCTGTACTCTCTTTTCCAAGCACTAGATAGATATCTCCTTTTTCTTGCGTAAAATCAAATTCACTTGGCGCTTTTTTTCCATAACGAGTCATAAAATAATAATGCTCACTTGGATTTTCTTTCAAAAAAGCCTCCCAATTCTTATGAATATGAATATCCGCTTTCTGGATATAATCCATTCCTGATCGTTTTAAGTGTTTTTCATCTAAAGAAAAACCTAATGGCTCAATTAAATGTAAACGCGATCCTGTCGCCATACAAGTACGAATAATATTTCCCGTATTTCCTGGAATTTCAGGTTCATATAACACAACATGTAACATATTTATTTACTCCAATCTTTCAAAAATTTTTCTAACGCAATTCCCCTATGAGATACCGTGTTTTTCTTTTCTTCACTCACATTCGCTAAAGTTGTTTTAAATGGAGGATAATAAAAAATAGGATCATACCCAAAACCATTTTCTCCAAGTAAACAATCGTTGATTTCACCCTCACATTTGCCGCGATATACTTTTTCATTTCCTTCTTCATCAATATATGCGATTACACATACATAGCGAGCACTACGAATTTTGCCTTCAACATGATCAATAATATATTGATTTTTGATATCATAACTTGTATCTTCCCCTAAAAAACGTGCTGAATAGACACCTGGCATTTTATCTAAGGCATCCACTTCTAATCCGGAATCATCACTAATAACAGGTTCACCAATTTCATTATATAAAGCTCTAGCTTTTATAAGTGCATTTTCTTCAAACGTTTTTCCATCTTCTATGATTGTAAGTTTATGATCTAAATCCTTTAAACATTTTACTTTACAATCTTTCAACATTGTTTGAAACTCTTCTACTTTATGTGCATTGCTTGTTGCTATCCAAATTGTTTTCAATTTCATCACCGCTATCTATTATAAATTCAATCTAAAAAAAATGCCATAAAATATGGTACAATTATCGAGTTAGGAGTGCTTATGGAAAATTATAAAAATAACAATCATTTTTATTTTGAAATCACAAAAAGAATTCCAGGACAACTTGGAAGAGCTGGAATCATACATACACCTCATGGTGACATAAAAACACCCGCATTCATGTGTGTTGGAACACACGGTCAGGTTCGTTATATTTCAATGGATGAACTGAAACAAATCAATGCACAAGCCATGCTATCGAATGGATATCATCTAAGAAATAAAAGTGAAGACATCGCAAAAAATGGTGGCTTATCCGCATGGTCTGGATGGGATGGTCCAACCTTAACCGATTCAGGCGGTTTCCAAGTCATGTCACTAGGTTCAGGTTGCGGAAAAGTTGTCAGTATGAAACGAGAAGATGGAGTTCGTAATGCCGAAAAAGAAGAACGTCTTGCCCACGTTACAGAAGACGGCGTTCATTTCACAGATCCTTTTACTGGACAAGAAGACTTCATCGGTCCAGAAGAAAGTATGCAAATACAATGTCGTATTGGTGCTGACATTCATATGGCCTATGATGAATTAACGTCATTAGCCGATACATATGAATACAACGTAGAAGCTTTGGCAAGAACCGAACGCTGGGCCAAAAGAAGTTTAGAAGAACACAATAGACATCGTGATGATCTAGGCTATCGACAATCACTATATGGAGTTATTCAAGGTGGACGTTGGGAAGATTTAAGAAGGTCTACATGTAAAAAATTTGCACAAATGGATTTTGATGGATATGGTCTTGGTGGTGCTTTCTTAAAAGAAACACTAGGTGATATCTTAAAATGGTGTAATGAGGAACTTCCTGAAAATAAACCTCGTCACTTGCTTGGTCTGTCACATCCAGATGATATTTTAATCGGTGCTGAAAATGGAGCCGATACTTTTGATTGCGTTGCCCCAACTCGAGAAGCAAGACATGGAAGACTTTATACCTCGCATGGCCACATCAGTATTAAAAAGGCAACTGAAAGTGAAGAAATCATTGAACAAGGATGTGATTGTCCTACTTGTCAAGCCGGATATACACTTAAACAATTACGTGCTTTATTAAAATCGCAAGATCCAAAAGAAAGAGAAATCTATTTTAATCTAGCAAGCATGCACAATCTTCGTTTCATCATTCGCTTAACTGAAAATATCAGAGATGCGATTGAAGAAGGTACATTTGAAGAATTTAAAACTTCATTTTTAAAAACATATTATGGAAAATAGGATATCTATAGATTAGATACCCTATTTTTTTGCTTAAATAAAATCTTTACAAGAAACCAATAAATCAATCTTTTTCCATTGTGTTTGTTCATCAATGCAGTTTCCTTCTTCTACAGAGGCAAATCCACATTGAGGGGATAAAGCAATATTTTCACCCACAATTGATTTTGCTTCTTCATAACGCTTTTTAATTTCATCATGTGTTTCCAGTTTTGGATTTTTTGTACTAATCAAACCAACCACAAATGTTTTATTTGTACCTTTTAAAATCTTCCAAGGATCAAAAGAGCCTGAACGTGCATCATCATATTCAACAAAATAACCATCATACGGAATAGAAGCGACCGATTTTGCTATCGTATCATAATAACCATGGAACAATGGATTTCCTTTGAAATTACCTTTACAGAAATGTGTCGCAATCTGCATATCTTCCGGATGATTTTCTAAAGCCTTTGTACTCACACGAACAAACCATTCTAACACTTGTTCCTTTGTATATCCTAAACTTTCTACTTTTTTAACAAAATTATCATCGATCATGTAAGTCCATGATGTATCATCAATTTGAAGATAGCGACATCCATGATTATAGAAATCTAAAATCGCATCTTGATACGCTTGGCCAATATCTTCAATCACTAAATCAATGTCATTTCCATAATAAGCAGTATCTTTGATTCCCATTTGTAAATAATGATCAATCAAAATCATATTTGGTCCAGAAATACACTTTTTAGCCTGAACCCCATCATATTTACTTGCTTCCTTTTTCAAAAAGTCCCAAGCATACATTTCCTTATGATCTTTACTAGGATTATATGAAATTTTACCTTCAATAAATCCAAGTTCAATGTGATTATTTACTCCATTAATGACTTTATCAAAATGTTTTGTGTTAAACCCATCAAATTCTTTTAGCCAATCCAAATGCCACCAACGACGACGATATTCTCCATCACTCACAAATTTCAATCCATGCTCCACTTCTTTTTGAACCAATTTTGAAATTTGCTCATCCTCTACATCTCGTAATTGTTCATAAGAAATTTGTCCTTCATTATATTTTGCACGTGCATCCTTAATTTCCTGTGGTCTTAAAAAAGAACCTACAATATCATATTTAATATTTAACATACATTTTCCTCCATGCCTAAAGTGTATCAAAATATACAAACATCTACTAATACCAAATACATACAAGTGGATATAGCTTTTGTCTATCACAAAAGCTATGATATACTCTTAGCATGAACATAAAAGAAGTATTGAATCAAATAGAAAATAAAAGAGAATTCATCCTTGCGATTGATGGAAAATGTGGAACAGGTAAAACCACGCTATCCAACATATTAAAAGAAAAATATGATTGTTCTGTATTTCATATGGATGATTTCTTCTTGCAACCATATCAAAGAACAGAAAGTCGCTATAAAGAGCCTGGAGGAAATGTGGATTATGAACGTTTTGAATCTGAAATTTTAATTCCGCTTTCCAAAAAACAAGATGTTTATTATTCAAAATTTAATTGTGAAAAAATGGAATTGGAACCTAAAATATATATTCCTTATAAACACATCAATATCGTTGAAGGCTCATATTCCATGCATCCAAACTTACAAAAATACTATACCATGTCTATTTACCTTACGTTAAATGAAGTAGAAAGATTAAATCGAATAAAAAAAAGAAATCCTGATAAATATGATATGTTTATTCATCGTTGGATTCCTTTAGAAAATTTATATTTTGATACCTTTCACATTCAAGAAAAATGTGATTATACAATTATAACCGATCAAATTTGATCGGTTATTCTATTTCTTCTGCTTCCATACTTAAGAATTCGCCTTCTCTTTTTTCTAGATCATATTTTTGACGATATTCTACTAAATATGTTTTATAATCTTCATCATCTAACGCATATACTTTTGAATCATGAATATGCATATCTGAATCTTTTTCCTGTGCTTTAATTAAAGCTACCATAGCACTTGCACAGTGAGTTGCGATACGGTTCAGGCTATTTAAAATATCATTAAATGTAGTACCTTCTTCAAGTCCACATTCACCATTACTTAATCTTTCCGCATGATGTAATTTTAACTCATCACATAGATTACGAATAACAACACCAAGGGGTGCTACTCTTTTTGCGTTTACAATATCATCATCATAGAAAGCATGGAAACTAACATTTATGACCTCTCGAACAGCTTCCATGACAACATTCAATTCATTTAAGGCAATCTTAGAAAAAGCAGTATGATCTTCTTGCATTTGCTTAGCCATGTTAGATATATCACTGGCATGATCATCAATACGTTCGAAGTCACTAATTGTATGTAGATATAAAGAGGCTTGTCGCGTTTGTTCCGTATTCATTTCGCCTTTTGTCAGTTTCATTAAATACTCACCCAAACGAGCTTCATACTTATCAATCTGTTTTTCTTTTCTTTGTACCTTATCATACTTATCCGGTTGAAAATCATTCAACAAATTCATAGCACGATTTACATTCTTACGTACCTTTTTTGCCATTCCATTCATAACACGATGACATTGTGCAATGGCCAAAGCTGGATACGGAATCAATCTTTCTTCTAGTAAATCAAAATCAGCTGTTTCTTCCATTTCTTCTAAATCATTTTTAATTAAGAATGTAACAAGTTTCTCAAGCTGATTCACAAATGGGAACAACAAGATTACAGTAACTGTTCTAACTAAAGTATTTAAGAAGGCAATGTCAACAGGTCCCATGATCTTACTAATAATAGATAAGTGCATGAACGCATTAATTGTATAGAATCCAATAGACCAAATCAACATACCAAATGTATCATTCATTAAATAAATCAATGCTGTTCGCTTTCCGTTTTTATTCGCTCCAATAGCCGAAATTAATACAGGACATGCAGCACCAACACCAATACCTAAAATAATTGGAAATGCACTAGAAAATGTTAATGATCCAGTCATCGATAAAGCTTGAAGAACACCGACGGCAGCACTTGCACTTTGTAGAATAGCGGTAAATAAAATACCAACTAAAATACCTGCGATTGGATTTGAGAAAACCGTCAACATATTAATAAAAGCTGGATTTGATCTTAATGGTGATACAGCCGAACTCATCTGTTGCATACCTGTCATTAAAATCGCAAAACCAAGCATAATATCTCCAATGTTCTTATGAAGAGTACGCTTGCTGAACATTTTTAAACAAATACCAATCAAGGCAAATATCGTTGTGATCGTCGCCGTTGAAAATAAACTGGCGATACCACTAGAACCTCCAACATAAGATAGACACAAAATCCATCCTGTAATACTTGTACCAATGTTGGCACCCATGATGATTCCAATGGCTTGTTTAAGTTTCATCATTCCTGAATTTACAAAGCCAATAACCATTACTGTAGTAGCACCACTGGATTGGATTACGCTTGTAACTCCAGCACCTAGTGCAACACCTTTTAAAGGGGTATTGGTCATTTTATATAAAAATGCTTCCAATTTATTACCAGCAACATGCTTTAAACCATCACCCATTAAGGACATACCAAACAAGAATAAAGCAACGCCCCCCAACAAGGACAATATCATTGTAACTATTTCCATAATGAACTCCTAACTCTTAATTCACTTAGTCTAACAAGCTTATTATCCTATGAAACCAAAATTCTTACAATATTAAATTTATGTTAATTTTTTGTAAATGTTTTGTAAAAAATGAAAAAAGCAACCCTAGAAGCCTAGAATTGCTCGAACTATCATCTCATAAAATTGAATCATATTCGTACGAACCATCATTAATGGAGTATTCAAAACACCTGTAAAAAGAAGTGCAATCAACACCAACTGCATCCATTGATTTCCAGATATAAAGCGATAATATTGTTCATCTGGTAAGAATGAAAAAATGATTTTAGAACCATCCAACGGTGGAATAGGAATTAAATTAAAAATACCAAATCCTGTAGAAATGATAGCTGTATATTGAAATACAAGTGCTAAATATTGTCCTACATTAGAAATCATTACACTAGGAATAAACTTATATAGAGCATAATAAAGAAAAACACATACAAAGCTTAGAAGAAAGTTTGCGACAGGCCCCGCAAAACTTGTCCATATGATTCCCGTTTTTTGATCTTTGTAGTATCTTGAATCAATTGGAACTGGTTTTGCCCAACCAAATCCACACACCAACAAGCACAATAGTCCAATCCAATCCACGTGATGCAAAGGATTAAGAGTGAGTCTTCCTTCCATTTTTGCGGTAGGATCCCCCATCCAATAGGATACAAGTCCATGAGCCAATTCATGAATCGACATAGCTAGAATAACCGCAATCGCATTAACGCTTAAAGTTTGAATATTATACATTGAATCTAAAATGCATTACATCGCCATCTTCAACAACGTAATCTTTTCCTTCCAAACGTAAACGTCCTGCCTCTTTTATCGCATGTTCAGAGCCTAATTCATCAATATCTGTAAAACGATAGACCTCAGCACGAATAAATCCCTTCTTAAAATCTGTGTGAATAACACCAGCACAATCTGGAGCTTTCATTCCTTTTTTAAATGTCCAAGCTCGGCATTCATCCTCTCCAGCCGTTAAGAATGTACATAAATTTAATACGGCATATGCCTTTTGAATTAAAATATCTAAACCGCTTGATTCAACACCCAATTCTTGTAAAAAAGCGTCTTTTTCCTCTTTAGACAAACCAGAAAGTTCTTCTTCCATTTGTGCACATAACGCAACAACTTGGCTATTTTGTTTGGCCGCATATTCCTTAACTCGATTATAATAATCACAAGAATCTGGATCCATAATTCCTTCATCATCCAAATTTGCGACATAAATCACTGGTTTAGCTGTCAATAAATTATACGTTTTCATTAAGATTTGTTCATCTTCAGTAAGATCTAGACTGCGCGCAGGTAAGCCTTCTTCTAAGACAGGTTGTAATTTATTTAATAATTCAAGTTCTGCCAAAGAATCTTTATCCTTATTCGTTTGCGCTTTTCTTTCAATTTTACTACGACGATTTTCAATTGTTTGTAAATCAGCCAACGTAAGTTCTAAATTGATAATTTCGATATCACGAATAGGATCAATGGTTGTTTCGACATGAGTGATATTTGGATCATCAAAACAACGTACCACATGACAAATCGCATCTGTTAAACGAATGTTTGATAAAAATTGATTTCCCAATCCTTCACCCTTACTGGCACCTTTTACAAGTCCTGCAATATCTGTAAATTCAAAGGTTGTATAAATTGTTTTCTTTGGATGAAAAATTTCAACCAAACGATCAATTCGAGAATCTGGCACTTCAACCACTCCGACATTCGGTTGAATGGTCGCAAATGGATAGTTTGCAGCTTCCACTTGCGATTTTGTGATGGCGTTAAATAAAGTAGACTTTCCAACGTTTGGTAGTCCAACAATTCCTGCAGTTAATGACATATTTTCTTCCTCAATTTCTATTCTTCACTTTTTCTAACAACTTTTTTAATTTTTTTATCAAATTTTTGTCTTGGCATCAAAACACTCGCTCCGCAACCAAGACATTTAATACGAATATCCGCACCCATTCGAATGATTTTCCATTCTTTTGATTTATGGCATGGATGTTCTTTTTTCATTTCAATAATATCATTTAAATCGTATTCCATACTTATTCTCCTTGAATGTGTGCATAATAAGCTTCTAATGTATTTTCAAGCAACATACAAACCGTCATAGGACCTACTCCTTTAGGTACAGGTGTAGCATAAGATGCTTTTTTCGAAATGGATTCAAAATCACAATCGCCAACTAATTTTCCATCCACACGATTAATTCCCACATCAATCACGACAGCTCCTTCTTTTACCCAATTCTCATTTACCAATTTAGCTTTGCCCATCGCAACAATTAAAATATCGGCTTGACTCGTTATGGATTCAATATTTTCTGTTTTTGAATGTACGATTGTTACTGTTGCGTTTCGTTGTTGAAGTAGCAATGCTACTGGCTTACCTACTAAATTACTTCTTCCGCAAACAACAGCTTTCTTTCCTGCTAAATTAGAATATCCTATTTCATCAAGGATTGTCATACATCCTCTTGGAGTACATGGTATAAAGCCTTTTCTATTCGTAAGTAAACAACCCGCATTCATAGGGTGTAATCCATCCACATCCTTATGTGGGTCAATTAAATCAATGGCTGCATTTTCATCTAAATGCTCTGGTAAAGGCATTTGAACCAAGATGCCATCCACATGTGGATCTAAATTTTGCGCAATAATTGTTTTGGAAAGTTCATCTTGTGTAATATCCCCATCTAATCGAATGGTCTTTTGAAGCATTCCAATTGCTTTACAAGCCTTCTCTTTGCCTCTTACATACGATTGACTTGCAGGATTATCTCCAACAAGGATCACGCACAACAAAGGCATCCTAGCCCCTTGCGCACGAATGTCATCAATCTTTTGTTTCATTTTTGTTTTTAATGAATCAGCAATTTCATTTCCATATATCGTTTTCATTAAAATATCTCCTTAGAATCCAATAAAATCGTAACAGGACCATCATTGAGTAACTCAATCTTCATGTCAGCCCCAAAAATACCTGTTTCACAATGAATCTGTTTGTTTAATCTTTTATTAAATTCTTCAAATAATTGACATGCATAATCAGGTTTTCCCGCATCTGTAAAACTCGGACGATTTCCCTTTTTACAATTTGCATACAATGTAAATTGAGAAATCGATAAAATAGTTCCACCTACATCAAGAATCGATAAATTCATTTTTCCATTTTCATCTTCAAAAATTCTAAGATTTAAAATCTTCTTAATCATTTTATCAACAATCTCAAGATTGTCCGCATTTTGAAAACCTACAAAAAGACAGTATCCTTGTTGACATGAACCTGTCAATTTTTCATCTACATGGCATGAAGCATGTTTAACTCTTTGAATCACAACTCTCATAATACTTTTTCCAACAAACACACAGACAGTGCTTGTATGCCCTCTTCATTTCCTACAAATCCTAATTTTTCTCCACGTGTAGCCTTAATAGAAACTTGTTCAATAGAGCAATGTAAAACATGCGCAATATTTTCTCTCATGCAATATATATGTGGAGCCATTTTAGGCTTTTCAGCCATAATTGTCGCATCAATATTACCAATTGTATATCCTTTATTTACCATCATTTCATAAACACAAGATAATAAATCTAAACTGTTAGCATTTTTAAATTTTGGATCTGTATCTGGAAAATGTTTTCCTAAATCACCAAGAGCTAAAGCTCCTAGGATACTTTCTGCAATCGCATGTGTCAATACATCCGCATCCGAATGCCCTAATAATCCTTTCGTGTGTTCGATTTCAACACCACCTAAAATTAGTTTTCTTCCCTCAACCAATTGATGAATGTCAACGGCTTGTCCAATTCGAATATTAGTCATAAACCACCTGACTACTTCTTTTGGAAGGTGTAGGATATTCTCCATCATGATAGCCTAATATACAATTACCAATGCCTTCATAACTTTCAGGTATTCCCCATTTAGACATAAGTTCTTTCCCTTTTTCAGTACTAAAAACTTCTTTAGCACGATGTATCCAACAAGAATCAACACCTAGACTATGTGCTGCATTCATAAGATTTCCCATGGCTAAAGTTCCATCATATTGATAGGTTGGAACCTTAGTATCTGCAAAAACAACAATAACACTTTTTGCACCATAGAAAGGATCATTCTGACTATTCATAATTTCAGTATTCATCTTAGATATTTGTCTAAGAACATCCTCATTTTCAATAACAACAAATGCATAAGATTGACGATTCATACCACTTGGTGCATATTGACCCGCATGAATAATTTTCTCAACAATCTCATGTGGTACTTTTTTATTGGTAAACTTTCTAACGCTTCTTCGTGTGCATAAGTTTTCGTACGCTTCATTCATTTAGGACACCTCCAAATTACATCTTATTATACAATAGAAATACAATAAAAAAAAGCTCGGTATCCCGAGCTTCATTATCTTATCGATTTACTTGAATGTATTGCGCTTGACCTACACAACCACTATTTCCACCATTTGCATCAGCAATGATAGTACGTCCATTGTAGTTACCATGAACAGCAAGACCATTTCCAATATAAATTGCGATATGGTCAACTCCACGTCCACCGTTGTTATAGTAAATTAAGTTACCAGCTTGAGGAGTGTCTGTATAATATCCATATTGAGTTGCATATTGATCTGGCCACAATTGATATGCATCACTAACACCAGCAGCAGCTAATGCTTGTTGAACAACTTGTGTACATTGTAATCCATCTGTTACACCAACTAATTGTTGAGCTGCAGCAGCAATACGATCATTTAAACTAGTATCTGTAGTTGTTGTTTCTTCTGGAGTAACAGGAGTAACAACTGCTTCTGTAGTTTCTTCAGGAACTACTACAGTCTCTGTATTTTCAGCAGGAGTTTGTTCTGGAGCTGAAGTATCTTCACTTGTTGTATCTGTTGTTTGCTCTGGAGTTTGAACTGGAGCTGAAGTATCTTCAGTAGTTGTATCTGTTGTCTGTTCTGGAGTTGCAACAGGAGCTGAAGTATCTTCAGTTGTTGCTTCAGGAGTTACTACAGGAGTTTCTGCTGTAGCAGTAGTATCTTCAGTTTTTTCTTCTGTAGTTTCACTAGCTGCAACCACTGTACTTGCTTCTTCAACGGCTTTAGCTTCTTCAGCAGCCTTTGTTTCTTTTTCAGTTTCAACAGCTTCTGTAGTTGTTGTTGCTACAGTTTCTTTTACGTCCCCTAAAACGTTACTTGAAACACTTGCTGTTGTTGCTTTTTCTGTTTTTGTCGTATCAACTGTACCATCTTCAGAGAAGTAATAGCTTTCGCCTTCAATCTCTTCCCAACCTGTGGCAGTTGTTTTATCTTCATTAATATATTTATCTCCATGCCATCCTGGTTCTTCTT
>CAVBGZ010000023.1:0-23610 GCA_963595075.1 Waltera intestinalis
CAGGGCTACCTGGCTTTTGGTGCATAAATGAATAGATTTGATTCATTAAGGCCTTAGATTTTGACACGCCAACAATCGAAAAGTCAAGAATAAACGCTGCTCGAAACTCGTTCTTGACTTTTCTCTGTTGGCATATATTTCGGGCCCTAGCCTTAAAGAATCAACCACTCTTAAATCAAGGCTGTCAAGAAATTCTAAAAATTACTTACACAGTTTTCTTGACAAACCCTTATTTTACCTTCGAATAATCAAGTGCCGTTTGAGCCATCGCAATCGTTGCGACTTTTAATGTATTTACTGCATTTGCACCGTGTACATAGTCTAAAAAATCCTCATTATGCGCATATACTTTAGGATTTGCACCTGTTTCAATTTCACAATAAACCGTAGGACAAACTTGACTGACATTTCCAATATCACTGCTTCCACTTGCGTCTTCATCATCTACCACAAAATCTAAATGTAAATTCTCTTTTAATAGTTGTTTTAAGATGGGATCATAAACTAAATTATCATAGCTATTCTCAAAAGGATGATATTCAACACTGCATCCTGTCATTAAACATGCACCCTTTGCACATTTGATGATTTTTTCTGTTAATTGTTTAACATACATCTTTTCTTTTGCTCGAATATAAAATTTACAAGAACAACGATCGGGTACAATATTACATGCTTCTCCACCATTTGTGATAATACCAGCTACTCTAGCATCACTTTTCATATGTTGTCTTAATGCATTAACACCCGAAAACATTAAATTCACGGCATCTAAGGCATTAACGCCAAGTTCTGGATATGCAGCTGCATGACTCGCAACCCCATTAAATGTAAACTCATAAGAATCCATTGCTAAAGTTTTTACATCAATATTATTTTCAGCACCCAAATGCATTTGAATGACACCATCAATATCATTAAATGCCCCTTTATTGACTAATTCACACTTTCCACCTGTTGTTTCTTCTGCAGGTGTTCCAATCACAACTATAGTACCTTTAAAATCAGTTTCTTTAAGTAATAATGCAGCTCCTAAACATGTAGCACTAATCCAGTTGTGACCACAAGCATGTTTTATTTCTGCTTTGTCTTTTCCATATCCAGGAAGTGCATCATATTCGGGTAAAAAAGCAATCTTCTTCCCTTCACCCTTTTTAAATTCTGCACGAAAAGCCGTAGGCATATCAAGATAAGGATATTCTACAATAAATCCATTATCTTTTAATACATTCACTAAGTATTGGCTCGATTCAAATTCCTCATTTCCAAGTTCTGCATGATTATATATATATTCACAGATTTCATAGATTAAATCTGAATATTTCTCATAAAGTTTTTTCATTACGTCCACCTCTGAATGTTTTAATTATAATACAAAAAAGACTCCGTATGGAGTCTTAAATGTTATTTCTTTTCGTTAATCGCAGCTTGTGCAGCGGCTAAACGAGCAATTGGAACACGGTAAGGTGAACAAGAAACGTAATTCAAACCTGTGTTATGGCAGAATTCAATACTAGCAGGATCTCCACCATGTTCACCACAAATTCCAAGCTTAATATTAGGTCGAGTACTACGTCCAAGTTTAGTAGCCATCGCAATTAATTTTCCTACACCCTTTTGATCTAAGTGAGCAAATGGATCCGATTCAAAGATTTTCTTTTCATAATAATCTTGTAAGAATCCACCAGCATCATCTCTTGAGAATCCAAATGTCATTTGCGTTAAATCGTTTGTTCCAAATGAGAAGAATTCAGCTTCTTTTGCGATTTCATCCGCAAGTAAAGCAGCTCTAGGAATTTCAATCATAGTACCAACATGATATTTCATTTCAATTTCATTTTCTTGAATTAACTGATCTGCAACATCACAAACAACTTTTTTAACAAATTTTAATTCAGCAACATCGCCAACCAATGGAATCATAATTTCTGGTTCAATATTCCATTCAGGATGTTTCTTTTGAACATTAATAGCCGCTTCAATTACCGCTTTTGTTTGCATTTGAGCAATTTCTGGATAAGAAATAGCTAAACGACAACCACGATGTCCCATCATAGGGTTAAATTCATGTAAACTAGCGATAACACCCTTTAATTCATCTAATTCAATATTCATATCCTTTGCGAGTTGTGAAATATCATAAGAGCTTGTAGGTAAAAATTCATGTAAAGGTGGATCCAAGTAACGAATTGTGACAGGAAGACCTTGCATAGCTTCATAAATACCTTCAAAATCAGATCTTTGCATAGGCAAGATTTTATCAAGCGCAACTCTTCTTTGTGCTTCCGTTTTAGAAACAATCATTTCACGAACGGCTTTAATACGATCCCCCTCAAAGAACATATGCTCAGTACGAACAAGACCAATTCCTTCTGCACCAAATTCATAAGCTTGTTTTGCATCCTTAGGCGTATCTGCATTTGTACGAATCTTCAAAGATCTTCTTTCATCTGCCCAAGACATAAATCTTTCAAAATCCCCAGAAATACTAGCGGGAACTGTTTTAATGGCTTTTCCATAGATATTACCTGTTGAACCATCTAAACTAATCCAATCTCCACGATAGTATTTTTGACCATTGATTTCAAAATATCCTTCTTCATCATGCATATGAATGTCTCCGCATCCAGATACACAACAAGTACCCATACCACGTGCAACAACGGCAGCATGACTTGTCATACCTCCACGAACCGTTAAGATACCTTGAGAAACATGCATACCCTCAATATCTTCAGGACTTGTTTCTAAACGAACAAGAACAACCTTATGATTTTTACTTGCTTCACGAATGGCTTCTTCAGCACTAAATACAACTTGACCACAAGCAGCACCAGGACTTGCTGGTAAAGCCGTTGCGATTGGTGTTGATTCTTTCAATTCTGTAGCATCAAACATAGGATGTAATAAAGAATCAAGCTGTTTTGGTTCAACCATCATTAGAGCTTCATCTGTAGTAATCATGCCTTCATCTACCATGTCACAAGCAATTTTTAAAGCAGCCTGAGCCGTACGTTTACCATTACGAGTCTGTAACATAAACAATTTCCCTTTTTCAATTGTAAATTCCATATCTTGCATATTTCGGTAATGAGATTCTAATTTTTTTGTAATATTGACAAAATCTTCATAAGCTTGAGGTGCAACTTCTTTTAATTGATCAATTTTGCTTGGTGTACGAATCCCCGCAACAACATCTTCACCTTGTGCATTCATCAAAAATTCGCCATATAATTTATTTTCTCCAGTACTTGGATTTCGGGTAAAGGCAACGCCTGTACCACAATCATTTCCCATATTACCAAATACCATCATTTGAACATTTACAGCTGTTCCCCAGCTACCAGGTATATCATTCATTTTACGATAAAAAATGGCACGTGGATTATTCCATGATTTAAATACGGCTTCAATAGCTCCCATTAATTGATCTTTAGGATCTTCAGGGAATTCACACTTTAATTCCGCTTTATAAAAATCTTTAAAACGAACGACTAAATCTTTCATATCTTCAGCGTTCAAATCTAAATCATCTTTAATTCCTTTATTATCTTTTACTTCATCAATGATTTCCTCAAAACGCTTCTTATTTAATCCCATTACTACGTCTGAATACATTTGAATAAAACGACGATATGAATCGTAGGCAAAACGTGGATTATGTGTTAATTCTGCAACAGTATTAGCTACTGTCTCATTCATTCCTAAATTTAAAATCGTATCCATCATACCTGGCATACTTGCTCTTGCACCACTTCGAACTGAAACCAATAATGGATTATTAGAGTCCCCAAGTTTTTTTCCTGAAGTTGTCTCCAACTTATCCAAGTACTCCATAATTTGACTTTGGATTTCAGGATTAATCTTTTCATTATCTTCATAATATTGATTACATGCCTCTGTTGTAATTGTAAAGCCATAAGGAACAGGCATTCCTAATTTAGACATTCCTGCCAAATTGGCACCTTTTCCTCCAAGCAACTCACGCATCTTTTCATCACCTTCATTGAAAAGATACACATATTTTTTACTCATTATTATACCTCCTTAAATATGTAACCGTTTTCATACAACGGCATTATAACACAATAAGAAAGATAAGTATACAAAATATATATTTTTTCACAAATAAAAAAACCAACTTAAACGTTGGCATCGGTTCTACATTTACCACATACACTAAAATTAGGGCATGAATCTGTGCAAGCATCATCAACAACACTACGAAGTTGTGCTGGCATCATCGTTGTGATTTCATCATCGTCATAACCAATAACAAGACTCTTCTCGGACAATAAGATAGGTCTTTTTAGAATAGATGGGTTATTTTGTATAAGTTTTACTAATTCATTCATAGACATATCTTCAATATCTTTATCAAGCATCTGAAACGCTTTTGAACGAACTGAAATAATATCTTGAGTTCCATTTTCACATCGTGAAAGTAAATATTTAATTTCACTTTCCTTTAATAACGTAGTAAAAATATTTTTTTCTTTAAATTCAATCTCATTATCTTTCAGCCATTGTTTTGCTTTACGACAACTGGCACATCCAGGAGATGTATAAAGTATGACCATTTCATCCATCCTTTCAACGATTATTATAGCCTAACTCATACCAAAATACTAGACTTTAGTATCGAATCTGTGCTATAGTCTATACGTTTGGAGGGAATGCATGGAAAAAGCAATCTATTCTAGAATTGATTTAAAAAATAGAGATACACTACTTGCATGTGAGTATTATGACTCTATCTATGATTTAGTTGAAACGAATGAAGTCCAAATGTTAAAACAATATACACAACATATGTTTACATCACGCTTTCAACATTGTATAAACGTATCCTATTATTCCTTTTTAATCGCTAAAAAATTAAATCTCGATGCATACTCAGCAGCTAGAGCAGGATTGTTGCATGACCTTTACTATTACGATTGGAAAACAGATGACCAAAGACCTTATGAAGGAAATCACGCAAAAATTCATCCAATCATCGCTTTAGAAAACACAAAAAAATTAATTCCGACAAATAAAAATATAGATGATGCAATTATACATCATATGTGGCCATTAAAAACATCTCATCCAAAAACAAGTGTAGGATGGATCGTACAGGCTGTAGATAAGTATTGCGCATTATTAGAAATATATTCATCCATTTTAATGAAAAATTATCATTCAAATCATATTACGCTATACGCAATTGTAATTACATATCTATTAACCCATTAAAGGCTAAGTTAAACACTTAGCCTTTTTAATAACGCATCTAGCCAAATAGAACCATCTTTTTTTAAACCATACTCACCCATTTCAATACTAGGTTTTTTGCTTCCATGAAAATCACTTCCACAACTTATTAATAAATGGTTTTCTATAGCGAATTTTTCATAATATTCATTTTGAATTGGAGTATGATAATTGCTGTAAGCTTCTATTCCATCCACACCAGAATCTAATAAAACTTTTAGATTCCTTTCATTCTTATAAAATGTATTAAATGGATGTGCAACAATCGCAACACCACCTGCTTCATGGATCTTTTTGACTGTATCTGTAAAATCAGGATAATCTACAAACACATATAAATCAGAACCTGCTTGACATTTATCCCAAAAGAAATTTACAGGAGCAGGATCCGACCTTTTTCCTCCGGGTATATAATCTTTAAAATCTGGAATATCTTGATATACACGATTATTAAAAATATTTGTACACATTAAAAACCATGGATTTTCACCATTCGCTTCTTTAAGAATTTTTTCTTCATCAATATGAATTGAATATTTATTCTCTAATTTAACGACTCTTTCATGAAAAGCAGCAGCAGAAACACTTCTTACTTTAGATTCAAGGCCAAGAAAATATTCATTATTTAAATCCATTCCATATCCTAATAAGTGCACTTCCGTATCATCAATACGAGTCGAACATTCTATACCAGGTATCACATGAATTCCTTCTTGTTTTCCAAGGGAAACCATTTCTTTAACACCACGCACAGAATCATGATCTGTTAATGCGATCGTTTTTAATTTCTTTTTTTGAGCCATATCGATAAGTTCACTCGGACTATATTGTCCATCAGAACTGTAAAATGAATGCATATGTAAATCAAAATTATTCATAATAACCTCACAAAACATAAAAATATATTAAAATGAATACTCCCAAAATCATTTGATAGAATCCAAAAATTTTATACGAATATTTCTTTATATAGTCTAAGAAATATCGAATCATAACATAACTAACAACAAAAGAAACGAATATCCCTAATAAAACATAAATAATTTGAGAGAAAGTAAAAACACCGTAATCAATAAAGTATTGAATGATATTTACTAGAGCCCCTATAAAAACAATAGGAATTCCTAATAACAAATTATATTCAGCAGCAACTTGTCTTGAACATCCACTTTTTAATAAGGCAATCGATCGCCAAGAACTTGATGAAAATCCAGGGACTAAAGATATACATTGAAAAAGACCAATTTTAAATATCTTTTTAAAAGAAACTTGAGTGCCTTTTTTTATACCATGAGAATCAACACGATACAAAACAAATCCTGTAATAAATGTTGCGAGTGCAATCACAAACTTTAAATTCACTCTATTATTAATAAGGTCTTTTAAAAAAAATCCAACAACAAGTATAGGTAGAGTTCCAACAAAAAGTTTTAACCATAAACGAAAGACTTTAACTCTATCTGATTTACGTTTATTTTTATCAAAGACATTTAATTTATTTTTATAAATCATTCCCACCGCTAGTAAACTACCAATACGAATAGCACATCTAAACACTTCATAAAATGAAGCAGGATATATTGACCATATAGAGTCGAACAAAATAAAAAGTACATTTCTATTAACAGGAATAAAATCAGTAAATCCTTGTAAAAAACCAAATAAAATAACTTTGAGTAAGTCTACAAAAAATGTCATTTTCCTTCTCTCTTATTTGCGTATGTATGCACTATATTTTTAAATATTTCACCTCTTGATTCATAATTTTTAAATTGGTCAAAACTAGAGCATGCAGGACACAATAAAACAACATCTCCAGGTTTTGCACATAATACAGCTTCATTAAACGCATCATCCATAGTTTCTACACTTTTTTGATGCGTAAAAATATCCTTAAATGAATCTTTAGTCTGTCCAAAAGAAAAGCACATTTTTACCACTGCATCATATTGTTTTAAATCATCAAAAGAAATATGTTTATCTTTTCCACCACATAATAAAATGACATTTTCTTTAAAAGCAGATAATCCCGCACAAGCAGCATGAGTATTTGTTGCTTTTGAATCATTATAATATCTCACACCATCAATCGTATCTACATATTCTATACGATGCTCAACACCTGTGAAATTTCGAATAACCTCTTGAATATCCTCTAATGAAATGCCCATACAATAAGCCATGCAACTAGCCATCATTGCGTTACCACAATTGAATTCTCCAACTATTTTCAAATCAGACAATTTGAAAAGTTGAACATCCTTATAATAAGCATAAGTATCATCATGATAAAGATCAACATCATTTCTTTTTAATGAAAAATCAATGATTTGACAAGGAATATCTTGTGCATACTTTAAAACATTTTCATCATCTATATTTCGAATAAAATAATCTTCATCTGTACAATTTTCGTAAATACGCATCTTACTTTGATAATATGCTTCTAAACTATCCATATAATCAAGATGATCCGGAGCTAAATTTGTTACAGTTGAAACATGAGGTCGAAATGTTGTAATACCTAATAGTTGAAAGTTACTTAATTCCAAAGCAACATTATAACTTGTAGTATCATCTTCATAATCTAAGGCAAGTTCACACAATGGTGTACCAATATTCCCTGCAACCAAAGCTTTATTCTTATGATTTAACATTTCATATAAAAGTGTCGTTACTGTTGTTTTTCCATCCGTACCTGTAACTGCTGCATAATTAAAATTTTTAGCGAATGCATAAGCAATTTCGATTTCCGTATAAATAGGCATCTTTTTTTCAACCCAATATTTAACAAACGGTACACGATAAGGAATGCCAGGATTTTTAACGATAAATGCATAGTCTCTAGCTTTAAGAGATTCCGGATGTCCTTCATCAAAAACTTCAATACCTAAAGCAATAAGTTCTTCCTTTTCATCAATTTTTTTTGAATCCGTTAAAATTACATGATATCCATGCTTTAAAAGTAATTTACTAACCGCAATACCACTTCGAGCAGCACCAATAACTAAAATATTTTCCATACTACATTACCCCCAAGATTAAACCAATACATGCAAAAATCACACCAGCAAGCCAAAATCTTGAAACGACTTTGGTTTCAGACCACCCACATAATTCATAATGATGATGTAAAGGTGACATTTTAAATATACGCTTATGCGTTTTTTTATAATAAGTAACCTGAATAATGACACTACATACTTCTGCGACAAAAACAAATCCTATAATAATTAAAAGTATTTCTTGTTTTAATACCATCGCAACAGCCGCTAAAAAGCCTCCTAATGCGAGTGATCCCGTATCACCCATAAATATTTTGGCAGGATGCAAATTGAATTTTAAATATCCAATCAGGCCAAAAATAACGATTAAAATCAAAGCCATAACATTATAGAGGGATTGAATATATGCGAAGATTGCGAATGGAATCAAAGCAATCACCATTTGACCAGCACACAATCCATCTAATCCATCCGTTAAGTTCACAGCATTTGTTTCTGCCGTAAACATGAAATACACCAAAATAAAATACAACCAAGATAAATCAATCGTTACATCAAAAACAGGAATCCATAATGTAGTTGAAGAATTTGTACGATATAAAAAGAAAAAAACAACGGCCAAAATAGATTGTAATAAAAATTTATGAGCCGGCTTTAAACCTACATTATCCTTCTTTACAACGATAATATAATCATCAATAAACCCAACAAGACCATATCCAATAAATGCGAGTAATATGATGATTGTGTTCATATCTAATTTAAATGGTGAAAAAAATGAGAAAATAACATAAACAAGAGATGGAATGATTATAAAAGCGATTCCTCCCATTGTTGGTGTACCATTCTTCTTTTTATGAGAAGCCAGTCCTTCTTCCCTTTCTGTCTGTCCAAATTTAATCTTATGCAAATAATCAATCAAACCAGGCATACACACCAACATCAAAACTAAAGTGATCACACAAGAAATCACAATCCATACTATATTATTAATGTTCATACACTATATTCTCCTTCAAAACTAGGGATATTATATCATTGTTGAAACATTCAAACAATAATGGATAATTTAAAACAAACCCTTGAAATCAATCTTTATAAATGGTATTATATTAAAGCGATTGCGTAAATGAAGGAAAAAGGAGGGACACAATATGTCAAGAGTTTGTGCAGTATCTGGAAAAGGTCCTTTATCTGGAAATAAACGTTCTCACTCATTACGTGCTACACGTCGTAAATGGAACGTTAATCTTCAAAAAGTTAGAGTTATTGTAGACGGAAAACCTCAAACAATCCGTGTAAGTGCTCGTACTTTAAAAACATTGAAGAAACAAAACGCTATTTAATTTTAGATAAATTAGGATCCTTAAAAATTATGCATAAAATAAAAAAGAAGACAAGATCTTCTTTTTTTATTTACTCTCTTTTATATATATGTTACGAAACAAAATTGGACTGTTTAACTTTAAATATTCTTTATCAAGCCAATCCAAATAGGTTCCAGGTGAAATAATTCCTTTCATACTTAATACATCCGATCCTAAAGTACCTAATATTTTATCTGTAAACAATGCACAATTATCACCTAATGCCCAATAAATGTGAAATTTTCCCGTTTTGATTTTATAAAATTTTGCACCCGTTCGATAATGCAAACGTGATGGATAATCAATTTCATACGTATCAAATCGATCATAAGCCATCTCTTTTTCAACTTTTGTATACCAACGATAAGAACGATTCTTTAATTTTTTTAATATATCCATAATCACCTCGTTTTGTTCAGATGTCGTATGAATGCCATATTCAAAAATAGAATTGTTTTCCATATCTAACATATTTGGTATATATTTTTCTAATGGCACAGTAAACATAACTCCATCACCAATCGTTTGATTGAGACGAAAAGAATCACTATCATAATTACCATAGCTATATACAATATCATCAAAAGAAAAACAAATATGTCCTACCTTTTGTAATCCTTTCCTTCCCACATGTACAATCACCTTTAAACGTACATTTTCCATCTGATCAAAAGAATATAAATCTTCTGGTTTCCCATTTTCTAAAAAACGATTGATACGAATTAAAGCAATATCTGGAACGATGGCACATATAAAAGTAGGAAGAGTAATTCGTATTTTTCTTTTCCATTTATATTTAATTGAAGGATTTACACCCTCATATCCATCTGTAATATATCTAGAACCCAAAATAAGAAAATAGATTCCAAAAGCTTGCATCAATAGGTTTGTATGAAAATTTGGATTCAACAATAAATAAAAGCCAAAAATAAGATATAGAATAGAATATATGAAATCAAAGAAATACCCTTTAGATTCGTTGATACGATTAATATTGGATTGTATTAAACAAGCTAAGCCACACAAAATACTATATGCACCAAATGTTGTTCTTAATATCCACCTAGGAATAAATTTAAAATACATTAAAAAAAATGTAAAAAAGATAGAAAAGAAGGAAAAGAAAAAATCCATTTTATCTTTCTTTTTTACAAATCTTATAAATAAATAAATTCCGTTAAATAATGAAAATAATATACTCGCAATCAAAATGAGAGAAAAAATACGATTCGGTAAAAAAATCATAAAAATTCCGACAATAATCAGAACAACACCTATGATGAAATTAAAAACACCATCATATAACATATGACTTACCTCCAATTCGATTGCACACAAAGAATACGACCAGAATGAACAACAACTTTACCTTGATTTTCTACCAATGAATTTGAAGTAGTATAAATGTCAGAAACAGAAATCTTAGTCTGATTTAAAGGATATAAAAAACCATCTAAACTAATAATAGACTCGTCAATCGCATAAAACGAAATATGTTTATACCCATTATTTATGAAATGTTTACCCTTATTAAAAACACGAATACACTGCATATCATCCATTAAAGTGACATGATTATATTGATACATAATTAAACGAATATTCGCAATTGTATGATCTATTCTACCAGATAATCCACCATACAAAATCACTTCATCATAATCTTTACAAAGTTTCATTGCGAGTTCAGCATCTGTTTCACACTTCATAACTGGATGCTTCTCAATAACACAATCTAATTTTTTTAAATCTAATTCACTCATAGAATCAAAATCACCTACAGCCATTTTGACTGGATGATTTGATTCTATGATTTTTAATACACCAGCATCTACACCAATATAATCAGCATTTCCTATATCTGGCACCTTTTGGCAAAGAGGTGTAATTAATAGCGCAGTGCTCATTTTTTTAATAATCCTTCAACAGTTTCTTTGATTCCATTTTTAAAAACATAACTACCCGCAACTAAAGTATCACATCCTGCATCAACGGCAAGTTTATAAGTTTCTCCATTAATACCACCATCAATTTCTATACGATAGTTAAGATTATTATTCTCACGATATTCCTTTAACCAACGAACCTTATCCAACATATCGACCATGAATTTTTGACCTCCAAAACCAGGTTCAACGCTCATGACTAAAACAAGATCACACTGCTTTAAAACCGATTCAAAAAGACGAATATCCGTATTTGGTTTAACAACAATTCCAGCTTTAGCCTTTAAATAATGAATTTGGTCTAGCAAATTACTTATTTTTTTTAAATCATTATTCAATGCTTCTGTATGAAAACTCACAAGATCCGCTCCAGCGTTAATAAATACGGGTGCATATTTTTCTGGGTCAGTAACCATTAAATGTACATCCATAAACAAAGGACATGCCTTTTTAAACCCTTTTAAAATATCAGGTCCAAAAGTAAGATTCGGAACAAAATGTCCATCCATAACATCAAAATGTAACCATTTTGCCTTTGATTCTTTTAACTCCTCTAATTCAAAGCTAACATTTGAATAATCCAACGACAAAATAGATGGTGCAATTACAAGTTCATTCATCTCTGTTTCCCTCTCTCTTCTATAATATTCTTATAATCCTCATAAATAGATGGATTAATATATCCATTCTCTACTGCCTCTTTTATACTACAATCCGGCTCATTTATATGTTTACAATCATTAAACCGACAACAATTTAAATAGGGTTTAAAATCTTTAATACATAAATCCAACTGACTTGTATCTAATCTAGAAAAATCTAAGCTTGAAAAACCAGGAGTATCTGCCACAAAGCCATCTTTTACTTTATGTAATTCACAATAACGTGTTGTGTGTTTACCACGACCCAATGCCTTTGAAATGGCTTGTGTTTTCAATTGGAAATCTGGATTCAAACGATTTAATAAAGAAGATTTTCCAGCTCCAGATTGTCCACATAGAACGCTTACTTTATTTTTTAAAATATTCTCAAGCTCATCATCATCACTTCCTGGATAAGAATATACAACAGTATAACCTGCTTTTTTATATAATTTTAAATCATTCAAGATGTCTTCTTTATCTTCAATCAAATCTAATTTGGACACACAAATAATTGGTTCAACATGAGCAAGGCTTACCAAAAAAATCAAACGATTTAATAAATGGGCTGAATAATCTGGATCTTTTAAACTAGTAACAATTAAGGCTTGGTCCACATTTGCGATAGCCGGTCTTAAAAGTTGATTTTTTCTAGGTAAAATAGAATGAATACGATATGTATCTTCAATTTTTTCAAACTCTACAAAATCACCAACAACCGGTATTAACCCTTTTCTCATTTTTCCTCTTGGTTTGGCAACAATTAGCTCATCATCACTAAGAATCGTATATTGATTTGAAATGATTTTTATAATTCTACCTTCCATCATATTAATTATAGTATAGCGTAACTACGCTGTCCGTTCCTTCCTGTACATATTCAGTGCCAACATCTGGACTTACACTAACAACTTCATTGCCTCCATATGCATTATCAATAGCTTTTGTCACACAAGCAATTCCTAAATCATTCAATTCTTCTTTTGCGCTTGTTACATCTTGACCAATCAAATCCGAAGGAATGATAATTGATGGATACGTACTCACTTCAAAATAGATTTTAGAATCACTATCTGGGTCAATTCTCTTTCCTGGAGTCAATCCTTTTTGTTTCAAGATAATTCCAGGATTTGTATCTTTTGTACCTTGATATGAAACAGTAATTTGAATATTTGGACAATTTTCTTTAAGGATACTTGTTGCTTCAGATAACGTAACATCTTTAAAATCTGGAATCAAATAGCTTTCTCCTTTTGATATTGTAATGACTATTTTCGTATCGTTTAAAATTACATCCCCCGTTTTATAATTGGCTTTAATCACTTTACCTTTTTCAATTTTATCACTTACTTTTTCTTTAAACACAACATGCGTCGTATTGAAATTTGCGTTTTGAAGAGTAGTTATAGCTGTATCTTGATCTAAATTGACAATATTTGGCATTGTCTCATAACCTAAAAAGCCACTAATACGAATAATACCTGTTATACTAGCGAGTAGAATAATTACGACCAATCCAATAATAACCGCCAAAGAAATCATAAGAATCGCCATCCAATTTCTCTTAGGCTTTTCATTTTCTTCTTCAACAAACTTTATATGCCCTTTATCAACTTTCATAAAATCTTGATCCACTTGTCGTAATTGAATTCTTTTCATATTTATATACTCAGGATCTAAACAGTGTTGTAAATCGTAATACATTTCTTTACAAGACATATAACGTTGTGATAAATCTTTCGCGGTTGCTTTTAAAATAATATTTTCTACAGATTGCGGAATATGTGGATTAAAATCTCTTACATAAGGCATAGGTTCACGTAAATGCTTGATTGCGATTTCTGTTGGAGACTTTCCTTTATAAGGAACCTTTCCAGTTAAAAGTTCATAAAAAACAATACCCAAAGAATAGATATCAATTTGAGGATTTGGTTCCTTTCCCTGCGTTGTTTCAGGAGCTAAGTAATGTGCAGAACCCATAACTGTATTATTATAAGTTAGTGCCACAGTATCATTTGCCACCGCAATACCAAAGTCTGTTATTTTAATTGTTCCATCATCTTTTACCAAAACATTTTGAGGCTTAATATCTCTATGAATAATATTATGTTCATGCGCATGGTTTACTGCACTGACAAGTTGTTTCATAACTCCAATTGCCTCATCCACATCCAATGAACCTCTTTGTGTAATAAGCTCTTTTAATGTACGTCCACGAATAAATTCCATAACAATATAGTGCATACCTTCATATTCACCTACATCATAGATATCTACAACGTTTGGATGAGATAATCGACTTGCAGCACTTGCTTCTCTTTGAAAACGAACAAGAGTCATAGCATCATCGCTTAACTTTGAACGTAATACCTTTATGGCAACGACACGATTTAAGATTGTATCTTTAGCTTTATATACATCGGCCATTCCTCCCTGTCCTTGTAAAGAGAGAATCTCATACCGATTCGCTATAATATCCATCATATCTTAATCATCCTCGTTTTCCATAAGAATAACGGTACAATTATCATATCCACCTGATTGGTTTGCTCTAGCAATTAGAGTGTTTACTCTTTGTTCTAAAGAAAGAGAAGTATCTTTTACAATGGAATCAATATTACTTTTGTCTACATATCCATGTAAACCATCTGAACTCAACATCAAAGTTTTGTAAGATTGGTCAATTTTATTAATGTCTATACGAAAAACATGCCAAACTCCTAGAGCGTTTGTTAATGTATTTTTTTGTGGATGAAACTTAGCTTCTTCTAAAGTAATTTTATTTTCTTTTAATAATTGCCACACAACCGAATGATCTTCACTCATCATGATAAGTCCATCTTCGTATAATGCATAAATCCGAGAATCCCCTACATTAAAAATGTATGTGCCAATTTTACTAATAACAACACCTACAGCAGTCGTTCCCATTCCTCTTTCATTTGAATTCTTCTGACTTTTTGAATAGATGAAATCATTGGCTTTGTTTAAATTTTCACGAATCCAACTATCAACATCCCGATCTTTTTTAAATACAGGATTTTTTAAAAAAGCTTCATACATTGTCATAACCGCAATATGGCTTGCGACTTCTCCAGCTTGAGCTCCACCAATTCCATCACAGATAATGGCCATCCATTCATCATTATCATTATGAGCAATGCAGTAATCATCTTCGTTTAATTTTCTTTTTAACCCAAGATTTGTATTTCCATACACCTGCATTTAAATTCCCTCTTTCTTAATTTCTTTTATACGCAATTGACCACAAGCTGCATCAATATCATTGCCATGTTCCTTACGTATAGTACAACGCACATGATTTTTCATGAGCAAATCATAAAATACCATAGCTTGTTCATGATTTACAGACTTAAATCCTTTTTCATCAACTGCATTATAAGGAATTAAATTCACATATGCGTTCATTCCCTTTAATAACTTTGCCAATTGTTTAGCATGTTCTTCCTTATTATTTACACCATTTAATAGAATGTATTCAAATGTTAATCGACGATTATTTTCTTTACCATAATAACGAATAGCATCCATTAATTCATTTAATGAATAAGCATGATTTATAGGCATTAATTTATTTCTTAAATCATCATTCGGTGCATGTAAACTAATAGCTAAATTATATTGTGTATGTTCATTGGCAAAATCATAAATTCTAGGTACAACACCGCAAGTGGAAATTGTAATATGTCTAGATCCAATTCCTAGTCCTCGATCATGGTTTACGGTTGCTAAAAAGTTCATAACATTATCATAGTTATCAAAAGGTTCTCCTGTTCCCATAACGACAATATGAGATAAACGATCATTCGTTTTGTCTAACTCTTTTTGAACATACATTACCTGTGCCACCATTTCTCCAGAAGTTAAATCTCTTTTCTTTTTAGTTAATCCACTTGCACAGAAAGCACAACCCATGTTACAACCAACTTGACTTGAAACACAGACACTTTTACCATAATCAAAAATCATCATAACACTTTCTAATAAAGCACCATCTTCTGTTTGAAACAAAAATTTAGTAGTTCCATCATGTGAAACTTGTTTTTTAATAAGTTTCAACGGGTTAACAATAAATTCTGATTTAAGTTGTTCTCTTGTATCTTTAGATATATTCGTCATTTCATCAATATCAAAGACGCGGTTACGATATAACCACTGAAAAATTTGATGTCCACGAAAGGATTTCCACCCATGATCTAATGCATATTCGCACATTTGATCGTAATTTAAACTATATAAACTTTCCAAAATAGCACCTCAACTTCTAATTCATAATTATATCATTTGCACACTAGTTTGGCCATATAGAAGCCATCTTGTTTTTCATCCGGAAAAATTGTTTTTTCTTCTAACAATTCAAAGTTACTGTGCTCTAATAAAAATCTTTGAACTTGTTTTTCATTCTCTTTCTTATTTAATGTACAAGTTGAATATACAATATATCCATCTTTTTTAACATGCTGACTCGCATTACATAAAATAGAATATTGTAAAGGAATTAATGTATCCATATCTGTATTTTTCATACGAAGTTTTATATCTGGCTTTCTTGCCAACACTCCATATCCAGAACATGGCACATCACATAACACTTTATCATATTGAACAAAGCCATCTAGATTACACGCATCTTGAGTTTGTGGATGCACAATAGATAACCCTAATCTATGTGAATCATTTTTAATTAATTGAACACGATGTTCATGTAAATCTAAAGCATCAACATGACCTTTATTGTTCATCATTTCAGCCATTGCCATCGTTTTAGTTCCTGGTGCTGCACAACAATCTAAAATAGTTTCATTTTCTTTACAATCCATCATTTTTACAATTTCATAACTTCCCTTATCTTGTGCACTCATATAACCATGTTTATAAAATTCATGTTGAAAATATTCTTTTCCTTTAAACAGGTATAAATCTTTGTCTTTTTCAAAATCTTTACATTTAATAAATTCAGATTCTTCAATTTTTGTATTATTTCTACGAACATAGATAGGTAATGTAGCCGTACAGGAAGAAGTAAGTTTGTTTGCCGTATCAAGTCCATATTGTCCAACCCACATTTTATATAGCCATTCTGGTAATGAATATTTTAATGCGATTGTTGGATTATCAATTGGTTTTACCTTATGTAAAATCGCATTCACAAATCCAGATGATTTGTAATCTAGTTTTTTAGCAATCGACACAGCATCATTTAAAATGGCATAATTTGGAACTCGGTCCAAAAATAAAAGTTGATATACACTCATCGTCAAGAGTACATCAATTTTTTTATTCACCTTTTTTCTAGCGTACAAAGACCAACATTCATGGCAATATAAATAGTTTTGTATTGTTCCATAATAAATTTGTGTTGCTAGCATTTTATCTTTTTCATTTACTTCATTTAAATGTTTTCTTAAATATAGATTTGAATAAGCCCCTTGATTGATGACTTGATCTAAAGCTTTAAATACCCAATAGCGCATAATTACTCCTCCAACATTAAAGGATGCATATCCACATCCACTTGATCTTTTGTACTTTTTAAATATTCATCAACAATTTTATGAAGTTTTTGATCATCCTTGCATTTTAAAATGATACGAACTCGTTTTCTTTTTTGCCGCATACCAATTTCTATAGGTCCTAATACTTTTAGTCCCACAAAATATTCTTTGGCTTTTTGTGCCTTTTCCATAGCTTTTGTTATATCTGTATGACTAAAAACTAATGAACACAAATAAACAAATGGCGGATAATTTCCAAGATGACGATATTTCATTTCTTGTTTAAAAAACAATTGATAATTATGTAAATAGATACATTGCATTACATAGTGCATCGGATCAAAGGTTTGAATCATAACACGCCCTAATTTAGCACCTCTACCACTTCTACCACTTGCCTGTTCTAGCATTTCATAAGCTGTTTCACTTGCTCGATAATCATTTCTTGCTAGTGTTGCATCTGCATTTAAAATACCAACAAGAGTGACTCTCTCAAAATCTAATCCTTTAGAAACCATTTGTGTTCCCAGTAAAATATCTCCATGACTAGAAAACTCTTTTAATAGATTCGCATGCGCATTTTTTTTACGAGTACTATCTGCATCCATACGTACAATATGGGCACCTGAAAATAAATTATAAATTTCTTCTTCTAATTTTTCTGTTCCCATACCGGTTTTAAAATAATTTGTACTCTGACAATTCGGACATTTCTCATCAAAATAAAAACTTTGACCACAACAATGACACATTAAAACATGGTTTGATTTATGATACGTTAGAGCAACACCACATTCCGGACATACACGTACGTGTCCACAATCGCTACATCTAACAATCGGTAAATATCCTCTTCGATTTAATAATAAAATAACTTGTTCTTTCTTTTCTAATGCTTGAGATATGCCCTCTATCAATGTTAAAGATAAACCAGAATTCACCTTTTCCTTTTTCATATCTATAAGTTGAATATCCGGCAAAGAATGTATACGTTTTTTTAATTCAACTAAAGTATACAGGTTCTTATAAGCACGAGAATAAGACTCTAATGAAGGCGTAGCGCTTGCCAAAACAATTTTACAGTGGTGATAAGAAGCACGAAATAAAGCGATATCACGAGTATGATATCGAGGCGTATTATCTTGTTTATAACTCGTATCATGTTCTTCGTCCATTAAGATTAATCCTAAATTTTTAAAAGGCATAAAACATGCACTTCGTGTACCTACAACAATGTCCACTTCATTATCTTTAACCAATTTATATTGTGTATATTTTTCCTGTGCACTTAATCTAGAATGGTAAATAGCGATTTTTTGTTTAAATCTAGCTTGAACACGCTGAATCATCATAGGAGTCAATCCAATTTCTGGAACCAAAAAAAGAACTTGTTTTCCCTGATTTAAAACCTCTTGAGCAAGATGTAAAAACACCTCTGTTTTTCCAGAACCTGTCACTCCATGTAAAAGAAAAACAGAATTATTCCCATTTTGAATCGTATGAATCGCATTGACTTGTTCGTCTGTTAATGAATGATTAGTGTCTTCAATTTCATCCATTGTGATAACAGATTCCTTAGGTTGCTGTTTAATTAAAAAATAGCCCTTTTTTATTAATGAATTTGTTATTGAAACACTTTCTTTTCTTAATTCACTTAAGCGAACAGGATAAATATGATTTTTTAAAAATTCTTCTTGTTTTTGCGTCAATACTTCTTCACTAGAGTTTGTGTAAACCATATTTTCATAAACGATATGAAAGTGATTGGTTTCAGGGCGTAGAGCTGGTGGAAGCATTGTTTTATAGCAACTTACTTTAGATGCTAAGCATTCTTTGGACATGTAGTCAGCAATGAGCATTAATTCATTATTCAATAAAGGCTCTTTATCAATAACTTCAATAACAGGTTTAATATTTTCTAAATAAGATACTACATTAATTTCTTCAACAAATCCCACTAAAATACGATTTAAAAATTCAACGCGAACACGACAGCCTTTTTCGACTGTTTCAATGCATTGATATGTAAACGTTTGTTTTATAGAATTGTGTTCAATAAGTACATTAATCAACATGTCATTATTATATCGTATTGTGTTTTCTTTGTCTTAAAATTTCAAAACTAAATATAGCGGTTGCACTTGCGCTATCTAAAGCATTTTTAAAATCTCTTCCATAATCAATCACAATATTTTGATCAGAAGCATTCGTTATTGTTGAACTAAGCCCCCTTAATGCGCCACCTAATGCTAAACAAAAATCTTTTGGAAAAGTATATTCAGATAAATTTTTAGCATCTTTTCGATTTGCACAAAGAATAGGTAAATTATTTTTTTTGCAAATATCCACAAGACTTTGATCACTTTCTACATAATAAATGCATAATTTTTCAAATGCACCTGCACTTGCTTTTAAAATCTTATCTTCTGAAATAGACCAATCTCTTTTTGGTAGTAATAAAAAATCGGCTCCGGTCGCATACAATGTTCGCATAATACTTCCTAAATTATATGGATCTTCCACTCCATCAATATAGCAACAATATCCAGTAAGTTTTTGGTCTTTTAACATTTCAATTTGACGTGTTTCTGCTTTTAATAAAATACCACCATGTGTCTTCCCACTTGCCATATCATCAATGGATGTGCGATCTAAAAATTCTATATTTACATTCATTGATTTTGCTAAATAAACTAAATATTTAGTATCTTTTGTTCTTTTTTTCTTATCTATATATAAAGTGTTATAGATGTGATTTCCTGATTCTAATAGGGCTTTACAGGAGATGGCCCCTTCATAAATTTTTTCCATAGAAGTATTATAATGTCTTTCTAAAATATTTTCTAGGTGTTAAAATAATCAAAGGAGGTTATTTTCTTCTATGCATATAAAGTTCACACAAGATATGAAAGAAAAAATTTTAGAATATTCTATATCTTTGATTATAGCCATTTTATTTTTTTCTTTATTAAATCATATACCCGATTTATTTAAGGGATTCAAAAAACTATTAAGTATACTTCTTCCTTTCTTATTAGGTTTAGGTATTGCGTTTATTTTAAACAATCCTGAAAAGTGGATTGAAATGAAAGTCTTAAAAAACGTTAATTTAAAAGAAAAAACAAAAAAATTAATAGCGACTTTTGTCGTATTTATCTTGGCAATTAGTTTTTTAGTTTTAGTATTTTCAATAATAATTCCAAATACTTTGCATTCTATTCGCCAATTTTCTAAAAACTTTTCAAGCTATTCAGATACCTTGTTCCAATATGTTCGTAATTTTGCCTTAAAAATGAACATTTCAGAAAAACAAGTGGAAGATATCCTTATAAAAATTGATTTTACAGATAATGTTACAAATGCCATTACTGAATCCATTCCAAAAATTGCATCTTATTCGTATAGTTTTGTGAAAGGATTCATTAATCTTATTTTAGCTCTTGTTTCAGCTTTTTATATTTTACTTGATCGAGAAAAATCAGTAAAAGGAATAAAAAAATTGAATTATTCAATATTTAATAAGAATATCGCAAATTACCTAACGGTTTGGGTTGGAGATGCTAAAGTTGTTTTTGAGCAATATATCGTTGGAAATATTATTGATTCAACAATTATTGGTTGTATTTGTTATATAGGTGCTCTACTTTTAGGACTTCCTTATGCGAGCATGATTGCATTGATTGTCGGAGTTACCAATGTAATTCCAGTTTTTGGGCCATTTATTGGTGCTATTCCTGTCATCATTATTTTATTGTTGATAAATCCTATTTCGGCTCTGGTTTTCGCTATTTTCATTTTTATTTTACAACAATGTGACGGAAATATTATTAAACCACTTATTTTAGGAGATAAATTAGGAATGTCTGGATTTTGGATTCTATTCTCCGTAACAGTTGGTGGTGCTCTAGGTGGAGTTGTAGGTATGTTTTTAGGGGTTCCAATTTTTGCCCTTATTTATGCGGCCGTACATGATTATATTCAAATACGTCTACAAAACAAAAAAATTGTTATTGATGATAAAGCAGGTGCAATAAAGTAGAACCTGCTTTTTACGTGCATTTTTTTTAATATTGTGTATACTAAATAGAGTTAGGAGGAACTCATTTGACATTTTTATTTGATATATTAAAAGATGTAATCCACGACACGTGGACTATGTTACCTTTATTGTATATAACGTACATCGTCTTAGAATTTTTTGAAAGAAAACAAACAACGGATGATCGTTTATTTTTTGGCTTACAAAAGTTAGGACCAATACTTGGTGCTTTCATTGGCCTAATCCCTCAATGTGGTTTCAGTATTCTTGCTGCTATGTTATTTGTACAAAACAATATAACATTAGGTACTTTAGTAAGTGTTATGATTGCGACTAGCGATGAAGCCATTCCAATCTTAATCAGCAATCCAAATATGTATTCGTCATTATTATGGATTTTAATTCTAAAACTCATTATCGCAATGATTGTTGGAATCATTACAGATCATATAATTTTTCCTCATCAAAAAATATTACGTTTTGAAGATATGGAAGAGGATGAAGAAGAACAAGAAGAATACGAGGAAGATCAACCAGAGGCAAGTGGGTGTCCTTGTTGTTATCCAGAATACCCGATGTTAGTTAGTGCTCTGATACGCTCATTAAAGATTTATATTTTTATTTTCATCACAAGTTTCGTATTAACGATGGCTATGAATGGTATTGGTGAAGAAAACTTATCAAACATACTACTTCACAATAGTATTTTGCAGCCTATCCTTGCTTCCCTTTTTGGGTTTATTCCCAATTGTGCTGCAACCGTCGTACTCACTCAATTATTTACGAGTGGCGAATTATCTTTCGGTTCATTATTAGCGGGATTAATCACAAATGCCGGTTTAGGTTTAGTCGTTATGATCCGTTATGATGCAAGAAAAAAGGATATATTCCGAGTTATTTCTATTTTATTTATAACAGCTATATGTACTGGAATTATATTTATGCTAATTTAAAAAAAACCGCAATTTAAGCGGTTTTTTCATTTAACCATCTTTGAATGTAATGCGTATATCCTACTAAATAAGATAAAGACAATAAGAAGCCTGCACAAACGTCACTTGTATAGTGTACGCCTAAATAAATACGACTTATTCCAATCAAAAGAATCAGCAAGGCTAAAACAAGAATTATTGTATACTTTAAATATTTATTTTTTACATATCGATAAACTAAATAAATTAAATAGCCATAAAAAGCCATGCTGACCATAGAATGTCCAGATGGAAAGCTATAGCCTGAAGCATCAACAATACGAAATTTTTCAGGTCGTGGTCTTTGTATAATAAACTTAAGAAGTTGATTCAAGATTGTAATAAAAACAATATTAATACAGATAGAATATCGTATAAGATTACTTTTGATAAAGATACAAAGCAGAATAATTAGAGGAATAAGAAATGTTGCACTACCTAAAAATGTTATACCTTTCATAATAGGAGTCACATTAGAATAAATGAGGTTATGCGAAATAAATTTATATCCTTCAACATCTATGGTCATAATTTCTTTCTCAAATACATCTTCAAGAATTAATATAAATAAAATTAAACAAGCAAAACAAAATAACCACTTATATTTAGATACTTTCATAAATGTCCTCCATATTTGTCTGTATTATAAACCTATATTCTAAACAAATTTTAAACAAACTAAAAAAAAACAAGTAAATTTACTTGCCAAAAAAATGGGCGCAACAAAATTAGATGGGGTTAGGTGAAATTGTTCTTCAAGAAGTTGAGGGGCGGCATATACCCCAAAACGGTTTGTAGCGTTATTGGAGGCTAGACAACTAATCGTTGTCTGCCTCCTTTTTTTCTACCATTTTGATGCTTCCGTCATT
>CAVBGZ010000024.1:0-22234 GCA_963595075.1 Waltera intestinalis
TATTTAAAGAAGTATAAACTCCGCCAGATTTAACGTAATTAGTTGAGCCTTTAGTTGGATCAGAATCCATGCTTGCATTTACAACTAAGCCTAATCCAACTTGTTCTGCAGTTACATTATGTGGATTACTTTCATCTGCTTCATGATCTGTTATCATTTGTTTGATATCAGAATGTGTATGATCCACACGAGCTAGTACATTTTCGTTGCCATTATCCCCTTCACCAGACTTGCTTACTAAGTTAGAAATTCTGTCGTAAGCCAAATCGCCGTCTGTGATATCTTTAGCATTAATATTTGCTAAATAAGTTCCTTCAATCGGAGTGCCTTGATAAACGACTCCGCTACCAAGAGTTCCAACCACATTGTCAGCATTAACTACTGAAGTGTTTGATAAATAATCTGTCCCTTCAACTGCTGGAACTAGGGTTTTCTTATTTGCACAATATTTAACAACGATATCGGATTCACCGAATCCTGTACGTGTAGCAATAGCCTGTAAGTCGTTCTCAGAATTAGAAATTAATCCGTTTTCATCAATTTTAGCATGACCAACATATGCAGTTCCGGTGTTATCAAATGCTAGAGCAACTGCTTTTGGATCTATAGTGTCCCCATTATAATTATCAACATAAAGACCGGCATAACCTGCTAGAGGAACCGATTTATCAGAACGCTTATCTAGCTCGATCATTTGATCTTTGATTTCTAGGTTAGTTGTCTCTAGTGATGTTACAGCACCTTGCACATTTAAATTGCCAGTAACTGTTAGGTTTTCGAACTCTTTTGTTCCATCATTGATATTATCATAAATATCTCTTACGTAAGAGATTACTAAACCTTCTGACGCATATTTTTCATCAGCATTTTTAATGATATCAGAATAATCTGCATTAGAATCTTTAATATCCTTTTTACCACTATCACCATTGTCGTTAGTTGCTTTAGTGATTCCATAGTTCTTTACTGAACCCAAACCAACTTGTGCTGCATTTACTTTATGCGGATTAGTTGCTAGCAGGTGTGTATTAACAGTAGATGTAAGAGTATCAACTTTAGTATCAACCGCATTTATTGAAGAATAAACACCGCCAGATTTAACATAATTACTTGAGCCTTTCTTAGGATCAGAATCCATGCTCGCATTTACAACTAAGCCTAATCCAACTTGTGCTGCAGTTACTCCATGTGGATTATGTGTATCATCTTTATGAGATTTTAAATTATCTGCAACTGTATCGATAGCCGTATTTACATCTGCAATAGCATTATAGACACCACTTGACTTAACATAATTATCTGAGTCAGCGGTAGGATTTTCGTCCATAACAGCATTTACAACTTTTTCTAAACCAACAGTTGCAGCTGTAATATTATGCGGATTTTCGGCTGCTAAATGCTCTGCAAGCTTAGTATCAACATAATCTTTAGAATCTCCACCAGTTGAACCGATTTGATCTTCTAATTTTGCGACAGCATCATCGATCTTTGTGTTTAAATTAGTTTCAACGTCATTAATTTTTGCAGTAACAACACTTGTTTTTGGTACATGGACGTCATTATCAGTAGTAGATAATTCTGAATCAATATAAACTCCACCTAAAGTAGAATTTGCTGCTTCTGGAAGTTCATAAACAGTATATTCTGTGTCATCAATCTTAATATTTCCGTTTGTATCAGATTTCTCTGTCTTTGTCGCTCCTTTATAAGCTGGAGTTACAACAAACTTAGGATATCCCGCTTCATTATAATCTTTGATAGCGTAGATTAAATCTCCACTAACAACTTTGTAATCATATTCTTTAGAGCTATCTGAATCTTTGATATTAAAATTAGAAGTTGCTCTAAATAAATAGCCTTTTTTATAATGAACTGTAGCTAGAACATCTTGAAGATTAACAGCTGCGCCGTCTCCATCTACTCTGTAAGTAGATCCATCGGCAGAACCGATTGTTGCGAATATTCTAACAGTATTTTTATTATCTAACTCAGTATCAACTAGATCATTTACAGATGTAAATTTAATATTCTCTAAATTCTTCTTGTCTTGAGTTAAAACATAAGTAGAACCAGAGCCGCCATCTGCTGTATCTATTTGAATGCTTGTGACTGAAGTTTTTCCATCATCATCTGCCTTAACCGCTAAAACTGAATTAAGATCAGAATTAGTGATTGCTCTTCCTAATCCGCCTTTTTCTAGAGGGATTGTAGGAATAACTTTATTATTTAAAACATTTGTAGTAATGGAAGCCGCATTAATATTTGTAATCTTAGATCCATCACCAGTAAATGCCTTAGCTTTTAATTCTCCTGTAGATGGATTAATAGTTGCTGTATTAACTTTCTTTAGCCCAGTGATATCATCTGAACCTGTAATTAAAGGAGCATCTTCATTTGTATTAGCATTTGAAATTTTAACTTCTTTATAAGGGATTCCTGCCCACTTACCATTTGATGTATAGAACATTGTAGAAGTTGATGGGCTATTATCTGTATGAGCAGAATCTACTCCATGAATTAAACCCTTCTCTAGAGATTCTCCAGAGCCAGTCCCATAAATTTTTAAGTCAAAATCTCCAGCAAGGTCATCTAGATTTACTGATTCAACACTTGTGATGTGACCAGCAGCATCTACAGTACCTTTAAGAACCTTAGCTACAGAAACTAAAGGTTGGCCTGTTGTACTTTGAAGTTTATGTGAAATTTTAGCATTGGCAGATCCAGCTGCACCTACCATTGTTAAGTAATCTTGATCAAGATAAGGGGTAAATGTAAGTTTATGCTTAGTTCCGCTAGTTGAGATCGTTGGAGTAATACCAGAACCAGCAAATTCTAGTTCATAAGTATTTCCATAAGTAGCATCTGGTTTCTCTCCATCTTTAGGAGCATTTGCAACACCGGTTACATTTACGGATTGATCTCCAACATTAAGAACCCATGCACGATAATTATCGTAAGCTCCACCAGTATTATCAAGATCTGATGTAGAAATCTTTTTATAATCTACACCAATAACCGCGCCATATTTATCTACTTTAATTGCAGAAATAACTGCTCCCATACCAGCATTTGCATCTGCTGTGCTTGCTGCAAATTTTCCATACTTAGAATCTGTTTGTCCAGTAAATACTCCATAAGAATAGTAATAAGAATCATCTGCAGCTTTTAAAGCTTCTACTGGATACGAAATCTTATCACTTTTAGTCTCTGATAAGAATTTATTTGAGAAATCCGGAATGTATGCTCCACCTAAAGCAATTTCAAGTGTTTCTTTTCCTGAGTTGTATTCAGTATTGATTCTCTTACCAGGCACAATTCTAATTGAAAGCGCTGAAGTGATGTTTTTATTTAATTGATCAAACGCATCATCTACATAGCCTTTAGTTATAAGATCTTGTGGGCTTTCAATACGTGTAATATCGTCTGTATATCTTATTAACTTATTTGTAGAGAATGCGTCTTCTGAAGCTGATAAAATAGCTCCGGTCTTAAGTCCTAATTGGACTTCATTATTAGATATTCTATCTAGTTGTTGTGTATGTTTTGCTTTTGCCATTTGCATCAACCCCTTTAATTTATTTTTAATAGAGCACGGCCTTTAGAAGCTCGCTCATCTTTGAACCATAATAGAATTTGAGTGATTCCATCAGCAACCTCATTAAAATAATAAGTAAAGGTTCCTAACTCAGTAGAAATTATATCATCATAAGAGATATATTTTTGTGGTTCTGTTTCTGAGCCAATTGCAAATGTAGCATCTTTATCAAATTCTTCTAATATTGTAACGGAAATTTGTTTAAGATATGCTCCTGGCTCTAAGGTTAGTCCAAATTGTCCAGATGCAGTTCCGTAATTAAATTCAAAATATGAACTCGTATCAGAACTTGCGCCAGAGGCAATTCCAACTAAAGAATAATTCTGATCTATAACGAAGACATTTACTTTACCGTTGGCTTTGACAGCAATTACTTGACCTACATATGCAGGAGATTTATTGTCCATTCCGGCGTTAGCATATGCTTCAGCTTCAGATTTACTATTGAAAACGCTATATTTATCTAGTGGCGTTTGCGAAACACGCTCAAAGCCTTTGAAAATTGGTGTAAAATTTGTTTCCATAACACACCACTGCCTTTCTAAGTTCGTGCAACTAAGTGCATAGAACCATAAATTGCGTAATTTAAATAAGTTTCATAGGTGTAAAGATATCCCTCTGAAGTATATACTACAGAAGTTTTAGAAAGAATGTCGATATCTTCTTCAACATAATAAAGTTCTTTTAGAGGATATGGAGTAAGAATATCCAAGCGATTCATTCCGTTATCTGAATCTGGCTTAATTTCAACATTATAACTAGTGTTCTCCTTAGCTCTAGGGGCATCTGAACCTAGATAATAATTTTTAGTATAAACCATTAAAGAATCTTTATAGTATCCGTAGCGATAATCGAATCTCTGATAAGCATTAATTGTAAATGTATTAGTTAATTTTCCAGCAGGAGTAAGTGTAGATTTGTTTTCGTCATACTCTAATGATGCTGAAATATAATTTTTCATTTGATCTGCTACGATTGTTATTCCATAAAGAACCTTTGTGTAAATGTAAGAGTCTGTTGCTTGATCGTACTCAAAATCTTCATCTGTAAGGATTTCTGTTGCCATATATCCGGAAGTTAATTCTGCTCGAATAATATCTCCACCACGATTTTTCTTGTACTGCACCATGATATAAATATCGTGGAAACCTGAACCCGCTAGAACATCTGAAATATCTGGAGTCGTTGTAATTGTGATCTCTGGCTCATTAGCACTTACTAAAGAGTAAATAGTCTCTCGAACTTTATCGGTACTCATCACTCTCAATGAATCCGTATTTCCAGTTGTATCAAAATCAATAAACTTATTTTCATCTGGATTTCCTGATCCTGGTGAGAAATAAATAGCTTCGGTGTTACTAACTAGAGATTTATACATCTCTTTAGTAATTATACCGTCATTTCTAGCTGTTGCAACTGAAATTCCTAGATCAACTCTAGTCCAGCTTCCATCTTGATAAATATAAGCAGTATATCCAGCATGTGTGTCATTTCTAACATAATACATGTCATTTGATTTAGGATCGTCAATCTCTAATAAATCTGTGTAAGATTCTAGTTTGCCTTTATAATTAATAAAGCCAGAGCCTCCAGAAGCGCCTGCACCAATTTCTTCTAATTTATATTTGAATTCTGCGTCTTTATCAGTGTCGTATGTAACGTAGTACATCTTAACTTTCTTACGTAGAGCATCGTTTAGTGAAATTACTTGACCAGCATAAACTGATCCGTCGTTGTGAATATAATCTAAAGCTTCTTCATAATCTTCAAAGTAAGTTGTAGAATCTAATGGGAATGAACCTGTACGTCGGTATCCCCTAAGTGCTAAAATTGGTTCTGCCATTAGTTCTCACCTACTTTTAATTGAATTTCGAAGTTCATATTCTGATCTAAATCTACATCGCTGTGGAAAGTATAAATATCATAAAAAGCTGCTGAATAATTGTCAGCTCCAGCAATATTGTCTAGCTTATAATCAAATAAATCAAATACTTCACAACCTTGATTTTTATAATAAACTGACTGAATTGTTATTTTCTTATTTTGCGGGAACGCTAAAATAATATCATTTAGTTTCTTGTATCCCTTTACATTTAGAGTGAAATTTCCTGTTGGAGTGTCTATAATTTGAGCTGAACGATAACCAAGTTCTGGAAGGTATTTTCCAACAAAAGATTTCCTGTAGAATTTCATCTCTTTATTAGTTGTAACTGATCCGGCTGGAATAAAATATTCTGTACGTCCTAGATTATCCGCGAATGAAGCTCCCTTTTCATAAGTTGTTTCCAAAAAAAAGTTAATTGGCTCATTTTCGTCAATATCTTCATAGACAGCATAAGGAGTATTGCTATGTAAAGTATATGTCTCTACATTAGTTCCTTTGGTAACCTTTAGGGTCATTGTTAAAATCTGTCCAGCATCACCTTGATTAAAAATGCCTGTTACTAAAAATCTAGCATTTTTCTTACCAGCTTCATAATTCTCATTTTCTGTATCAATAACTAAATCTACTGATGGCTTAGCTAAATTAGGAGCGATTCTCTGAGTCATGAGAGTGCTAATAAATTCATGTAGAGTTGTATCTGCTTTGATAACATCTCCATTAGAGTATCCTCCAATATTTACTCCAGAAGCAGTTTGAACCTTAATATTCGCTGCAACTTTAACATCTGTAGTTTTATTGGACATTGAGCTAAGAGAAGACTCCAACATTGAGATGTAATCTTTTAAAGTATAAGTTCTACCAGAAACTGAAATACTTATATTATCCGCATTTAGATAATCTCGTTTTAAAATGTTTATTTGATCATCTACATATGTAATATCAGCTTTTAAAGTGATTTCTTGTAATAGCTCATCTTTTAAAAGTCTGTAAGATTCGCCTAAGGTGTCATTAATATTGTCAATTGTTATATTTGGATCTTCAACGTCTAATAAATTAGCTAAAACTGAAGAAATCGCACTATAAACACCAGATTTTGTAATATATTGACTATGAACGTGATCATACATCGCATAACGATCATCGTGAAGGTGCCCTACATACGAATATTGAGAATGTGAATGACTTACTTCAGAATATTTCTTCAAATCTTCTTTGGTTGCATATTTATCTAAGCTAATTGATCCACCAGAAAGTAGATTAATTACGTCGGTTTTCTTCATATATTCGTCTGCTAGCTGGTTCATAAAACCGGCTACACCAGATTTAATTACTAGAAGTGTTAATTTCTCTCCATTTTCAAAAACAATATTCTCATCATTTGAAGTTAGTTTCAGAATCGCTTTTTTATTTCCGGATTCAGAATCATAGCTTACTTCAACTTCTACGTCTGTCAATAAATTAGATCCATCAAAGATTAAGATTTCATCATATTTCTCATCGTAATTAAGATCATCAACTTCAAATTCTTTTACAGGAGTTTCAGAATTAATTATGACTTGTTTATATTGGAATGTTTGTGCTGGAATTATTTCATCTTTCCAAACATATTTTCCATTCTCTACAGTTAGATAAACTGGTCTATCCTGCATATCAACCGGAATTTCAGGCAATTCTGTAGGATAATCTACCCACTCTAGCTTATATTGGTAAGCATAATCTCCTTCGACTCCATCTTTATCTACTGCTTTTATTGTCAAAATTTTATTAGAATCTGCTAAATCTTTAACATCAATATTACCTAGCTGATCTAGGATTTCTTTATTGTGATGTGAGTGACCACCTAGAAGAACTTCTTTCCAAGTATCATCTGCATAACTATGAAGATAAAAAGCAGATTGTTGTCTAGTATTTGATTTGATAACATTTCTAACATAGACAAAAACATCTTCATCATCTGGAACTTCTAAAAGTTCTAGAGCATCAACATTATCTACTGATTTATAAATTTTAACTGGGCCTTCAACAAGTATATCTTGATCTTCTCCATCATCTGCGATAGAGTTAAATCTTACAATAACTTTATTCTCGTCTGCCATATTATCAACCCCTAAATGTTTTATTCATAATGTATTGTTCAATTGCTTAAAATTTAAAGAAAAAAAGAACTAGTATTGACTAGTTCTTAGTGTTGATGAAATTCTACGGATTCTCCTCGCTTTAGTAACCAACATCTAAAGCAAGATGAACAATCATTTTTACATTGTTTAGCATCTTGTGGTATGTCTCGGTTCTTGCTAGAATCTGTAAAATTTACATACGAAACTGGTAAATTGAAAGGGTTTTCAAATTCCCAATCTTTATCCCAGTTTGAGAATACAATATTTAGATTCTTTGGTAGCTTTCCATCATTATTAGCTAGATACTCATTCACCCACTCATATTGCTTAGTGAAACTCATAAATCTCACCGTTGGATGATTCTTAGCTAATCTGACCATGTATTCAATAAAACAAGGTGCAGGAATATCTCCCGCATCAAACCATCTAAACCATTTGAAATTGTGACGATCTAGATAATCTGAAACTTGATTAAAGAAATCATCATGATTCTCTCTCCATAATCGATAGTTTTTAGTATAAGCAGCAACAACCACTGGCCATGTTTGGCATCCTTTCAAGCAGTAGCATCCTTCTTTACAAGGAGCATTTTTTCTGCAAGTAAATGATGCTGGCATGCTCATTGTCGCAACTTTCTTTCCTGTTTTACTGTTTCCATTTCTAATTACTACCTTGTTGTCTCTTAGAACATAATAATTAATTTTTTGTTCTCTTGTCATTGTATTTAATTGTACATTTTCCATATTATTTTCTTCCTTCATATTCAATTTTAATAACAATTAGATGCTGGTTAATTGTCGCCTACATTAAAATTAAATAATCTCTCAAATGTACATTAAAATAATATATAAACAAAAAAGAAAGTCAAGATTAAACTTGACTTTCGTATTAAGCTTTTTCAGCAATCTTAAATGAAATACGACCATTGACAGTACTCATGAATACTGCGGCTGTTGCAATATTAACAAATGATCTCTGCGCTGTTAGAGTGTTGATAGATCCATCTGTTCTCTTTCTGAATCCTAATAAGATTCTCAAGATATCAGATGCTTCATATTCAGTTGTTACGTTTGAAATATTCAAATCAGATTCATAGCAAGTAATTGGCGCATAGAAATATGGAGTATTTGTCTTTAACTTAAGAGGTTTAGTATTATACTTCGCGAAGTCATAATATTCGCCTAAAGTTGTTCCATCGTCCATAGTAATTGTAGCGAAATCTAATGCATAATCGCCATTTCCATAGTATTCTGCTAATTCGTCCTCGTTTAGATTCATAGATTCAAATGTCGGAAGATCTTTCTTTTCATAAGCAATTCCACCGATGATTAAATCTTTCAAGTTAGAAAGCTTAGAGAACATACTGAATCCAGGTCCGCCTTGTTTGAAGAATTCTCCCATAGACTTAGGAATAACAAACTTTTTAATAATTGTGTTGAAGCCATTTGTGTCAGCATAAGGATTAATTGGTTCTGAAGTCGAGTCCATAGAAGTACCCTCTTCGAACGTAATCGTTGTTAATCCGGTACAGTTACTAAATGCGTTCGTTCCAACATAATTTACTGCTTTAGTGTAATTTAATTCTTCTAGAGAGCTATCTCCCATGAATGCTTCATTTCCGATGTAAGTTAAAGAATCTCTACAAGGAGAGAAATCTAGTACAGAGAATGCAGCACAGTTTGAGAATGCGTTCTTGTAAATCTTTGCTAGAGTAGAAGGGAATGTAAATGTTTTCAAAGTAGATTCTCCACTGAAAGCACTTTCATAAATATATTTAGTTCCTTCTTTAACAACTTTTCCACCAGACGCTAATGTTGGATTAGATTTATCGGCCGAAATATATCCAATGCAATATTCATTCAAATAAACATAATCGTCAGTAACTCCGGCAGATCCTTGTTTGAACCAGCTTGTACTCTTGAAAGGATTTCCTTCCCCAATCGGTTCTGGATATTCTGTAGATGTCACTAATGACTTAGGTACAAACAGACTATTTCCATCTTCTGTAATTGGTGTTCCGTGTTCATCAACAACTAGAATGTTGATAAGTCCAGTTGTCTTGAAGAAGTTATTTCCTAAACGACGGATTTCACTATCTTTCTCGAACCAAATATTGTTTAGGTTCTTATCATGTTCAATGAATGCTTCATCCAGAATCTCGGTTAGGATATAATCTTGACTTTGATAATTGATCTTTGTTGGGATATACGCTGTTGTATCGTCTCGTAGCATTCTAGCTAAAAGAGCTTTATAACTTGTCTCATCTTCACTATTATCCTTTGTTAAGAAATAAAGTGCATCTGTAATGCTATTTCCATCAAATCCACTATTATATTCAATTACGTCATGGAAGTTGTATATTATGTCTAAGCAATTTGTAACGAAATTAGCTGTCCAGCCATCATTATCAGCTAAAGGCTCTCTTTGAGTTAATACAAAATCTAGTTTAGCTTCACCTTCTGTTGTTGAGTAAGGCGAGAATGCTTCTGCTGAAATTCTCTTAACTCTAGGAATATAAACAACTTTCTTGATAATTCTATCTGAAACTTCTTTATCTGCAAATCCATGGGTATCACATAACCAGCAGAATTGTCGATTAATAAATGCTGAATTTTCAATTTCTAGATTACTATAATCTCCATTAGTATCCCAAACTAAAAGTGTCTCATTTGATCCGCCAGATTCTGGAGGGTAGAATGCAGATGCACCAATTTGAGTAACTGTTGGTTTAATATTAATTCGAGTGATTCCATGAACATTTCTGAATGCAAAGTTTCCAATTGATTGAAGATTTGTAAAGTAATCTAAGTTCTTATACTCGTTATTACCTTCTGTGTCTCCAAATGAATTGAAATAGCAATCATAATCAGTTTCTTTATTTTCACCACTAGTTGGTAGGAAGATTCCTAAGCTAGTAGCTCCATCGAATGCATAGTTGCCAATTTCTGTAATATTAGGACTAAATCCTTCAATAGATTCCATTGTTGTACCAGAATCTCCTTTAAGAGCATTTTGGAAGCAACGTGCAGGAATAGAAGTCATTCCTAGAGAATATTTTAGTTTTGTGAATGATTGGCACTCAGCGAATGCAGATTCTCCAATACTTTCTACTGTATCTGGAATAAATATTTCAGTTAAGCCAGAATTTTTGAAGGCATTATCTTCAATCTTCTTTAGTTTCATGCTGGCTGGATTTGTCTTTACTCCTGTAATAAAGATTGTACTTGCACTACAAGATTCAAATGCAGAAGTCTCAATAGATACGAAGTTTGGAGAGATATAAACTGAAGTAGGATTTGTATTCATTAAGAAATATCTATTTACACGATTAATACTATTAGTTGGTGAGATTATATAAACTTCATTGAAGGTAATATTTGCTCTACTAGCGGCAACCAATGCATCATCGCTAAAGATTCTAGCAATAGACAATTCAAACTCTTTCAAAGGATCTGACTCATCAGAAACTATTTCATGAGCGTTGAATGGAGGGATTGCAATTTTCTGAATATTCTTAACATTCTTTAAAGCGCCTGGTAGAATTTCTATAATACCAAGAGGATTTGCGTATCCATCGCCTTTAATCATATTGAAATCTGTTATGCTGACGGAATTTCCTTCTAAGTTGGTAATTTCTTTTACATATTTTAAATCAGTTTCTTTATCGGCAAAATACTTGATTAATAACTTGATTTGTTTATTATTTTCACCAGGATCAGAATATGTTATTTCTTCTGTTTGTAACGCCCTCAGATTATTAGCATCTCGTTTAATACTGTAACGAGCATCGCGGATTCCTGGGTCGCTATCTCTATTTACATTAGATTCAAATAATAGAATTGGGTGCATTCCTATGTCGTGATTATTTGTGTAGAAAGAAGATTCTTCTATTGAAATAATACTTGAAGGAATATAAGCAATTAATTTATAGCAGTTTCCGAACATGTAACTTCCTAATGAAGTTAAAGTTTTAGGAATTTCAAAATATTTCAAAGTATTGCAGCCATCGAACATGTAAGTTGTAGAAGCATCTGTTAAATCAATATTATCAAAAGTATCGTCGTGAAGATATTCTAGCACGTTCATATTTCTGAACATTGAATTGACATTTGTGAATCTTGAGAATGGGGCCAATAGCTCTTTAATCTCATCTGCTAAAACTTTCATATCTTTATCATCGTAATAATCTAGAAGACGGCCTTTCTTACCTTGATAAGTACGATAAGCATCGTCTGGGAATTCACCCTCTCGCGTATCTGTCCAATAATAGAACTTTTGAGTGGTAATATTGAGATCAGATCCGACTTCCTCATCTCTAGACCAAACAGCATTGATATTTTTATAACTTTCAAACATTGATGAAACATTATTAACATCTGGATAATGAACTGTTAAGTTAGGGAAATCTTTACGATAATAAGAATAAAGCTGCGGAATAGTTGAACCTTTATAAGTAACCTCACCTGAAATATCAAAATTATCTGGATATAAATTTGCTAATTCGGCAACTGCATCTAAGAAGTTGTAATTAGGAATATATCCATATGCTTCAAATGAAATTGTTGTAAGATTATTCGTAGGCACATATTTGGATAACAAGCTTTCCCATAATTTACCGGTTGTAATGTTTCCATTAGAATCTTTAAAGCCGGTTAGAGTAGGGCAGTTTGTAATTTTTAAAGTAGTTAATTTCTTAGTATCCTCAATATCAAAATCTTCCAATACTGAAAGGTTATTAAGGATGATTTGTGTTGTGTCTTTTGAAAGTGAAAGCGTTTTAAGAGGCGCACCACTTGGTAATACAACTGAAGAGATTGATGACCCCTTTGTAGAGATCTTTTCTAGGTTTGTACATCCCGAAACATCTAGAGAATAACTCATCGCAGAGCATTGTTCAACTACTATCTCGGTTAAGTAAGTATTTTTACCAACTGTTAGAGATGACAAGTTTGGATTTGGATTCTCGTCGGTTCCTACTATCAACGAAGTAAGTTTAGTCGCAGTATCAATTAAGACACGCTTTGGAGTATATTTAGAAATATCTCCAATTGACTTTAGATTTCCTGCGTCGAAGATGATATTTTCTTGGTCGGTTGTTGTATTAACGAAACCAGAGAAATCGACGGTTTGTCCTCTACTAACTTTCTTTCTTACATAACCTTGTCCGCTATCTGTATTACGGAATACAACTTTAATATAAGCTGGCACGTAAGTTGAAATACTATAAACAATCGGTTCTGTTGTAATATCAATCTTAGTTGGTTCGACACGGACTGTACATTGAGCTGAATATTCTGATCCATATTCAAAATAAGTATCAACGAAGTATAAGCGCTCTTCAATCCATTTATAAATTGCTTCGTATTGAGAGCCGTGCATCATTGACAAATATTGACGACGATCTTCTGTTTCAAGATATTTGTTATAGAAATCGTTATTGTAGTCCATTTCAGGAACAATTGAGATTTGTTTATCGTAGTAATATTTCATGAAGTTATCTACAGTAAAGACTTCTGTCTTACGTAGTTCTTCATAACGGGCTTTAATTTCATTATAGAAAACTCTTTGGAATTTAGTCCATAGAACTGACTTTGAGGTATTATATACACCGGCTGTCATTTCAATATCTGTATCGAAACGGACGTTACCAGAGTTATCTAGTGACAAGCATGACCATCTGTTACTTCCTTCTGCTTAAGAAGTTATGACCATTTTCATGGCGGGAATGGTTCTTCCAAAAGTGTCTTTACACTTGACCACTCCTCACTGATTTCGTTTTGTTATATTCAGTGTGCAGACTGTTGCATACGTATTTCTACGTCTTTTTCGCTCAGTCGTTGTAGGTGGATAAAAATCCTTCCTAGGCGTCATCCTCTTCAGGAGTTTCGCCATATATCAGAAAAAGTTTTACATGGACCGTTTTGTTAATCCATATCATAGAAGTGCAAATACCAACAATAATTGTCATATTTAGCAACTTCTTCGTCAGTATAAGTAATCAATTTGTCTTTATTCTTACCAATGCTGAAAGTTCTTCCTTTAGCAGCTGGTCCGTATGTATCGATCATCATATTTTTACCTAAGTTATCGACCATTCCGATCGTAAATACGAAAATGTAATAATCAATTACAGAAGACAAATTAAAATGCTTTTCAAAATCATTATAGAATGTTGTATCATCTGCATCCATAACCCAACTTACTAGACGCTTTAAGTGGCTTCTTGCATTCATATAAACTTGCCCAGTTGTTTCATGAAGTAAGAAGTAACCCTCGTTCTCAGAAGTCTCATAGAATCTAATCTTTAATTCAGATTCAGAAACATTTCTGTCGTCGTCGCAATCTAAATAATTAGGAATTACATAAGTTGCAGTTGCTGGAGTTCCAGCTGTTTTATCGTCAATTTCATCATAGAATGTTTCCCCAGTTTCAACAAAGTTCATATTCCACATAGCAGAGCTAATTGTTGTATTACTGTCTGTTAAATCACCTGAGATATTATAAGTTCCTGTGATTAGATTATTCGCGATAAATTTAGTAATCTTTATACTTCCATCATCATTGAACTTCCATTTATTTGTAGAGTTCAATGTGATATTTCCATCAGAGATTTTGTATGTTCCGTAATAACGAGTATCTTGGATATCATCTTCATCTAAGAAACGACACTCAAAATCTTCAATGATTGATTTGTAATCATTTTTAGCAAAAGCACCTGCTGAGTAATCTGAGTTGGCTGAGATTTCATAAGAAAGAGTCTCGAAATAAGGATATTTCTCTTTAAACTCTCTTGCAGATACTTCATCTAGTTTATTAATAAGATCATCTTGTTCATAAAGACCAAGAGAATCTGTACAGCCTTTATCTAGGTTGAAGTTATAAATTCCTAGAGAAGACTTAGTTCCTTTTGTATCATCTGGAGTTCCGTCGTCTAATGCTTCACTATTAGGAACTTTATTAATATAAAGTCTCATAGGGAAACCGTAAATAGTTGTACGACAAGACGGAATAAACTCTTGAACTGGGGTATCTTCTGTGTGCATTTCAGAAGCTAAGAACATTGCGTTTCCAGTATTTCTCCAGTGACCAGAATCCATATACACCCTGTTGCTTTTATGACCGGATTTACCGGCGGGAATGGTTCTTCCAAAAGTGTCTTTACACTTGACCATTCCTCACTAGTTTCATTTTGTTATAGCTAGTGGTCAGACTATTGCATCCCATAAGGGTCAAATCATTTAGTCGTTGTAGGTGAAGTAATAATTTTTATAAGGTTTGTTTATTTTTAACGCACGAGCAATATTTGATACAATTGAGTTTAACTTTGTATCGCACTTTTCTTTAGATTTCAGGTATCTAGCAGCATCAGTTATAGAATTGAACTCAATTCCTTCAGATTCTAAATAAATTTTAATTGGAATTCCTTTATAATCTGAATGCTTTATTAAACTGTTAGTATAAGAAAATCTATAAGAATGAAAATATTTTCCATATTTAGCAGATTTAGAAATCTGAGATGAGATTGATTTGATAGAATATTCAATATTATCTTTTGTTTTCAGATATCTAGCTGCTTCATTGCAAGATTTAAATGTTGAAATGAAATTTCCTTCTATTGAGTACATAAAAACTTTCTTAGAAGTATCGTTTCCAACATTATCGCCTCCTAAATTGCAATTGTACCCATTTTCACAAGAATTATATTTGTTTATGTAAAAATATTCTCTTTCATTTAGTAATTCATCTGGAATACTATCCTCCAAAATAATATGCTCAAATGAATCCCAACCATTTTTCTTAATTGCATTTGCAAATTTAGGATGTCGATACTTTCCATTTGTTATTCTTAGATAAGAACTTCCGTTCTCGCCAAATCTATCTCCAAATGGCAGAGATGATTGGCCGATGTACATTTTGTTATTTATTTTATTTCTGTGTGCGTAAATATAACCCATTATACTTCTTCCTAGGCGTTATCCTCTTCAGGAACTTCGCCGTATATTAGATTTGATTTAGAGCCGACTAATAAGGATTTTTCAAATCGGCTTTTAATGTGAATTTTGACTCTTTCATGCCATTGCCAATATCAATTTTATGCTTTGCACCATAAGCTTTTAAATTGGCTGCACTTGAGAATAAAAATTTAGTTGCGTCTGTTTGGCTAAGAGGCTCTTCTATTTCTTCGCCATCATCACCAACAGTAATCTTTGGAGGTACTTTGCTCATATCACTAGAGCTATATAAGAATATTTTGTAATTCTTAACAGCATATGCCAATGTAGATGTACCTTGCCATTGTACTGTACCGAAATCGTCGAAAGCTAAACTTCCACCATCGGTAGGTACATAGTTTATAATTGCTCTTTGTTTTGCTGCTTTACTAATTGCTCCGAAATCTGAATCAAACATTGTAAATGTCATTTCAGGAATTAGCTTCTTAGTATCATTAGCAGCTTGACCCAATTTGTTTGATTTAATTTTGTTTTGTTGAGTGTCTTGATCTTTAATATCATAAATGTAATTTGTAACAACTTCTTTAGCTGTTAATGCACGATTATAAACTCTTAGATTATAAATCTTACATTCACCGAAGTTCTCAAGAACTCCATTCGCAATAGTGTCTGTTTTGTCAGTTACATCTTTAATATGGGGGCTGCATCCTAGATAAATATATTGACCCGGTAATGATCTAAAACTATCTGCAGCAGCATTTATTGTTTGAACTCCGGTTAGAATTCCATTTATATACATCGCCATTACTGGAATCGGGTATGAGTCGTTCTCTGTCTCGCTTCCAGTTTTATTACGATAAATTACATAAGTTAAATGAGTTCGTGTATTCTGTCTGAAATCGATCTCGAATGGACCAGTTTTATCAGTACGTTCATATTCTGCACCAAATTCATCTTTTTTAATTTCTGTTTTATAAACAGTTTCTGTTGGAGATGCTGATGAACCCAATCTAGCTGTTGAAGTATTTGCAAAGAATCCAATTGGCTTTCCATAACACGAAATTACTCTTGCATCGGCATTACAAATATCTTGGGTTTCGAATTCGATATCAACTGTTAAACCATCATCAATTTCTTTAGCAAATGGTTCAAGATTAATCTTTACATAAGCACGAGAGTTTATTAAAAGATAATTTGCCGAAGTTCCGTCGTCATTGAGTACCCAACCATTATTAGAATAGTTGAAGTCATGAAGCTCAACATTTACATTATTTCCAGATTTATCAACCCATTCAGTTTTATCATCGGAATTATTCGATCTTCCATATGAATCAAGCCAAAGTTGTAATCCATCTGTAATAGGATCAATTGTATAAAGTGAAGATTTTGCAATTATCAGCTTAAATTCACAGGTTGCTTTAGATCCAGTCGCAATAGAAACTACTTCGATACGAAGCTTGTAGAAACCTTCGGTAAATGCTTTAGAATAAGCACGAACTCCGGTATTATCATAAACACTACCAAGTTTAACAGTAGCAATATTGTTCTTGAAAGTTTCGTCATATGTATCCAAATAATAAGTTGTATAGTAAGTTGCGCCGTTAATTTCGATAATATTATAACGGAATTGAACTTCTTGCCCATCTTCTGTACTAACTAAAGTTACATCGCCGGTCTTATCTTGCGTTGAGTTATAGTAAGTGGTTACATAAACTTTTCCTTCTTCTGCAGCAACAATTCGGTAGCTCTTTTTCTCACTAGTCTTAATTACTGTCTCTACGCCATCTTTAATTGTATATGTTTCTACCCTCAAATACAAAGTGTGGCTTCCTGAAGTCATCAAAACAGCTGGAATTGTAATATTTTTAGCATCAGTTACTAAGAATTCGTCTCCATCATCGACTGCGGCATACAATCTAGCAGAATCTGAAGTAGAATTCAAAATATTATAAGGAATTATTAAATCTTTGTTAGCATATTGATATGATGATTCATCGTAAGTCAATTCTACATCCAAACCACCAACGATTAAAGTAGCTGTAAATCTAGGAGATGACGCAGTATTAGCCGAATCGACAACATACATTTCAATAACATGTTTTCCACGACTTAAATTTTTGATATCCCAAGTTTTGCTTGTAGATCCAGTTAAAGCAGTTGGAGATTCACGACGGCTCAACATTGTAGTTCCATCAACAATACCATAAATACGTCCAGTACCGGTATTCTTAGAAGTCCAATAATAGTTGATTGTGATTGTTTCATTTAGAGAATATTCGTCTTTAAATGTAGTTGTAATGGTTAAAACTGGTTTAGATGAATCTCCGCTTCCACCACCGGTTCCTTCTGGAGTCAAATCTTCTACTTGGAAATTTACTCCCGAGTAATAGTAGATGTGAGACTTTTTATAAACGGCATTTTCTGTGATTGCAAAGAATAAAAGCGAATCAGTTGATTTGCTAGCAACATATTCTTCGATCTCATCAGCAGTTCTAAATTGAGCGTTGTGCTTGATGTAATTTAGAACGGTGTCTGTTGTTCCATCAAATTTCGGAATACTTATTTGCTCAGCTTTTGCTAGAATTCCATCTATCGTAGCAGCATTAAGCACACCATAAATATCTATTTCATTACTTGCCATAGCTTTTCACCTTCCTAATTGAATACTGAACTAGCAGAGCCATCTAAAGTGATAGTTGCAGTTCCAGGTTTTATAGCATTTGCAGACCTTATAAATCTATAATCATCTCTAACCATAGTTATTGTAGGAACTATGAATCCGTTTGCGGTAACATCTGAAACATTCATTGCATCGTTTCCGTTAATTGGAATCGCAAACCAAATATAAGAAAATTCGGTTGTAGTCGTGATGTCATATTTTCCTTTAGGACTAAGAGCAACTGGTCCTTTGTTTAGCTGAGCGAATTCAGGAGTTGTATCTCGCCCAGATCCATAATAAAATGGCCTTACAATATCAATATTTATATCAGATGAGACGTGATTTCCTGTCTTTGTTAATAAATCTAACGAAAGTTTATGACGTCCAGCAGTTAAGTAAGTGCTTGATAAATTGTAGAATTTAATTTGGTCACCATTATCTGTTGGAACACTATCTGTAATTAGATCATCATCCAGCTTCAATGCAGAGCTGCTAATATATTTTCCATTTTGAATATTTGTTTGAACTTTGGTATTTGCTCCTAAAAGGTACCCAAGATGCTTAAGAATATAATCCTTTCCATCCATTAAGAAAGCGTTGATCTTAACGCTAACGTCAGATCCTCCACCTCCACCCGCAGAAGCAATTTCGGTTACGCGACCGTTTGTAATCTGATAAATCGTTCCTAAATAAAAATTGTAGTCATTTGAAGTATAATCTGATGTACATAGATAGTATCCATTCAGTTTAATTACATTCTTGTAAAGATAATCTCCTGAAACTGGTAGTAGGAATTTCTTGTCAGATTCCGTCTTTGTATAATAATTAGAAATACTTGTGTTGAAATCATTTATCTTCAAATAATTAGCCAACATCTCATTGATAGTATCTTTAGTATAGAAACTAGTTTCCATGTCTTTCAATACAGCATCAACTTGCTCTTTAACATAAGCCGTTGTATTATCATTGATCGTATCTACTTTAGAGACTACGTTCTTAATCTGTTCATTTATATTCTTTATAAACGAATCTTGTTTCAAAGCAATGTCTTTAGTTGTTTCATTATTTATTGCCAATTGAGGTAGCATTTCTGAATCGACAATCTTTCGAATATCTGTATCAGACAATGTTTTTCTAGATCCTCCATATTTTGTCTTAGAATTATGATTGTTTCCTAAGAAAATCTCACCAGTATCCCAAGCAAAATAGAAGCATCTATTTACTACGCTAGCTTCATCGACTTCTTTACGAGTTCCTAAGAACATTAGAAGGTTTTGCATTGTTGTTTTCATCGTTATCACATCCAAAATGTTTTATTCATAATGTATTGTTCGAGGGTAAAAAATATTAAAAAGCAGAACTTATTTATTCTGCTTTTTAATTTGTTCGTTTTTTGTTATTATTCGTCTTCGTCTGTTCTCGCTGTTACTTGCACATCTGTAGGAACAATTTGCTTTAGAGTAGTTTCTCCAAGTCCCAATTCTTTTAGTTTAGCTTCTTCTACCGAAGTATGAGGGGCTTTTAAAAGAGCATCTAGATCATCATCTGTTGCATTTTTTAAGTTAGCCGCATTTAATTCTTGTTGCTTCTTAAGTTCTTCTTTTTCTTTTTGCTTCTTAGCCTTAGCAATTGCTTTAGCTACCCTCTTCTCTTCTTTAAGTTCATCTTCTGTTTTTGGTTGATAAACACTTGAAGATATATCGTCATCATCATCAAATAAACCTTTTTTCTCAGATTTCTTTGTAGTGATATTATTCTCTTCTAGTGCGTCAGTAATATTCTCAGCAGCTAAATCAACAATATTCTTACCAAGAGTCTTGAACTTTTTAACAAAGCTGATAACATCGTTGATAACAATTGAATAAACTAAACCTAAACCAACACCTAAACAAATCATCACCATTGTAATAATTGTAGCTGGAAGCCAAGGATTCCTAAATTGGCACCAGTCATCGAATGCTGGAGTGATAAATGCTGCATTTACACTGGCAAGCCATTCATCAAATGTTCCACTAAAGCCAGATGCTGCATACATCTGATTAACTGCGTCAGTCGAGAAAGATGTTCCATCTATCTTATATCCGCCACTTGATAAAATATTCCAGAAATATTTGTAATCTGTATGTTTAAACATTGCTCCGAATAAAGAAACCTCAAATAAAGTTTCAAATGCAATAAGAACAAATAATGTTAGTAATGCAAGACCGAAAATCTTTAAGATTTCATAAATAACTTCACGAGTTTGTTGTTTATTTTGAGCTGCTAATTCTGCTTTAGCTTCTTCTTTAATTTGTTTGCGTAAATCTTCCGTTATAGATGGATCGTTTAGAATCTCGTCTATAATCTCTTCTTTTTTCTTTGCCACGTTAGCACTTCCTTTATATATTTTTATTATAATTTATTGTTCTTTCTATTATTTTATATTTTTTAATAGATCATTCATCTTTCGGTATTAAATCTGCTAGAGTAAATTCTTCTGAATTATTAATTAGTTCTTTTTCATCATCACTAATGATAACTTGTCTTGTAACCGTTTCTCCTACAGATTTCTTCGCTATTCTAACCAAATAAGCTCCTAGTTCTGAATCATACTCCAATTCATTTCCGTCAATAAATAATTGAATTGAGTGATTTATATAGCTTGGATAGTCAGTTTCATCAAAGATTACAAAATCATAATTGCTGGTATCGTTAGGATCTTCAATAGCTAAAACTACTTCGTTATATTTCAAAACGTCTATATAGAGATTCATACTTCTTGTAACTTTAGTACTATCATATTTATTTTTTAAGAATTCATCTGAGAAATAACCGGTGATTGCATATGATCCGGAAATATAATCTGCTAAGTCTTCATTCTTAGGGAAATCTATGTCTGATAAAAGTTTAGCTTCATCTAAAGTTTTTATAAGATTTTGTTCGTAATTGAATTTGATATTTTTAGTAGTTGATATTTTATCTAATAACTCTGTGATTGTTTCACTAAATTGATTTAAATCTGAATAATTTAGAATTGCTGAGTAATTACTTTGTATTTGTTCTTTTAAGTTTTCTAATGAGACTAAATCTGAATAATCTTCGTTTGGATATTTATTATTCTCTTGATAATAATTTTCGTAGAATTTATTTAGTTCTTCATATTTAGTGATTATGTCTTGTAATGCAGTATATTTCTTGTTATATTCTGAAATAGTTGAGTTTATTGATTCAAAATCTATTTCATTGAGAATTGTTATTAATCTAATGTTTATTTTACTTATGAGAGAATTTTTAATTGAATTTAGATTATCTAAGACTTCTGATTTCAATAAATCTAAATTTGATTTGATACTCTCTAAAGTTTCTATTGCAGTTTCTTTTTCCTTCTTAACTAAATATTTCATATTTTTTAGTAATATTTCTACTGAAGACTTTAATTCTGAAATTGTTAAATCTACATTTTCATTTTCTATTAAGTTGAAAGTTTTAGATTTATCTTCTTCTATATAAATTACTTTATAATCTTCTGGAACATTTATAGTTATTGTATCTGAATCTTTAACTTCTACAGTTTTATCTCCAACTGATAAATTGAAATATTTTGGATATCGTTCTGATTCTATTACTTGATAATCATTATTAGGATTGAATTTTTCATAAACTGCATTCTGAATATTATTTTCTATAAAACTTATTACAACATGACTTCCTATTTCTGGGATTGGATCTGAATAATCTTTAGGTTTGACAATTATATAATTAGTTTTATTAATATAATCTGATAAATTTAAATTATTTATATTCTGAATATTGGATTTATTTAAAGATATTTTATTATTATGTAATTCAGTACTATTTAATCCCATCATATATTTTGGAATTGTTACGTAGATTTCTCTTGAATCTAGATCATATCCTAATACTGTTCCGATTACCGATTCGTCAATATCTATTGAATTATTTATTAACATTATATATTCTGTCCTCCCCCTATTATTCTTTATTTAATTTTATTTTATAATATTTATTTATTATATAATTTATTAT
>CAVBGZ010000025.1:0-21986 GCA_963595075.1 Waltera intestinalis
TGTAAATATACTTTTTATGTATAAATATCGTATAATGCAGAACAGGGGGAATGTAGAATATGTATCGTTTCTTAAAATATTTTAAATCGAAACCTGTTTTTATTGTTTTTGCATTATTACTACAGATTATTGGACTTTTAGTTCTAATCCAATATTTCTCTCAAAGATTTTTTATTATCTATTATTTTCTTGTAATTTTTAGTTTATGTGTGTCGATGCATATTATAAACAGAGATTCAGATTCGAGTTCTAAATTATTATGGGTCTTATTGATTATGTCTTTACCTATTTTTGGAGGCTTAATTTATTTACTGATTGGTAATAGAAAAATTCCAAAAGCTTTAATGGCAAAAGATAGACAAGCTTATTCAGATTATAAGAAATATGCCTTTCAAAATATGAAAGTTCTTAAAAATTTAGAAGAAGATAATTACGTTCTTGATAAAATGGTAGCCATGTCATGGTCGAATGGTTATTTTCCTATTTATGATCATTGTGATGTTACTTATTTTAAATCTGGTGAAGACCAATATTCGCATTTTATTCAGGAATTAGAAAAAGCAAATGATTTTATTTTTATGGAATTTTTCATCATCAATAAAGGAATGATGTGGAATACTATTTTGCAGATTTTGATGGATAAGGCAAAACAGGGCGTTGATGTGCGTGTCATTTACGATGATATGGGATCATTAACTTATCTTCCTAGAGATTATAAGAACTTTTTAAATGAACATGGTATTCAAACTCATGTTTTTAATCCGATTCGCCCTCAACTTGCGATACAAATGAATAATCGAGATCATCGTAAAATTTTAGTGATTGATGGTAAAGTTGCTTTTACTGGAGGGTGTAATATATCTGATGAATATATTAACACTAAGAAACGATTCGGACATTGGAAAGATATGGGATGTATGATTAAAGGACCTGCAGTTGAGATGTTTACAATTTCTTTTTTACAAATATGGAATTATCAAGCAGAGAACCATACACTTTATTCAAAGTTTATTTTGGATCAAGGACGACTTAAAAACAAAGAATATTCAGGATATATTATCCCTTTTTCTGATTCACCAACAGATGATAATAACACTGGCTTAAGCATGCATTTAAATATGATGTCTTATGCGAAAGATTATTTTTGGATTACAACTCCTTATTTGATTTTAGATTCAGAGGTTACTTCATCTTTAAAATTGGCTGCAAAAAATGGAGTGGATGTTAGAATTGTTGTTCCTGCAATTCCGGATAAGAAAATGGTTTATCAGGTTACAAAAGCTAATTATGAGCCACTCATTAAAACGGGCATAAAAATCTATGAATATACGCCTGGATTTATTCATGGCAAAGTTTGTTTAGTTGATGATAAAAGTGCATTGGTAGGAACTGTGAATATGGATTTTAGGTCTTATTATCAACATTATGAATGCGGAGTATGGATGTACGATACAAAATGTATTCAAGATATTAAACAAGATTTTGAAGAGATTTTTAGTGAAAGTCATCTAGTTACAATGGAAGAATGTATAAATACAAATGTATTCTTAAAAATTTATAGAAATATACTTAAGGTATTTAGTCCTATTATGTAAAAAAGATCTCGTGTGAGATCTCTTTTATTTTTGAATCATTTTTTCAGGTTGAACATATTCATCGAATTCTTCACTAGTTAGATATCCTAATTTTAGGATGGCTTCTTTTAAAGAAAGATTATTTTTAAAAGCATATTGACTTGCTTGACCAGCCTTTTCATATCCAATAATAGGATTTAAACATGTTACTAGCATTAATGAATTATTTAAATTTTCTTCCATTTTAGATTGGTTCGCCTTCAATCCATTTAAACAATGGATGGTAAATGAATGAATACTATCACTTAGTAATTGAATACTTTGATCAATATTATATGCGATTAATGGCATAAAAACATTTAGTTCAAAATTACCTTGGCTTGCCGCAATTCCAATAGCGGTATCATTTCCCATAACTTGAACAGCAACCATTGTTAATGCTTCACATTGTGTAGGATTCACTTTACCTGGCATAATACTAGAACCAGGCTCGTTACTAGGAATATCAATTTCATGAATTCCACTTCTAGGACCACTAGCTAACCAGCGAATATCATTTGCGATTTTCATACAGTTGCAGGCAAGACCTTTTAATGCACCACTCGTATATACAACAGCATCCTTACTTGTTAGAGCATGAAATTTATTTGAGTCAGGGATAAATGGGATTTTTGTTTTTTCTGAAATAAGATCTGTAACAACCTTATCAAATCCTATCGGACAATTAATTCCTGTACCAACGGCAGTAGCTCCGCATGCTAATTCGTATATATATTTAAGACTATCAACAATTTGTTGTTTACTATGTTCAATCATAGAACGATATCCACTTAGTTCTTGAGAAAAATAGAGAGGAGTAGCATCTTGAAGATGAGTTCTTCCAATTTTAATGATTCCTTCATTTTCTTTTTCCAATTGTTTTAATTGTTGAATCATCGCATCAAGCTTAGGTAAAAGTTCAGTATGTATTTGTCTTGCAATCATAATATGTAGAGCAGCAGGAAATGTATCATTTGAACTTTGTGAAGCATTTACAGTATCATTAGGATGTAATATTTCTTTTCCAGCTAACTCATTTCCTAACATCGAAATGACTTCATTTACGTTCATGTTTGTTTGTGTTCCAGAACCCGTTTGCCAAACATGCAAAGGGAATTGATCTAAATATTCATTGTTTTCTATTTTTTGACAAACTTCACAAATCGCATCACACTGTTCTTTTGTGATTTTTGAGAATGTAAGGTTTGCCTTGGCACATGCTTCTTTTAGTATCGCAAAACTATGAATGATAGATTTTGGCATGATTTCTTGACCAATTTTAAAATTTTCTAAACTTCTTTGTGTTTGTGATTTCCAATATTTATCACTTTCTACTTTGATTTCTCCTAAACAATCATGTTCTATTCGATAATTACTCATTTGATTCACCTCTTTGTCAGTGTAACATTTTTTTTATAAAAAGTCTTTATCATGATAAAATAAGAAAGCGAGAAGGAGGTTATTTTTTCATGCGCATGAAAGAACCCTATGAGGCTTATTTTGACGATTATAATCTTTTAAATGTATATATGTCTAAAAATTTTTTTGGAGGAAGCAGTCGCATTTTTCATTTGAAAGATTCAAAAGATTGTATCATACCTTTGACTATTCAATCTCAATGTGATTTGTATAATGGCTATACGCACTATTCTTTATCTTTGAATGGAACTTTAAAAGTAGGAGAAGAATATCAAGTTTATGATGAACACTGCAAATTTTGTATTGCGAAATATTCACATATCGTAAAAACTCAACAATTTGCTCAAGATTTTCAATATACTCGAGATGATTTAGGAGTTCATTATAAACCAAAATATACAACATTTAAGTTATGGGCACCTACTGCCTATTCCATAGATTTAGTTTATTATTTAAAAGGTATTAAATATGTTGAAAGTATGGAACGACAAAAGAATGGCTTATTTGTGAAAATATTATATAAAGATATGAATGAAGCACAATACAAATATATTGTACGTGTCAATGGAGAATATAAAGAGATTACGGATCCATATACCATGTTTAGTGGGCCAAATTCAAAGTATAGTGTTGTTGTTGATGAAACTGAACTGAATTTGCCAAAAAAGGTTGAATTACCATCAATGAAAAGTGAATGTGATGCGATTATTTATGAAGCAAGTATTCGTGATATGACATCACAAAGTGGTATTGGAGTTACGCATCCAAAAACATTTGTTGGATTCACAGAAGAAAATGAAACAACAAGGGAGAAAAATACTGGATTCTCCTATATTAAGTCTTTAGGAATTACTCATATACAATTGATGCCTGTATTTGATTTTGGTTCAGTAGATGAAGTTTACCCTAATATATTTTATAACTGGGGCTATGATCCTACACAATATCGATGCTTAGAAGGATCTTATTCATTAGATCCTAAGAACGCTAAACTTAGAGTGGAAGAATTTGCGAATTTAGTCGCAAAATGCCATGAAGCTGGATTAAGAGTCAATGTAGATCTTGTGTTTAACCATGTATATCAAAAAGAAACTTTTTCACTTGAAAATCTTGTTCCTGATTATTACTTTTTAATGAATCGAGAAGGAGAATATTCCAATGGAAGCTTTTGTGGAAATGACATTGATACTCAACCATATATGGCACGTAAATATTTTTCGAATACTTGTAAAAAAATTATAGAATTGTTTGATGTAGATGGATTTCGATTTGATTTAATGGGCGTTTTAGATTTAAATTTTATGAATGAAATCGCACAAGAATGTAAACAATTAAAGCCGGATTTCATGATTTATGGTGAAGGGTGGAATATGCCTAGCTTTGTTGCTGAAGATTTACGAGCAACAAGTCAAAATCAAGAAAAGATGCCTGGAATCGGCCATTTTTCTGATCGATTTAGAGAAACAATTCGTGGATCGAATTCAGAATTATTTAGAAGAGGCTTTGCGAGTGGGCAAGAAGATTTATTTTATGAAACACAATGTTGCCTTGGAGCAAGTTGTTTAGATCATCGATTCGATTCACCATGCAAAGTCATAAATTACGTTGAGTGTCACGATAATTATACTTTATGGGATAAAAATCGTTCTTGTTGTCATGGTGAAAGTAATGCAGTTCGTGAGAAGAGACAAGTTATGGCAAATGCGTTCGTTTTATTATCTCAAGGTGTTCCTTTTCTTCATTGTGGACAAGAATTTGGGCGTACGAAACAAAATATAGATAATACCTATAATCGTTCAGATAATTATAATCGTATAGATTATGATCGAAGAAATTTACATATTGAAATTGTAAAAGATACTAAAAAATTGATTCAGATTCGCAAAAATCATAAATGCTTCCGCTTATCTACGGTTGAAGAAATTGAAAAAGGAGTTCAATTTAATTCCATTTATGATCAAGTTTTAGTTTATGAATGTATGAAGGAAGAAGATCATTGTATTGTTTTCTTTAATCCTACGAATGTTTCTTATGAATATTATTTGGATTCAGAAGCACATACTTTATTTGATAATGGTCATTCCAATTGTGAATTTACAAAAAATATACATATTTGCGCATATAGTGTAGTGGTATGTGAGTTTGGGTTGACGCAAGATTAATCAGCTCTTATAATAGATTCAATCGAGAAGGAGAAAATTTGAAATGGCAAAATTTTTTGAAGAACCATCAAGAACGTTTAGTGAGTATTTATTAGTACCTGGGTATACGGATGAAAACTGTACACCTGACAAGGTAAGCTTAAAAACACCGTTGGTAAAATATAAAAAAGGTGAACAACCTTCTTTATCTCTAAATATTCCAATGGTAAGTGCAGTTATGCAGGCAGTTAGTGGTGAAGAAATGGCTTGTGCATTAGCACGTGAAGGCGGAGTTAGTTTTATTTATGGTAGTCAAACGATTGAATCTCAGGCTGCCATGGTTCGTAAGGTGAAGTCTACAAAGGCTGGTTTTGTTGGAAGTGATTCGAATATAAGTCCAGAAGCCACTCTAGAAGATGTTATTAAATTAAGAACACAAACAGGGCATTCTACAATGGCTGTTACAGATAACGGTAAAGAAGATGGTGTTTTGGTTGGAATTGTTACAAGTCGTGACTATCGTGAAAGTCGCATGGATCATTCAATCAAAGTAAAAGAATTTATGACTCCATTTGATAAATTGATTGTAGGAGATGAAGACATTACTTTATCACAGGCCAATGATTTGATTTGGGAACATAAATTAAATCAGTTGCCAATTGTTGATAAAGATAAACATTTAAAAGCCTTTGTCTTCAGAAAAGATTATGAATCTCACAAAGACAATCCAAATGAATTATTAGATGATAAAAAACGATACATTGTTGGTGCGGGTATTAATACTCGTGACTATGCGACTCGTGTTCCTGCTTTAGTAGAAGCTGGTGTTGATGTTTTATGTATCGATTCAAGTGAAGGATATTCTGCATGGCAAGCACAAACAATCGCATGGATTCGTGAACATTATGGTGATACTGTAAAGGTTGGAGCTGGAAATGTTGTTGATGGAGATGGCTTTAGATTTTTAGCAGAAGCTGGTGCAGATTTTATTAAAATTGGAATCGGTGGAGGTTCTATATGTATCACTCGTGAACAAAAAGGTATCGGACGTGGACAAGCAACTGCAACAATTGATGTAGCTCGTGCGCGTGATGCTTACTTTGAAGAAACAGGAGTTTATATTCCAATCTGTTCAGATGGTGGTATTGTTCATGATTACCATATTACATTAGCATTGGCTTTCGGTGCCGACTTTGTTATGTTAGGACGTTATTTTGCTCGTTTTAAAGAAGCTCCAAATAAAATTGTAAGTGTAAATGGAAATTATATGAAAGAGTATTGGGGAGAAGGAAGTGCTCGTGCAAGAAACTGGCAAAGATATGATGTTGGTGGAGATGCAAAAATGTCATTCGTTGAGGGTGTTGATTCTTATGTTCCATATGCAGGCAGCTTGCGTGATAATGTAGGTCTTTCTATTTCAAAAATTAGTCATACTATGTGTAACTGTGGATGTTTAACAATTCCTGAACTTCAAAAGAATGCTAAGGTTACATTGGTATCAAGTACAAGTATTGTTGAAGGTGGAGCTCACGACGTTGTTGTTCGTGATGAACACTTTGATGCAAAACCACAATAAGGACTTCGGTCCTTTTTTTCTTTTGGTTTGTAGTTTATAATAGGACCATGGAAAAACAGAATGATTTATTGATGGATTCAAGTATTCTATATCGTAGTACTCAAAAATATTATGATAAAATGCTCCAAAATTTGGAACTTACTTATGCGCAATTACCGATTCTTATTCAAATTTATGAGAATGAAGGAATTTCTTTACAAGAGATTGCTCATATTGGTGGTTATGATAAAGGTACAGTAACAAAAAATGTGCAGAAATTGAATTCACTAGGATATATTACGATTATGCCAAATTTAAAGGATAAAAGGGCCAAAGAACTTTATACAACGGCTTTGGCAAAAAAACATATATCTGAGATATATGGTATTCGATGGAATTGGTGGCATCATATTACACAGGATTTAACACAGGAAGAAATAAAGGTTTTTTCTAAATTTTACCGAACAATGTCGAATCATGCACGTACATATGCTGATTTAGGACAGCTTGATTTACAATTTTATATGTTTAAACCGTTGTCTTTGACTGAATATGATAATCATCTATCTTGCTGTTTGTATACTGGAGGATGTAATTTTAAGTGTCCACATTGTATAAATCCAAATTTAGTGTTTTTAAAAGCAGATACCTATCCAGTAAGTAATGATTATTTGAAAAAATATTTAGAGGGTAATAGAAATAAACTAGATGGTGTTTATATTTCAGGGGGAGAACCTTTGATGAATGAGAATATCTTTCCTTTTTTGGCATATCTAAAAAAATTAGATTATAAAGTAAAAGTTCATACAAACGGAATGTTTTCAAACCATTTATACAAGGCCATTATAGAACATTTAGTTGATTATATTTCTTTGGATATAAAAAATTGTCCTTCAAAATATTCTATCAGTTGTGGTGTTCAGGATATTGATTTATCAAGTGTTAAAGAATCTATTCGGATGTTAAAAGAAAATCATGTTGATTATGATGTTTTTTTGCGAATTCATAAAGATGAAATGGATTATAAATCTATGGTCGAGCTTGCCGATTTTTTGGTTGGTGTTAAAAAAGTTGTGATAGTTCCTTATAGTTATCCTTTACAAAATTATAGTTTTGATCCATTAAAAGAAGAAATGCTTGAATATTGTGAAATTTTGAAAAAGAAAATAGATTTAGTTGAGTTAAGGGGAGTTGAAAATGATTAAGGTTGAAAAAAGAGATGGTTCTATCGTTGAATTTAATACAAAAAAAATTGCTTCAGCCATTTCAAAAGCGTTTGACTCTCTACATTTGAAAAAAGATGATTCAATTATTGAAATGTTAGTGTTGAGGGCTACAGCTGATTTTCAAAACAAGATTGTAAAAGATACAGTTTCTGTAGAAACAATACAGGATAGTGTAGAAAAAACATTATCGGAAGGTGGTTATTATACTGTTGCGAAAGCGTATATTTTATATCGTAAGCAAAGAGAAAATGTAAGACAAATTCAAAATAGTGCAAATGATTATATAAATTTAATGAATTCCTATCTTTCGAATGATTCTAGTGGAGAAGATGAAAATTCAATGTCCACGTTTAGTGTGGGCGGTTTAATTCTCTCGAATTCCGGCAAAATAACATCAAATTATTGGTTAAGTGAAATTTATGATTCTGAGATAACAAAAGCACATAAAGATGGGGGTATCTATATTCATAATTTAGATATGTTAACTGGTGCAAATGCTGGATGGTCCTTGTTGAGCATTATTAAAGAGGGAATAGTCAGTGTTAATGGTTCAATCGCAAGTTTACCTGCGAAACATTTATCTACGTTATGTAATCAGATTGTAAACTTTTTAGGTATTATGCAAAATGAATGGGCATCTGCTCAATCTTTGTGCCATTTTGATACTTTTTTATCTCCATATGTATTGAAAGAAAATTTAACTCACAAACAAGTATATGATTGCTTGGAAAGCTTTGTGTATGGTGTTAATATTCCTTCACGTTGGGGCACACAGGCTCCTTTTTCTCAGATTACTTTAGATTTAAAGGTGCCAGAACAATTTAAAAAAGAAAAATGTTACGTTGGTGGTGTTCAACAAGATTTTACATATGAACAATGTCAAGGGGCCATGGATTTAATTCAAGATTGTTTAATGGAAATCTTTGAAAAAGGAGATCAACTAAAAAGAGGCTTTATTTTTCCTATTATTGGCGTATATTTACACTCTGATATGGATTTTACGCATTATAAAAAACTTTTTGAAGTAACTTCAAAATATGGTACTCCTTATTTTTTGAAAAAGAAAAACAAGGATATCGATGGTTATTTTGGATATGATGAAAATAAAGGAAGTATAGGGACTGTATCTTTAAATCTTGTTCGATTGGCTTATTTATCTGAGAATAAGAAAGATTTTTTTAGAAGATTAGATACTTTGTTAAATTGTGCTATTCGCTCCTTGAAAGTCAAAAGACAAGTCTTAAATCAATTTTTAGAAGTAGGATTGTTTCCATATACCGGAAAATATTTGAATGATTTTAATAATCACTATGGTGTTATAGGAATAATTGGAATGAATGAAACTTGTTTAAATGCAAGATGGTTAAAAAGGGATTTGATGAATCCAGACTCAATTGAATTTAGTAAAGAAGTTCTAGCGTATATCCAAAATTTTTTAGATATGCAGGATGAAAAGCTATTGATGGAAGCCGTTCCTGGTGAAAGTATTTGTACTCGTTTTGCGAAACTTGATAAAGAAAAGTATCCTCTAATTGAATCATTTGGTTATTATACAAATTCAAGTCATTTTGATGTAAATTGTTGTGATGACGTATTGTGTGTACTTGAAATTCAACAGCAATTACAATCGTACTATAGTGGAGCTACATGCATGCCTATTTTTATTGATCATAAGATAGAATCAAGTGAAATGACGTATCGGTATGTGAAAATGATATTTGATCATTATGATTTACCATGTTTTAACATAACACCGACTTATTCGATTTGTCCAAAAGATGGATATATCAAAGGAAACGAGTTAGTGTGTCCGATTTGTGGTGAAAAAACACAAGTTTATTCTAGAATATCAGGATATTATAAAGAATTGGATGGTTGGAATGAAGGAAAGAAAGTAGAGTTTTCACGAAGAAAAATGTATACAATATAACATGTAATGAAAAAAGATGATTGCTCAAGTTACTAGCAATCATCTTTGTTATTTATGCCAAACATTAAAAAAACAAGCATTTCTGCTTGTAATTTACACTGGTGCGGGTGAAGGGACTCGAACCCCCACGCCGAAGGCGCCAGATCCTAAGTCTGGTGCGTCTGCCAATTTCGCCACACCCGCATTTCCAACGTGCTCATTTATAATACACGAATTCAGTTCTAAATGCAAGTACTTTTAGTGAAAAATTGTAGGCTGATGCATCATTTCAATTTCATCCTCAATATAATCCTCCACTTTTTCAAGAAGTTCCTTTGTGATTTCGATATCACCAACTTTTATAGGCTTATCACCTAAAAAGTCTTGATAAACAAACTTTACTTGGGGGATTTGATACATATTACTAGCGTCATATTTTTGCTCTAATTTTTTTAATTGCTCTAAAATAGGTTCAGCAATTTTTTTTACCATTTCTTCTTCTGTCATGCCCTAATTATACCAAATGAGCACAAATAATCAATTTATTTGATTTTAAAAAGATAATTTTAAAACGTATTTAAAATTGTTGTTTGTTCTGCTAAAATAGTGTAGTACAAAGGAAAATAAATATGAGCGAAAATAAAGATAAAGAACAATTAGATGCTTTTTCTAAAGCATTATTAGATAAAAAGGTTGATATGAAGATTCATCCTGATGCTTATTCTGATACAAAACAAGTAAGCGTCAATAATCGTTCTGAGGCTGAGAAATCAATGTCAAGCGCATTAGATATGTTAAGATTAGAACGTGGACAAAAAACAATCGAGCAAGAAGAGATTGATTATGCTTTATCTCAATCTAAAAAATCGGATATGGTTGATGAATATGACGATTTTACAACTTCTTCTATCGAACAAGAGGGAGAACAAGATAACTTAAATTTGGTTCATACTCTACTTCAAGATATGTCTGTAGATATTCATGAAGATGAAGACGAAATGGATGAAGATCCTTTTTTTGAAAAGTTAAAAGAGAAAAAAGAAAACTATAAACAAAAAAAGGAAATTAAAAATAAAAAGAAAAATAAGAAAAAAGGAAAAAAAGAAAAGAAACAAACTAAAAAAAATAAAGCACTTAATATTTTTTTGATTATTATTTTATTAGGACTTATCGCTTTAGGTGGATATACATATAAAGTGATGATATATGATCCTCAAAATATTGTTTCTACTTCACAACAAGAAACATACGATAAACTTGTTTCTTATGCAGATGAATATGGCGATAATATGATGTCAGATGCTGAAAAATTGGAATTAATCAATTTGGACGAGGAATATCAAAAATTATTGGATAAACAGAAAACGTCTATCAATACTTATTTTAAAGAGCAGACAAAAAAATCATATAAAGCTTTATTAAAAGAAATGAAGGCATTAAAAAAATCTCAAGAAGAAAGTTCTTATCCAGCATATCAAGAAATATTGAATATTTTGAATTCTTGGGATACAATGTCTGATGTAGACAAAATGACTATTGTTGATAAGCAATCGGATTTTAATGGTTTGCCTAGCGATTTACAAAAGAGCTTGAACAAAGCATCTAAAGATAAAACGGGTAAAAACTTTACCGATTTGTGTTCTGAAGAAAGTACGTTGAAGAGTGAATATGAGCAAAAACAAGCACAAGAGGCTGAGGAAAATGCTCAAAAAGAACAAACAAGAGCTTCATATGAACAAGCTTTAGCTCAAGCTCAAGCAAATTATAGTGCATATCAATCTTATGGTGAAAGTCTACAACAAGAACTTGTTGCAGCTCAACAAAATGGTGAAGATACAACTACGATTCAATCTGCGATTGATACAAACAATCAAATGTTAAATGAGTTGGCTTCACAAATCGCATCTTATCAACAACAGATAAATGCTTTACAATAAAAATAATGACTATTCATATTGAATAGTCTATTACGCCGACTTAGCACAGTGGTAGTGCAACGCACTCGTAACGCGTAGGTCATTGGTTCAAATCCGATAGTCGGCACCATTTTAAATATAAAGCTGGATTTTTCCAGCTTCTTTTTTTGAAGGAGATAAATCATGGAAAAAATGAAAACTCTCAAACCTACCGATTGGTTGATTTTAGTGTCTGCTATATCTATATTTTTACCTCATACTTTATGTGTTGTTGTAGTTGTTGGTTGCATGGCTTTAGCACTATTTAAATATGGATTGATTAAAGATTTTCAAAAACAAAAAAGTAATATTTTCGGCTTTTTGTTCGCACTACTGTCCTTGTTTGTATCTCTGTTTTATCAAAACTGGATTGGTGCGGGAATTAGTTGTACTATTTTTATATTAATTGTTTATGGATCATACATTCGAGAACATGTGAATCCAGCTGTATTTTCTTATGTGATTGAATTTAGTTTAATTGCTTCTTTTCTAGTTTGTATATATAGCCTTTTTCAATTTAATATGATATCAGTAGAAAATGGATATCGTTTCTTTGATTTTCATATTTTTAACAGTCCTAAACGAAGAATATTTGGTACTTTCCAAAATGCGAATATCTATGCACTGATTTTGGAGTTTATGCTCGCATGTTGTTTATATCGCTTTTTGGAAACTAAAAATAATTGGTTAAAAATTTGGTATGTGTTTCTAGCATTATTTCAATTTGGTGTTTTATTGTTGACGGGATGTAGAGCTGCTTTAGTTCCACTAATCTTTATTATTCCTGTTTTACTCTTATGTGCAAAACAATATAAACTATTGATCGTGTACATTATTTGTATTATAGGATTATTATCAATCTTGTTTACGCATCCTCATTTAATTCCTAGGTTTAATGATTTTTCAACGATTGAATCTCGATTGAAAATTTGGAAAGTAGCAATTAAAGGAATAGAAAAATATCCTGTATTTGGAAATGGACCTTGGACGTATTATCATATTTATGCTTCTTATCATGGTCATAAAGCAGTTTTTTGTCATAATATTTATTTAGATATGCTGTTATCTCATGGTATTGTCGGAACAATATTGTTCATTTATTATATTCGATCATTTATATTTAATGTAGCTCATATGAAAAATGAGAATGTATTGATTTTCGGATTAATGATCAGTTTAATCTTGATTATATGTATCCATGGTTTGGTTGATGGAACGATAAATCCATTAAAGACAAATTTATTTTTGGTTATGATTTTGTGTGTTGATAATATGTATAAAAACACTTGCCAATCGATTCAATAAAACATAAAATAGAAGAGAAGACAGACAGTAAAGGAGAATTATGAAAATCTATTCGCTTTTTGTCTGTTTTTTTGTTGCTTTTAATACAACACTAACAAGAGTATCTTTTGAAAACCAAATATCTGAAATTGAACAAAAAATTGAATATGTAAATGAGACGCAGGCTATTCAATTATCGAAAAAATGTCAAGAATTGAATAATACAATTCAAGAATCATGTACTCGTTTAGATGGTAAAAGAGTAAGTACAAAACGTATTTTAAATAAAAAGAAAAGAATCTATATGAAAAGAAAAAGAGAAGTTGATTTCATGTTGCTGAAGGAATCTGAGGATGTTAAGAAGTTACAAAATGAAACTAACTATTTTTTAATTTATGAATTAACGCAAAAAATTGAAGTGGCTCAAAGAAACTTAAATGATTCGAAAATAGAATTCAAAAAGAGTAAAAAAGAATATCAACATATACTTGATTTGTATAATCAACATAAACAATGGAATCAGCGTTTAAGCACTTGTCAAAGACGTCTATTTGTAAGATATAAAAATCTAAGAGGAATATCTGATGATTATTCATCCTTTTATGAGGAGAAGGCTATTTCTGGAAATGAACAATTACCGATATATGGCGCTGTTGAAAATATTGATAAGAATGGATTATCGTGTTTAAATGGAAATTATGAAATTGATACAAAAAGTGATTTTTGGCTATTTCCTATAGAAAATGGTACAATCAGTGCATCAACATGGTATTATCCGAATGGTGGCTTACATTTGGGTCTCGATGTTGCCAGTGAGATGTATTCAAATGTATATGCTTGTGGTAATGGTCTTATTTTATATGCGGATGCAAGTGTAGACTCAAATAATGGCTATCTAGGAAATTGGTGCGGATGGCCAAATGGAGGAGGAAATACGATTTGTATGGTTGTAGCTATGAATGATGGACTTTATGGAGTTTCTTATAATCATTTATCTAATCAAATTTTTGTGAGTAGTGGGCAACAGGTAAAACAATCGGATTGTATTGCACTGAGTGGTAATAGTGGAAATTCATCAGGACCACATACACATATTGAAATCTTTCGTATCAAAACGGATTTAGATTCAATTGTTGATTATTTTAAAGAAGGAGCTGACTTCTCATTCGGTTGTGGATGGAACAAAGAAGCAACATGTTCGCAATATGCATGTCGAATTGAGCCAAGTGAAGTTTTGGAGGGTGTATGAACACGATGTATTTTGAACGTATGAAAAAATTATTAGGTGAAGAATATGAAGCCTATATCGAATCCTTGAACCAACCTTTATATCGAGGACTTAGGGTTAATACAAAGAAAATAAATAAAGACGAGTTTAAGAATATTGGAAAGCCTTCAAAATTTTGTGGTGAATCTTTTTATGTAGAAGAAGCAATGGGGAATCATCCACTGCATATTTGTGGTTGTTTTTATTTACAAGAACCGAGTGCATCAAGTGCAGTTGAAATATTAGATGTGCAACCAAGTGATGTTGTGCTTGATTTGTGCGCTGCTCCAGGAGGTAAAAGTACACAAATCGCATCTAAGTTAACAGATGGATTTATAGTTTCAAACGAGATTGATGCAAAAAGAGCTCAAGTTCTACTTTCGAATATGGAGAGAATGGGTGTAGAAAATATGGCTGTGACTAACACAACAGTTGATAAACTTACATCTATTTTTGATAGTTGCTTTGATAAAATTCTTGTAGATGCACCATGTAGTGGTGAAGGTATGATCAAAAAACATGATGTTGCTCTTGAAAATTGGTCCATTGAAAATGTTCAATTTTGTGCAAAAAGGCAAAAAGAAATCTTAGAACATGCTTATACGATGTTAAAAAAAGATGGTATACTTGTCTATTCTACATGCACTTATTCTATTGAGGAAAATGAAGAGGTTGTTCAAAACTTTTTAAAGAGTCATGAGGATATAGAATTAATAGATCCTCAAGTTCATTTTGGAAGAAAAGCTTTTTTTAATCTAGATTGTAGAAGAATCTTTCCTATGGATGGGGGAGAAGGACATTTTATCGCAAAATTTAAGAAAAAATCAGGGAAAATAGGTAAGTTACCTGTTTTGAAGTCTATGAAAATGGATCCTATTGTCAATCAATTTTTAAATGAACAACTTGAAATAAAACCATGCTATTTTTATGTAAGTCAAGATAAAGTGTTTGGTATGAATTTTCCATTTATAGATTTTAAAAAAGTCAAAGTGTTAAGACAAGGAGTATATATTGGTGATATTGTAAAGAAACGTTTTGAACCTGCTCATGCTTTTTATATGGTTGCAAGTTGGGCATATTTAAAAAGTGTGAATTTAACTTTGGAAGAAATGGACTTTTTCATGCATGGAAATGTATTAAATATAGAAAGCCCTAAAGGCTATATTGCTACTTGTTACCAGAATCATCCATTTGGTTTTGGTAAGAGCGATGGAAAACAGATAAAAAACAAGATACCTAAAGGATTGAGATTAAATCCAAATTCAAAAATTCATTTGTAGTTTTTCACTAAAAAATGTAAAAAGGATATTAAAAAGTATAAACTTTATATTTTTAAAGTGAGTATAATGAACATAGGAGGAATTTTCAATATGATAATTCAAAGTAAAAGAGTTTGGGTCGTGAATACGTGGCTTTCTTGTCAAATCGAAGTGGATGAAGGTAAGATTTTAAATATTTATCCTTATGGTACAAAAGACGTTGATGAAGATTATGGAGATAAAAGAATTGTTCCTGGATTCATCGATGTCCATACTCATGGTGCATATGGATTTGATACGAATGACGCGAACGAAGAAGGTCTTCGTAATTGGATGAAAAATATCGTTAAAGAAGGTGTTACAGGTATTTTACCTACTACAATTACTCAAAGCGAAGAAGTTTTAACAAAAGCAGTAAAAAATGTAGCGAAAGTTGTAGAAGAAGGCTATGAAGGTGCAGAAATTTTGGGAATTCACTTTGAAGGACCTTATTTGGATCAAGTTTATAAAGGAGCCCAACCTGAACAATATTGTGTAAAAGCAGATGTAGAACAATTTAAACGTTATTTAAAAGCAAGTAATAATTTAATTAAAATCGTTACACTAGCATGTGAACATGATGAAGATTATAAATTAACAAAATTTTTACGTGCACATGGTATCGTGGCGAGCCAAGGACATTCAGGAGCTACTTTTGAAGAGGCTAGAATGGCCATTGCAAATGGCGCTAACAGTATGACACATGTTTATAATGGTATGACTAAATTCCACCATCGTGACCCAGGTTTGGTTGGCGCTGCATTTAGATATCGTAATGTATATGGTGAAATCATATGTGATGGAAATCATTCAACTTATGAAGCTTTAAATGATTATTTTACTGCCAAAGGACCTAATTATTGTATTATGATTACCGATTCACTAATGGTAAAAGGTTTACCGGTAGGAACAAAGGTTTTGTTTGGTGGAAATGAAATTGAGTTATATCCAGATGGAAGTGCTCACTTAACTGAAACAAAAGGATTGGCAGGATCTACATTACATGTGAATAAAGGTTTACAAATTTTAGTTGAAAAAGCTATGGTAGATTGGCAAAGTGCAATTAATGCATGTACAATCAATCCAGCAACTTTAATTGGTGTCCAAGATCGAAAGGGAAGTATTCAAACAGGTAAAGATGCAGATTTAGTTGTTTTAAATGATGATTATTCAGTTGAAATGACATATACAAAAGGAAAGAAAGCATTTTAAAAAAGGCAGGTTCTCATTTTAGAGAATCTGCTTTTAACATATGCAAGTCTTTATATTGATTTAATATATCATCGGATATATTTGAATCAGTGATAATTGAATCGAATATTTGTAAAGGACATATTTTTGACATATATTTTTTATTAAATTTTGTATGATCAGCTAGAAGAATTTTTTTTGTTGAATGATTTAAAATCTCATTTTTTACAATAGCATCACTCATTGATGGGATAGATGCACCAAAATCAATATCTATTCCTAGAGTAGAAATAAAGGCTTTGTCAATAGAATAATTTTTGATAAAATCAATCGTAATTTCACTTAGAGCGGCTTGTGTAATTGGATTAAAAGTACCAGGACATAAAATAATTTTTGCCTTTGTATTTCTGTTTACATACTGTATGACTTTCCAAAAATTTGTGAATATTGTAATTCTTTTATATTGAATTCTTGAAAATAATTCGAGGGAAGTAGTACCACAATCTAAATAGACGGAATCAGAGTCATGAATCATTTCACTTGCCATAAAGGCAATCTCTTTTTTTGCGCTTAATGATTGACCTTCTTTAATTTCAAAAGAAGGCTCTATAGATATGCTTTCGTTTAAAATGGCTCCACCATAAGTTTTTGTAACTAAACCTTGTTCTTCCAATTTATCTAGATCTCTTCTTATCGTCATTAAAGATACACCATAATGTTGTGAAAGTTGTTTTACTTCTATGATTTGTTCCTTTTTTATTTTTTCATATATTTCATATTGTCTTTGTGCTGTATTCATACATCTATTAAAACACAAAATAGAACATAATAAAACAATAGTTTATGTTCTTTTGTAGAAATATTTGTTTGATATATATGTGCTATTGTTAAGAACGTGTAGAAATGTTATCTTTAAAATGTATTCAGGAGGAATAATTATGGAACTTATTTTAGATTCATCAAATATTGAACAAATTCAAGAATTAAACGAATTATTGACCATTACTGGAGTTACGACAAATCCTACAATTTTAACAAAATCAAATCGTGAAGCAATGGATGTCGTTAAGGATTTATGCGATATATTAAGTGAGGATCAATTATTGTTTATTCAAACTGTACAAACTAGTTTTGAAGGGATTATGGAAGAAGCCAAGGCTATTTCAAAGATACGAGCTAAAAATATGTATGTTAAGATTCCAGTAACACATGAAGGTTTAAAAGCAATTAAGGAATGTAAAAGATTAGGGATTCACACATTGGCTACTGCTATTTATACTGCTGACCAGGCTTTTTTAGCCGCTATGAATGGAGCCGAATATTTAGCACCTTATACAAATCGTATGTGCAATTATGGAGATGGTATTGAACAAGTAAAAGACTTGATTGAAATGTTAAAAGTAAATAACATGTCAAGTAAGGTTATTGCAGCAAGCTTTAAAAATACGTACCAAGTCCATGAATTGATTAAAGCAGGTATACAAGCTGTAACGGTTCCATGTGATGTGGTTTATCAAATGATTGATCATCCAGGAACAAAGATTGCGGTTGGCGAATTTAGCGTCAATTGGCACAAAGCATATAATCGTGATACATTAGAAAAATAATAAGTAAAAATGCTAATTCTAATTTTTGGGATTAGCGTTTTTTATTTGATAAAAATAGCACTCTTGTGTTGACAGTGCTAAAAGTTGTGGTATACTATCATTAGCAATCAAAATAGCTGAGTGCTAAGGAGGTGCTTATTATGAATTATGAACAAATGTCTGAACGGTTGCAAAAAGCTTTGATGGAAGCTGTTAATCTAGCAAAATCCAACGAACATCCAAGTGTTGATACAGTTGATTTATTAGAGGTTATCTTAAAAGATGATAGTTTAGATGGATTGTTGGATCGTATTGGAATGGACAAATCCAAAGCGTTAGAAATTGTACAAAATGAATCCAGAAGAGTCGCAAAAAGTTCAAATGCAAATATAAATTTATCAAATGAAGTCCAAAAGTCATTTGATGAAGCTAGTAAATGGGCAAGTCAACATGATGAAACGTATTTGTCGTTGGCTACTGTATTCTTAAGTTTACTTTTCAATCATTCCTATGTATCAAAAGAATTGGTTCGCACGTTTAATTTAAATAAAGAAACATGCTTTAAATGCGAATTGGAACGTCGTAATGGTAAAAAAATGGATACACCGAATGCAGAAGAGAATGTTGAAGCTTTGAAAAAATATGGACGAAATTTAGTTCAAGATGTACGTGATGGAAAGATTGATCCGATTATTGGACGTGATGATGAAATTCGTCGTGTTATGCAGATTCTTTCTAGAAAAACCAAAAACAACCCTGTTTTAATTGGTGAACCTGGTGTTGGTAAAACTGCGGTAGTTGAAGGTATCGCATGGAGAATTATGAAAGGCGATGTACCTGAATCTTTAAAAGAAAAACAATTGATTGAACTTGACATGGGTTCCTTAATTGCTGGTGCTAAATATCGTGGTGAGTTTGAGGAACGTTTAAAGGCGATTTTGGATGAAGTAAAAAAATCCAATGGACAAATCATTTTGTTTATTGACGAAATTCATAACTTGGTTGGCGCTGGTAAAACAGAAGGCAGCATGGATGCAGCTAATTTATTAAAACCAATGTTAGCACGTGGAGAACTTCATTGTATTGGTGCTACAACATTTAATGAATATCGAAAATACATTGAGAAGGATGCAGCCCTAGAAAGACGTTTCCAAAAGGTACAAGTCGCCCAACCAAGCGTTGAAGATACAATCAGTATTCTTCGAGGGCTAAAAGATCGTTTTGAAAGCTATCATGGAGTTCGAATTTTGGATGAATCTTTAATTGCGGCAGCCACTTTATCAAATCGTTACATAACAGATCGTTTCTTGCCGGATAAAGCTATTGATTTAGTGGATGAAGCATGTGCTACTTTAAAAGTTGAAATGGAAAGTATGCCACAAGAATTAGATGAACTTCAAAGAAAGATTCTTCAGCTACAAATTGAGAAGACATCCTTAAATAAAGAAGAGGATAAAAAAGCGATTGAAAGACGAAATGAAATTGAGGAAGAATTGGCTTCTTTACAATCAAAACGTGATGAGATGCATTCGCATTGGGAAGATGAGAAGCGTGGTTTGGCAAAAGAAAAAGAAGATAAACAGCTTTTAGAGAAAGCTCGTTTAGATTTAGAACAAGCTCGTAATGAGGCAAGATATGAAGATGCCGCAAAACTTCAATATGGTACGATTCCAGAATTGGAGGCTCGCATTGAAAAAGAACAAGCTTCTACAAAAGAAGATCGTTTAATTCAAGAAACAGTGAATGAAGAATTGATTGCGAAAATTGTTTCTAGGTGGACAGGCGTTGAAGTTACACGTCTACAAGAGGGCGAAAAAGAAAAACTTTTAAATTTAAAGAGTGAATTATCAAAACGTGTTATTGGTCAAGATGAAGCTTTAGATTTAGTCACAGATGCGATTTTAAGAACGAAAGCACAAATACAAGATGAAAATCGTCCTATTGGTAGTTTTATGTTCTTAGGCCCAACTGGTGTTGGTAAGACGGAAGTTGCCAAAGCTTTAGCTGAACAATTATTTGATGATGAAAGGCATATTGTACGTATTGATATGTCTGAATATATGGAAAAACATAGTGTTTCACGTTTGATTGGTGCTCCTCCAGGATATGTTGGATATGATGAAGGTGGTCAATTGACCGAGGCTGTACGAAGAAATCCATATAGTATTGTCTTGTTTGATGAAATAGAAAAGGCACATCCAGATGTATTCAATGTTTTGCTTCAAATATTAGATGATGGACGAATTACAGATTCCAAAGGTGTGACAGTTGATTTTAAAAACACAATCATTATTTTAACATCCAATTTAGGTAGTCAGTATGCGTTTGAATCTGGTGACAATTATGATAAGTATATGGATGAAGTGAAACGTCATTTTAAACCTGAGTTTATTAACCGTATTGATGAGATCATCGTCTTTAATGCATTAGATGATCAAGTCTTTATTAAGATTGCACATAAATTTGTAGATGCATTAAAGAACCGATTAGAAACTAGAGATATTCATTTGGTTGTACATGATTCTGTTTATGAACAAATCGCAAAAATGGGTGTAGATCCCGTATATGGTGCACGTCCAATGAAGAGATATATCCAAAGAAATTTGGAGACAGCTATCGCAAAAGAGATTATTCAATCGAGTGTGAATCGTGATGATGTGATTGAAGTCGATGTTGAAAATGGAGAATATGTATTCCATGTTCATCCATTAGAAGAAGATTAGTATGTCTTCTCCTTTTTTTTGGTGCTATAATCGAGAAAAAGGAGTGATTATCATGTCTTTAAAAGAGTGGATTCAAGAAAGTAACAACATTGTCTTTTTTGGTGGAGCAGGTGTCTCTACGGAAAGTAATATACCTGATTTTAGAAGTGATAATGGTTTATATAAAAAGAAATATCGATATCCTGCAGAAATCATGTTGTCGCATACATTTTATGAAAGTCATCCAGAAGAGTTTTTTGAGTTTTATTTTAATCAAATGATTTATTCAGAGGCTAAACCGAATAAAGCCCATAATGCCTTAGCAAAACTTGAAAAGATGGGCAAGCTTAAAGCAATTGTTACACAAAATATTGATGGTTTACATCAAATGGCAGGCTCTAAAAATGTATATGAGCTTCATGGTTCAGTTTTACGTAATACTTGTACGCATTGTTTTAATAAGTATGACTTAGAACAAGTTTTAAAGTATCGAAATGAAAAAGGCATTCCTATTTGTCCAGAATGCCATTCTATTATCAAGCCTGATGTTGTTTTATATGAGGAAGGTTTAGATCAATCTACATTATATAAAGCTGTACATGCGATTGAACAGGCGGATTTATTAATTGTTGGAGGAACAAGTTTGGTCGTTTATCCTGCAGCTGGTTTAATTGATTATTTTCATGGAAAACATCTTGTTTTAATTAATAAAGAATCAACAAATATGGATAAAAAAGCCGATTTAGTTATCCATGATTCAATAGGTAAAGTTCTAGATGAGGCAATATAATGTTGTCTCATTTTCTTATTTGCCCATTTCCGTAAATGACATATTTTGTA
>CAVBGZ010000026.1:0-21935 GCA_963595075.1 Waltera intestinalis
ATCTTTTAGCTTATTATAAGCATCTCTCTTTAGAGCGCGGTCATATCGGTAGGTAATATAAGCCTTTGAGACTTTGAAATTACCAACTTTCATGATCTCCTCCTCTACCATGTCTTGAATTTCTTCTACATTGATAGCTCTATTTAATTTACTGCATCTTCTGATTACGTTTGCGGTTACCGAATTAATCTGTGCATCTGACATTCTGTCCTGTTCATCTACGCTATTGTTTGCACGACTAATGGCGCTCGTAATTTTGGCATCATTAAATAAGGCTTCGATTCCTGTTCTTTTTATAACTTTCACAGCAATCACTCCTCACTTTCATGTGTAATGTATTGTTCCGGCCATTATTTTTTAAAATAACAGAGGCCAAAAAAAGAATAAGGATTTTGATATTCCTTATTCTTTAATCTTATTCACAGCAATATTGTAAATATGCCATTAAATCGAGAGTGATGTAGAAAACTTCTCCATCATTCTTAACACAAGCATATTTAATAATATTGTTGTTATTCACGTCAAATCCAGTATTCAACAGCAAGCCTTGGATCCACATATAAACATTCGCCATTGACGGCTGTTCATCTTTTCCAACTTTTGGAATCTCAACAAACAAATCAATCGACGGACTATATTTGTCGATTCCAAAATCTTTCTTGTACTGCGTTGCAAGTTCAGATGTGTTGAAATAAAGGCTTCCTATTTTGTATTTGGTTTTCGTGTGAGTTTTACTAATATTTAATTTTAATATTCCTAAATCAGAGACTCTAATCTTTCCAGATTCATCTCTAACCCAAAACATATTATCAATAACCGTGATTACTCCTGTAATAGATTGATATTTCAATCTTCTAGAAGAATCAAAATATTCTGGATTCTGATAATAGCTATATGGTAAGAGAGTTTCTGGATTGAAACCATTGCTAAAGACTGGACAATAAGCAACCCACTCATTGTCAATATTCTTTGCAAATCCTACAAAGATTCCTGTATTAGATGGATCGTCTGAAATAGAGTATGTTAAGATAAACTTTTCTTGAAGTAATTTCAAATAGTACTCGTCTTTAGCTGGGATAATTTCGGTATTATTATAATGACTGAAATCGATTGCACTACCATAATAAGCTTTACATTTTTTAATTGCGTCGCTTAAAACAAATTTCTCACCAAATTTAAAATCTTTAATGAAAAGCTTTTCTAGCTTTGGTACCAATTTCACTTCAACTTTAGCAAAGTATTTCTCATCATGAAGATATTTTACATCCATGTTAGGATAATCGTCGCCAGGTTCATAACATTCTAACGCAGCATTTACATTTGCATCTTCATTTATCTTAGACAACAGAATATCCTTAACATCATCATGAAAAGTTTCCTTTTTCCTGTACTTTTCCTTTAGATTCTCATCAATGTTTAAACTCTCAAGTGTTTCATTGAAATCGGCGACTGAAACATCTTCGTCATAAAGAAGTTTCATAAGTTCTTCGCCGTCTTCTTGATCCATAATCTCTTGAATTCTATTTGTTTCTTCCTCTAATGTTCCGTAAATAGAACTATTTGCAGTGTCATAAACAACTTGAATGATATCTCCAAGATCAGAAATAGGATCTGAATTATATTGATCGCAAAGATCAGCTAGCTCATTTGTTAAACGAATAAAGTTTCCTTCAACGAAATTAATCTGCCATTTCTCGATCCATTCTTTACCTTTCTTTCCAAACATGCCTTGGAAATCTTCTAAATCAATTGGCTCATCTTCTGAATTATTTAATTCGATGATTAAATCTCCAGAAGTTGAAATATCTGCAACTCCAACGTAAATAAACTGATTCTCAAAATTGACTTTCTTACAACGTTTTCCTAAATTTTCATCGCAATAAATCTTGATATCTTGATTTGCTTTTCTAAATGCGTTTATCGTATAATCTTTATGAAATGCCTCATTCCAAGGCAACTCGTCAAGATCAATATTGCCTTCGCTATTTGTTAGATTTACACCTTCATGTTCTCGATTATAAGCTTTAATTATACTCTCAACACTCAAATCATCAACATATTTTTTCGCTGCATTGTAAATATTCTCATCGAAATCTAAAGTATCAATTGTCTCATCTGTTCCTATTGCATGCTTCAGATTATTTATGAATCGTAATAAATCTCGAGTGCTTTCTGGACATGCGTCGATGATTTCCTTTTTGTTCATAGAGTTAAAATTCTCTCTAACTCTATCAATTTCTTTTTGAATGACTTCAGGATCAAGTTCATTCAAATCCCCTGGAGGGAGAATTACCGAAAGCTTTTTTGCATTATCAGAATCAGAAGAGGATTTCTTTTCCTCTTCTTCATCATAATCAAAACTTGGTCTATTCTTAATTATTCTCATCAGATTCTACCTCTAGTGATTCTAAAATAGAATCTGGAATCACTTTCTTCTTTGGCTTTAGAATAACGTCAATAGCACCTTTTTCACCAAACTTACCAGGAAGAGCAGCTGCAGGATTTAGCCATAAATCAGTCTTCCTAATTAAGTTGTGGTATTTCTTTTGGTTCATTCCGATATTCTCAGAAATGATACGCTCTAACGTATTGTCTAGAGACTTTGTGAATTCCAAATCTTCTTCCATTGTTGAAAGTTTTCCTTGAGCGCCGCTTGATACTTCATGGAACATTATAGATGCATTAGCCGTAGCGTAACGTCTATCTCCACAAGTAAGAATTGCAGCACCCATACTAGCAGCTAATCCAACACAAACAGTGAATACTGGAGATTGAATTGCTTGCATTGTATCAATTATTGCAAGACCGTCCATAACAGAACCGCCTGGGGAATTAATATAAAGCCAGATAGGATCTTTATAAACTGTTCCGTCTTCTAGCTCTTTCTCCGGATTTTCATTATCGATTGCAGTTAAGAATGCACACACCTTTGCAGATGTCATTTCATTAACCTCTCCATCTAATCTTACAATATTAGATTTTAATAATTCTTCATTAATATCAAAATAGTCCTTAATATTCATTATGCTAATACCTCTTTCTTAATATTTAAAACTTTACGCGCTAACACACGTCTTACGACTTGCTTTAAGAAACGCGCACCAGATTCTTTGATTCTAGCTTGCTTCTTAATTTCCTTTAACTCATCATCAGTATAAACGATTTCCACGTCTCCGATGTTAGAAGTCTTCTTGTATTCATCAGTAATATTATTAATCAATTGATCAATAATTGCATCTGAAAGATAATCAAATGTAATTAAGTCGTTAATACGTCCAACAAACTCTGGAGTGAATTCGTCTTCTAGCATTTGCTTAACATTTGTTGTACCTGCAGTTTGCTTAACTAAACCTGCGCCAGTTGCTTTAAATGAATCAAATGTAAATCCAATATTTGAAGTGAAGATGATGATAGCATTTCTTAGAGAAACCACAGAACCATCAGTCATTTCAATATATCCGTCATTCAATCCACCTAATAAGGTATCTCTTACCTCTTTAGATGCTTTCTCAATTTCATCAAATAAGACAACACAGTTTGGATTGTCTTTTACTTTAGATAATGGTGTTGATTCGCCGTAACCAACATAACCTTTATTTGAACCAACTAGGTTAGATCCACCGCTTTCAGAATTTAATTGAGAGCAGTTGATAACTACACACTTCTTATCACTACCAAAATAATACTTAGCAATGATATGAGCAGTTTCAGATTTTCCTGTTCCTGTAGGTCCAAAGAAGCCCATTGTATAAAGTGGGCTAGTTCCGTCCGTAATTCCTAAATCACAAATTTGTAGATTTTCGTGAATACGAGCTAGAGCTTTTTCTTGTCCTAAAATCTTTGTTGCTAATTCTTTGTAAGTATCCTCTGCCTTATTGTCACTTAATGTGAAGTTAAAGCGTCTAGATAAATAAGACTTAATATCATTTACACTTACTTCATTCTTTCCATTTTTCTTTGCATATGCAAATGCTGAATCTAATAAGGTGATCGATCTACGAGGATTTGCTTTGCTTGGTTCATATTTATAGCCTAAAGATATTATTGAATGAATCACATCTGGATTAGCTTTAAATCCGTAGAATTCTTCCTTCTTTCCAAGCATGTTATTTAGAATAGCTTCTGTAATTTCATCTGAAGGTTCTTCCATAACAAATTTCGTAAATCTTGAACACAATGTCTTATTATCTTCAAGAAGTTTATAATCTTCTGATTCCATTGCAGTGATTGCTGTGATTTCTCCTCTTGATAAATATGGCTCAATCATGTTTCCAATGCCGTCAGTTCTACCTTCTGATGTTCCGCCTGCGCCATTTAACATTTCACCTTTATCAATAAATAGAATTACATTCGGATGCTTTGCTAGAGTTGAAAATGCTTTAGAAGCTTTTCCTTCTAGATCACCACGAAGACTACAACCTGCAACAAGTTGTGTGATATTTAATTCGTAAATTAAAGTACCTTTAAGAATATCAGAGACTTCACCTTTATTAATCTTTTCAGCTAAAGTATAAACAACTTCATTCTTACCACAACCTGAAGGCCCTACAAGAGCCATAGACTTATTATCTTGGCAACAAAGTTGAACTTCAATATTGTCAATTAAACCATCAAGTCCATAAGACTTTCTTGGATGATCAATAACAAATTTGTTGATATTTGTTAGATAAGAAATTTGATCTAAATCAGCATAACCAGAAACTTTTGGAGATGCTCCGTTACATTCTGGAATAAATTTGTTACAAAGCTCAGTAATGTCTTTGTAAATTTCCTCTGTTGTAAATTGACGTGGCTTAATATAAACCGTTTGAGCTGTAGAGTTTGCAGCATTATGAAGTTCGTCAAAGATATACTTTAATTCATAATCATTATCAGAAATTAAAGCTTTAATCAAATCTGGAATTCCTTGTTGTCTCTTTGTTTCTCTGGCAACTGTTGATAAAGCTTTATAAACAGCTAGATTATCTGGTTGTTCAGTTAGAACTTTATTTTCCTTTCCTGTATCAGAGTCAATCTCAACATTATGCTTAGCTTTCTCCTTTGGATTTCTAATAAAGAAGCAACTCTTAAATGCGAAAGGAGTAATCCAATATTCATCAAGAAGCTTTAAGAAAGCATCGCAGAACTCAGAAATATCTTTTGTATTAAGTCCTGTTGAGGCTTCTTTGACTTCTAAAATCTCATGATCAGTTGAAATATGAGTATTGGCTGTATATAACCAATATTCATTTTCTTTGATTGTCAGATTCTCTACATCTTCTGGCTTTATTTTGTCAGCATTATAGATATTGACAGTTGTTTTAATTCTATCCTTTGTACGAATTAAATAACTCTTTGTATTTGAGTTATTACTGATAAAATTTAGAACACCTAAGAATAGGTGTCCTGTGTTAATATAAGTTTGGTTGAAACTGTCAGCCATTCTTGTAGCAGTTGCTAGAACTGCTTCAACGTTTTGATTAATTAATTTTGTTTTTGCCATATTTTTTGTGTCCTTCACTTTCTATAAATAATTACCACAAATCGTCGGCATCCTGTGTTTCTTCCGCTCTGGGACTTTCGGATTCCTCACTAATTTCTGGTTGGCGTTCAACAGGATTAACTGTTGGTTTGTATTGACTACATTCTTCAATAGCAGAGTCAATGGCTGCTAAAATTTGATCTTCTGTAATTTCTTCGTAACCTGGAGTTCCAAGTTTATTATTGAAAACTACATCGATCAATGGCTGAAGCTCAAGAAGATGCCCAAAGACTTCTCTTGAGAAACTTATTCCTTTTGCATAAGAGATGTACAAGCCTACTTTGTAATTCTTACGCATTTCAGAATATGTTCTCTCAAGAGCATCTTGACATACATTTATTGCTTCGTTTAATTTGTCCTTTAATTCTTCATTTTCCTCATTACCTTCAGGATCATAGAAGAAATCGTCATCTTCGTACATAAAGTCTCCTATCTATTTTTAAATTTTGCCATGTAGCCTGGATCATTTTTTAGATAATCTACAGATCCCCATGGATCTTTGACTGAAATGTAATCTTCAGTGTTCTTTACAATCCACATCATCTTTGCAACTTTTGGTTTTGGAACGGATTCTTCTCCATATCCATCAGTCAAATAAATAAATAATGAATCTCTAAATTTAGGATTATCATTTACATATTCAAATACTGGTGTGAAACGGGTACCTCCACGGCCACATATCTCTCCATCCCAATCATTTATGGAACGAATTACTTTTGGCTCGCCACAAATCTCTGAATCACATTGAATTAGGGTTACTTCTGTTTTGTACTCTTTAAGTAGATTAAAAATCTCACTTAAAAGATAATCAACTGTTTCATTATCAACCGATCCAGAGGTATCTAATCCAACTACAACTCTAACTAGATGATCAGGAAGCTTTCCATATTTATCTAAACGATCTGGAAACATTCTACATGGTCTCAAATTCGTCTTGTGATAATCATGTGGAAGCTGTCCTATATTCTTCGGAATTCTTTGTTTCCAAGAAATTTGTGGAGGCGTTAGCATAATCCTAATCGATTCTGCCAAGCTACTTGGCATTAAACTTCTGGATGCTGAACTTGTCTGATCATATGCTTTCTGAACTAGCATTTTTATTTTAGAAGCATTCTCATCTTTATGCTTACTGTTCTCCCAACGATGTGTTGGTTTTCCAGCATTATTATTTGCATTAGACGGAATATTCTTCTGATCTTTATTCGTTAGTCCCATATCCAAACCTTGAGATTGCTTTCCATCCTTACCATTTTGATTAGAATCGCCCTTCTTCTTATTTGAATATACTGAATAATAATATTCAAGAGATTCTGATTCAGTAGCATTTACGCTGTGAGCTAGTGATTCATCAACACGAAGATCCTCTAATGTGTAAGCATCACTTGGAATCTGCAAGAAGCATTTTCCATTACTCCTATTTCCTGGTTTAATAACTAGATCATTCTTGACCATTTCTAAAGAAGAAACTGATGCGGCATGCATCAAATCTTTGTGAGTTTCTTCATCGACTGCTCCATTAATATTTCCAAATCTTGTTGGATAATCCATTGCAAGTTGAATTATTTCAGCACAAATTAACGCTTCAACTTGTTCTACACTATAGTTTATTAAATATAATGGATTTAGAGACATTCTAATCGGATTCGCATCAATGTCTGTGTCTATTGCACCAGCCTGATAGAAATTTGTAACACATTCCATTCCAACTAGCATCATTCCACAGAATGCATCTTGCGCAATAATTAAATGACGTCTCCAGAATTGAATCATTGTATCGAAATTAGATTCAATTAAATTCATGTCTTGCTCGCACTCTTTATTAATTTCAGCAGGAGTCTTATCCTTTAAAGACTCCAGCTTTTCATTAAGATGTTTGCAAGCAATGACTGTAGTGTGCCAAACCGCTCCTACATCTATTGCCATTAGCAGATCCTCCTATTACTTTTTCTTATTGTATGCATTCTTTACAGAAGCGTATTCGTCAAATACAATGTCAGTTAAGAATGGCATATAAACAAATAAAGTCTTTTCAACTCTAGCACCGTTTTGATCAATGCATTGCAATCTTTCTGTAGTTACTTTATTTGTTAAGATCATTCTAGAATCAGCTAACATATTCTTTAGAACTTGAATAAGTTGTGATTCGTAGCAAACATATTTAGTCTTTAACTTAGCATCATTGCTGTTCTTATAAGCAACAATTTGTAACCAGTTATCACATAGCCACTTAATTAAAGAATTAGTTAAAGCAGCTTGTGCTAAAGATGATTGACCTTGAAGCTTCTTTAAGGCTTCTGTTGGAACATCCTTAGAATCTCCTGTTAATAATTCCTTAACAGTGACTAGATTCTTTCCATCTTTGCGCGCAACCATTATAGAATCCCATGCGCTATCACCGACTAAACCAACTCCAATATATCTTAGAATTGTATTCTTTAGTTTAGTTCCATTCTCTCCACTGAAGATTGGGAAGTTCTCACAAACTTCATCAATGTGCATTAAAGCACGACATGCGATTTCATGAGATCTTGGAGATGGAGTAACAATATTACTAAATGCAGCGTCTAATTGAGCTGGACTGAATGCATTCATACCAAGTGTAGCTAAAGCTTGAATATAAAGTTCATCTAAACCCTCATTAACAGCCCATTCAGACCATTCATTAATATCTGCATCTAGACGTACAACGCAGAATCTATCCTTTTGTGCATTATCTAATTCTGTAACCGCATAAGCATCTGTCTTTGATGCTGGGTTTTGTGCGGCCATAACTAGACACCACCAAGGAAGCTTATAACCATTGATGGTTCTGTTAAGAGCTAAGTTCATTAACTCTGTAAATACATAACGATCAGCACGGTTAAGCTCATCAATTAATAAGAAATATCCACGGATTTGACCTGTCTTCATTAAATAAATTCTATCTTCTGGAGTTAGATATTCACCTAATTGATACTTGTTATATTCACCTAAGCTTGCGCGAATCTTTTGGTTCATTGGTCTTACAACAACCTTAGATCCATCTTGATTAACAATAATTTCATTGTCATTTTCATCGATTATTAATTTTCTGTTTCCAGATAAATTAAATCCGATGTCTTTTGCAACACTATAATAATACTCTTGTAATGTATTCAAATGACTTAACTTGTCATGTAAAGCGAATACAAGTGATTTGTATTTCTCTCCACTAAATTGACGAGTTAGCTCAGTTAAGTAAGGGAATCCTGTAATTTCGCCTTCCTTTAGAATTGATCCATCGATAGTGTCGCTAAATTGCTCTTTAAAGTTTCCATTTGTAGAGCCAGATTCAGCTGATAATTGCTCATAATAAGCACGATTTGCAATATTAGCTGCGATTTCAGATGAAGTAGATTTTCCTACTCCATGAACACCCTCTAATAAGAATGTTAAGTGTGAGCGCTTGTTGTATTGATCTAAATAAAGACCTACAGGAAGTAACGCTCCGATTTCAAAAATTGTTGCCATAAAAATTCTCCTTTATTTTAATAAATTTTTCGAGAATAAAAACCTGCCTACTTAATTTTTATTCTCACTTAAATAATATATAGATACAACGAAAATAGCGGCTTAACCCAAAAGAGTTAAGTCGCTATTATTAAGTTGTCTTTCAAATTGCTCTACAGATTCGATTACTACTCGCTTCTCTGGTTGAGATTTTATGTTTGCAAGTAGTTTAGGAAATTTAGAAAACTCATTGTCATAAATCTTTATGTAATTATAAGTTGTTTGTTCGATTGCTTTATCTTGAGCTTTCTCACTTTCAATATCTCTAAGTCTGTAGTGCATATTCTCACTAGATTTAATATTTACAATCAAATTTAGTGAAGTGATATAGAAATCAGGAATGTGATTCCTAAGCTTTCCACTAACCGGATCTTTATAAGGGAAGAATTGTGGAGCTGGGGCCATGATGTCCGTTGGATTATCCCAGTTCATTACATTCTCCATATAATTCAAAAAATTTCTCTCATAGGTTCCAGTATATGTTGTTTTAGTTCCATCGGCCCAAACATAAGTTCCACTGATCTTGCGATGTGCAAGCATTTGGTCTGCTTGATATTTAGGGTCATCTAGAAGAGTAGTCTTTCCATACACGCTCATCATTCTTTTTTTGAACATGTCGCGGTATGCTTGACGATCTGCTTCATCGGCAAATCTTTCATATCTACAAGTTGTTAAATTAAATTTAGTTGGCTTTCCAGAGATAACTGAAAGCCCAAATCCTTTTGTAAGAGGATATTTATTTGACCAATTAAAATAGATTTGCTCTGGTGGTAATCCATGACACTCATCTTCATGAGCATTAGCCATGTGATCCATAAGGGCACTTTTTTGAACGTATTTCTTAGTGCAAAAGGGGCATTTATAAATTTTTGACATAGTATCACGTCTTTCGTTTTGTATAATAAATTGTTCTTTCTAATAAATTCTAAGAAATAAAATCGGCCATACACAAATTGCATATGGCCTTTAAGGAGAAAAAGAGAAGAATTAAAAGAGAGTCAGCAGGTATCCCGCTAGGAATACCATAATATATTGTTCTATGTTTCTAATGAAAAAACTTAAATTTTTATTAAAGCATGTAGCTAATAATTGGCTGAATGAACGTCATCCAATTATAAGAAATATTTACTTGCTTTAACATGTCGTCAGAGATATTCTTTATATGAAATTTCTTTCCAATATCATAATAACCCGTGACGATATTTCTGTAAGTTTTCTTATTTAATTGAAAATGAGTGTATTTATATTTGTAACGCTTGAACTGCTCATAAAGAGCATCTTGAGATAATTTCTCACCAAGCGCCATAAATCTTTTGATATCCATTAACAATGGCTCATTTTCATAAACAATGTTCTCTATTTCCTCTCCATTATATCCTTCTCTTTCCTCTGATAAGCCTTTAATTAAGAATTCTTTGTTCAACCCAGAGTAATAAAACTCTTTGTTGTCGATGAACATGTAAGACGTAAAAGAACTCTTTGGTCTGAATTCAAAATAGTCATAAATAACTAAATTTGTTGGCTTCTTCTTGATGATAAAGATCGCATCTTTCTTAATTGATAAAATATCTTCCTCTTCAATGTTGTTTAAGATAACAAATTGCCGTCTAACTTCGGCTAAAGTGTTATTAACTTCTTTAGCGAGTCCTTCAATAGTACGCATGTACTTTCCTATGCGAATGTTTCGCTGTTTCTTTTCCATTTTCTCTAGACTTTGTATAATCTCTTCAGATAATAATTTTTTGTATTTGATTACTGAGAATCCTGCGGATTTGATGTCGTACTCAGTAATCGAAATATCTTTGATATAATCAATATTCTTATTTAAATATAAGGTTTTTGCTGCTAATGATATTGCTGGCACAACATCATCACCTCAATTCTATTTTACTCCGCATGCAGCCTTAGCTAATTTGTCACACGTCTCATTACATTCTTGAGAATCATGACCTTTTAGCCACTTAAAGAAGATTGTAACTTCATTGTCTCTAGATGCTGCACTCAGAGCTTGATCTGTTGCTTTGACTAATTCCATATTCAGAATAGGCTTGTTAGTTCCTTTCTTGCAATAATTGTTGATCCTCCAGTCATAAATATACTCTCTACAATTCTTGACTGCAGTTTCATTATCGCAAAGAAGAATCCAATAAGGCTTAGATTTGTCAATTAAACCAGCAGCGTATTTATAGCCGCTAATTTCCGAGATTTCATTTGTTGCATTTGCGATGCCACCTTCAGAGAATGTTTGATAATTTCTGTAACGATTTGAAACCTCATCAAATATTTGCTCTGGAGTTGATTCATCAACAATCTTGACAATTCCGAATCCACCTTCATTGGTTGTCTTATTGATTGAACCGTCTGTGTAAATAATTCCAATGTCTTTGTCTTCAATTTCTGTTAGGACATCGAAAGTGAAATCTTTGTCACAGAATGATTCTAAACTTATTTCCTTTGTAATTGTTTCTTCTAACAATTTGCCTACCGAATAAATAATCGTTCTTGTTAGATTTGTTTGATTTACAAACTTTCTACTTAGTAAATTAACATAGCGTTTTACAGTTGCTACTTTAACTGGATCACTAGGATCATATTCCTTTACTGGCACAAGCACATAATCATAAAAAGTTCGCATTGTTCCGCCTACACCTGCGAGATCATATGTTGCGCTATATGCTACTCTTTTTAATGCCAATACTCTAAAGTATCGCTTCATCAGAGAGCCATATTCCGAAGAGATATTCATACAAATAAAATTCATATTCATTTTTCCATTTTCTTTTAATATTCAGTTTTAGTTTGAGTCTCTAAATGTCGTGCGCGAGACTCCTTAATATAATATATTAATGATGAAAATTTAACTAATAAGGCAAGAAGCTAATAATTCTTCTTGCATTTTATAATTTCCGATCTAATACTATTCTTTAATTGCTTAAGAACTTCTCGATCTGGATTTACTTTACTTAATTCTTTAGTAAATTTATATTTAAGATTTCTAAATACTGCAGAATTTTGAATTCTTTCTGCAACAGCCATTAGTTCTGGCTTATCTAAATATTGAGTTCCATTCATTACGATGTCCATAAGAACTCCTGATTCTCCAGTAAATGCAAACTCTTGAGATGTTAATATCTTTGACTCTTTAAGCGCTTGTTTTTCAGTTTGATTCTTTGTAACGGAATAATCTGCTGCATCAAGGTAATTATTACGAGCCATCTCAGCATTATCTTCGGCTTTATTAATTTTATCGTTAAGTTGATCTCTCTGCTTCTTAAGAGCATTTACTCTAATTTCAGAATCGGCTTCTTTTTCGTCAGCTCTCGTTTCAAGTCTCTCAAGCGCATCATTTTCCATGTTTGTTTTGCTAAGAGCTCCTGGATGTGGAATATTTGCTTCTTTTAGAGTTAAATCATATGATTTGTTCTGAGGATTGTTTGCAATTACTTTTGCTTTAAATGCGTTGCTATGTTTTACGCTTAGTTTATTTAAGTCAGTACGCTGATACTCCCAATTTTGTTTAATCTTTGGATCTCCTGTAATTTGAGCTGCGCGTTTTAATCTATCTACTTGGGCTTGCTTCATAGATTCTGCATTTCTAGCTAGCTCATATTGACGATTCTTTATTACTCTATCTATTTCTTCAAAACTACCATTTCTATTTTCTTTTGGCTCTTTAACTGAAGTTTCTTTTCTTTTTTCTGGAAGTATTGCATTAACTGCTGGTCTGATTGCTGATTTAGTTGATTCTTGTAAAAGCATTCTGATGTCACATTCAAATGCTTCATTTAGTGCGTCCTTACTCATAGATAACTTAGTTTCCATTTCGGCTAAATTCTCTTTAAGTGGAAGGTATAGTAAATATTCATTACGATCACAATTGCTTTCCATCGCGGTCACCACTTTCATATAATAGATTGTTCAAAAGAATTAAAATTAAACAAAAAAAGAAAGAGTTATTGAGACTCTTTCTTTGGTGTTGTATTTAGATCATTTAGTTTCTTAACTATTTTATTTTGATATTGCTTTGCAATCTTATCTTTATTAGCACTAGTTGCGTTCTTTAGAACTTCAACATAAACGTGATCACTAATAAATGAAAGCAATGCTTGTCTATCTTTAAAATATTTGCTGACTAAGAAGTTGATGTAATTGTCAGATAATGATGTATAAGTTTCTTCTACAATTTGAGTGATAGAATCTTCGATATCTTCATCTTTAAGCATACTCATTCCGTCGAGCTGACCAACGTAAGGATCTATGAAAAATGCTTTCTGCATGTTGATATTTCTAGTCATCATCAACGTTAAGAACCCAAAATCTTGTTCCCAGTTAGCATAAGTAACTGGCATCTGTGGTTGAATAATTTGCTTTTTCCTAAACATTAGATTACAATCTTTCTTAATTTAATTTCATTCTTTGGAACTCCAAAATCCTTAGAGAGTTCATTGTAAAATATTGTGATTTGTTTATTCTTTAGATACTTTGAATTTGCTTTTATTCTTCGATATACACTGGCATCCACGTCAGCATCTGAATAAATATAAAGATTGAACTCGAGAAATCCCATACGAATCATTTTATTTACTGCAAGTTCAAATGATTTTCCACAACCTGCAATAAATGCAACATTTTCATTCACATTTTTATAAAAATGCTCTTTAACGCCAATTATATCGAATATTCCTTCAGTAATTACGATATCAATCGAATCTGCTAGAATATCTAATGAAGTCTCGCATGTATAAACCTTTGATGCTTCTTCGTCATCTTGCGTGAGTTTTACATTCGAATAACGCATTTTCTGCTGTCTTGAAGTATCTCTGAATACTGCAAATTTATTATCACTAGACACAAATCCTATAGAATTCCAATACTGAAAGCTATTTGGCATTGGAATATTATTCTTTTCAAAGAATGTAACAGGATCGAATATAATTTTATACTTTGTTATTAGATATCGAATATCTTTCACAGAATAATTAAAATTATATCGACTGTTGAAGTAATTTAAATTCTGAATTAAAATATTTTTGTTTTTAATTCCATAATTTAATTCTTTTGCTTTTACTTTCTTCTTATATTGCTTGTTTTTTGGAATATTCTTATTCTCTTCAAGAATCTTCAGAGACAAATCATTGTCAAAGATATTAAAATCTTTGATCGTATTACTATTTAGAACTCCAGACGCATCACATTTAAAACAGTGGAACTCAAACGGCGGCTCAACTGAAACATACATGTGCTTTTTACCGGCAGAAGAGGTGTGACCACAATAAGGACATCTAATTACAATGTCTTTATTGTCAGTCGTCTTTCCTGGTTTATATCCTGCAGTTCTAAACGCATTTAGTAATTCATTTAGAATATCTGCCATACTAAATTAGATATGCAAGTCCAACTAATTCTTCTGCAATATTTCCAACTTTAATTGTTGAGTCGAACAATTCGTTGTCATTCTCGTCTTTAAAGATTGAGCAATAAACTGTTGCAATAATTGCAGAAAGTTGTTTGTCGATTTGCTCTTTGAAGTAGCTGTATTTATTCTTGAATAAGTCTTCATACAACTTAGTTGAATGAATTCTTTGATTGATTTGAGTTCCTGTGATTGCAATACGCTCTCTATGTTTCTCACACTTAGAAAGTAAAATCTGATTTAGTAATACAAATTTATGCTTCTCTAAATATTTTGCACAGCATAGAAGAACCTTTGAATATTGAAGCGCATCTAGATGCTTAATTGCTGTAGTATCGTCAAAATACTTTAGCATTATCATAGATATTAACTTCTCTTGAATAGTGTTTTTGTGAATCTTTGGAAGCATCGAATAGACTTCATCCATCGTAATTGGAACATCAAAGATTTCTGGCAGATGCTCAAGAACATTATTGATTGCTAGCTTTTGAAGGACTAGGGTTCCTTCATCTTTTCTAGCTGCTCTGATTTCAATCTTTTCAAACTCAGTCATATCGTCGCCATCGCTAATCATATCGCGATTATAATCAATTAGTTGATAATGATGTTTGAACTTATTCTGGAATAAGAATTCTGTTTGTTTGTTGATTACTGCGCTGAAGAATGAAATTATATTCAAGTTTTTGTCGCAAATCAATTTAGTCATTGAGTTTGTTAATAACTTCTTATAGATTTCCAATGTTTCAGTCTCTACAGTAATTCCTAGATTACCTGCCATCGTCCAATAGCGTCCAGCCTTCTTAGCAGTCTTTATAACTCTAGCGTATGCCATTTTATAAAGCTTGTTTCTAAGATTATCTGCACTTTCACCAGCAATCTTATCAAAAACATATTTGAAAATGCTAAAATTAGCATCATCAAATACTAACTCGTCTTCACTTTCATCTATGTCAATGATTGGATCTTCAACTTGTTTAGCAGGGAACGAAGACTTGTTATACAAGAAATATTGAGAGATGACCGGAATTAGTACTCGTGATAAATAACTGATCTCAAGTAAAACTTTAGCAGCATCATCACTAATAAATAATTCGTCATTTACGTTTCGCTTCTTGGCTTTCATCTGAGCTGTAATTTCATTAAGATTTAAAGAATAATTTGCTTCTATATACTCATGAATCATGTTCAACAGTAATCCGTCTGCAGAATCACAAATATCATCAACGATCTTATAGAAATCACTTAGCTGCATTCCTTGAGTTTTGATGATCTTTACCTGACTATTAAGAATCTTTAATAAAACTACAGTTGCGTCATCGTTGAATTTTCCGTCTGGTGCAAACAATGTTTCATAAGTGTTCTTAATTTCTTTCGCTAGGTTTTTGAAATTTCTCTTGCTGGTTAGATCAAAATCGTTATAAACCGCTAGCTTCTCATGTTCAAATAAATCATCGAAAGCTATTCTAAAATAACTCCCATCATCATATGCTGAGAATAAAAAGTTGTCAGCTTCAACTTCATTCTCGTTTATATTGTTTTCCATAATTAAATTCCTTCCTTTCGTTAATTATAGATGCATAAGATGTGATTAATACTATTAATCACATTCTTATAATATATTTTTTAAGGCAATTATTTACCTGTTGAGCCAACTCCACCAAGTCTTTCTTCAGATAAAACCTTGTCATTGTCAGTAGTTAAATAGTTCATAAAAATTCCTTGAGCTATCTTATCTCCTGACTTAAATGTAACTGGCTCTGTTCCGTCATTTCTAATGGCGAGTATAATATTGCCTTTATTATCCGGATTCATAAAATAATCTGAATCAATAATTCCTGTACAATTTGGTAGAGAACAATTCTTTTTGATTCCTACTGAACTTCTAATGTGAATGCAAAGAACTTCATTCTCTCCCATAAATGCAGCAACATCTGACTTGATCTTTATGATTTCACCCGGATTAATATTGTAAGTAACATCTTTTCCATTAACTTTTGGAATATAGAAATCATAACCAGCTGATTTTCTAGTTCCTCTTGTTGGCAAAATTGCATCGTCTGTTAATAAAATGAATCCGCGAGTTACACGAGATATACTCATTGATTTATATAATCTAGGAATAGTTGCAAGCGCATCGATGTTATCTGATGTTACAAATACCTCTGGATCTACATTAGTTGGAGTACTACCACTATAATACTCGGTATAAGTTGTGAATTGCATGTTATCTATGCTATTAGCTCCGGTAGTGCTACTATCATAGTTTGTGTTTGTTGAATAATTGGTCATAATTTTTATCTATTTTTCTCCTTTTTTATACTTATTTATAATATATTGTTCCGGCCATTATTTTTTAATAGAATTTTAAAGAAGAAAGCCTAAACTTTCCTCTTTGGTCTAATAATTCTAGATGGACGCATTCCATCATTTAATAAAGCTTTCTTGGCTTTTCGTGCAGTAATCTTTGCACGCGGAGCACTTCTAATTCCAAATAAACCTCTTCGGCCTTCTGGGGTAAATCTCTTTTGTTGATCAGCAAACTTACGATTACGTTCATCTCTAGCTTTCTTTTCATTAGGATCAAGCTCTTTTCTATGAGTTTTCCTGTGAATGTAAAGAGCATGTTGATAAACGGCTACTAGAGTTTCTGGATCGGCGATTCTTTTTTGCAAACCAATTTCTTCTAGCTTATTGTATTGTTTTCCATACTTGCGGATGTAAGCATCACCTAACGCAAATGAATCCAGCAAATATCTAGAAGCTAAATAAATTGATTTCTCGTATCCCATAGATTCAATTGGGTTTCTAATTACTGGGGCTTTGGTTAAGCATAGATTAGGAAGATTATTCTTGAATTGTGGGATGATCATAGATTTCGCATTGAAAACGTACGCATATGTAAATATAAATGAAGGCGAATTCGAAAAACATTTCACATTGCGCATTGATAATCTTTTACGCTCATCATTGTCAAACTCAAATAAAACATCATAAGAAATCTTGTTGATATTGTACATTTCAGATGGAACTTTAACATGAAAAAGAATTCTTCCATCATTATAAATATAAGGAACGGCGTAGAAATGCTTACGATATTTACTAAGGATTTTAATATATGTCATATTCAATCCTTGTTTAATCATCGCACGCTTCGCCATATAAGCTGAACCTTTTCCTGTTGGGTTATCAACTAATTGTCTTAATGAGATTTTTAGTGGTTGATGTACGATCATAAAGATCACCTCTTATAATAGATTGTTCAAGAGTTAAAAGATAACGGAATTAATCCGCTATCTTTTTGAATTATTTTTTGTGTTTCTTGACTGGCTTCATACAATCGCTTACCGAATAATTTACTGTAATGAATTGATTGCTTGTGCCTAGAATTCCGATGATTGAGATACAAGTCTTCATGATTTGAATATCCGTGTCAATAGAGTTGATAACTTCAGTCTCTTCAAATGGCTCAAAATTGTGAGTCTTTAGATTATAGAATTCTCCTTGTTCAATGCAGCGCTTAATAACGTTATCTACTTCACGCTCATTGAAATAAGCATTATCTAGTACATGATGATAAGATTGTAAGAAAGAATTCTCGATCATATTTAAGAATTTTGTGAAGAACGTCGTTTTATCCTTAACTAGAATATAAGGGAAATCTGTTGCTAATTCAACAGCAATTTCAAGCTTTTGATCGTGGATAATCTTAGGAATTACTAGATTTCCACCGTAGATAGTTCCATTCGCAATAGCAGACTTACAAGCCATAATTGCATCTTCGATTAATCTTTCTCTTGATTGACGCTCAATTAATGTCTTTCCACCAACATGGAAGATAGCTGAATTTCCTAATAGAATATTGTATTCTCTCTTGTATTGATAGAATTCAGATTCCTCATCCATAGTTCTTTCTTGATTATTTGCTAATTTGTCAATCTTTGATTCTAAATCAGCAATATACTCATCTTTATGTCGAACTTGTTCTGGAGTTAATAACTCCATATTACAAATTACTTGAGTTTCTTTGTCGGTAATAATTGCTCTAGATGCTCTACCAATGAACATTTCCATATTAGCCAATAAATAAGGCTCATTATGAACACGATTTAATTCCGGATCATAGATTTCACAACCTGTTAAGATAGCTAAATCTTTTAATGTTGCTTTTCCTGTATTTGTCACATTGTCAATATCAACAACGGTGAATACTAATTCTGGAGTATTCTTTGTGACATCTAAATGCTTAGTTCTGTTCTTCTTAACAAAAGTTCTAACATCTTCGTCGATTCCATTACAAACAATTAATAATTCTCTGCGATCTGAAGCTGCTTTGCCTATAATATCTGCAAGAAGTTGTAAATCAGATTGCATAAAATATTTAGTTGTTAAGAAGATGTAAGGGTTTTCATGATCAACTTTCTTTGTTGCTTTTCCATAAACAAAGCAGTCGTCTGCATAACCACGTCTCCATGAAATTCCTTCACGATATTCTACTTTATCTTTTTCTCCAGAATCAATAATATCTGTTGTAACAAATCCATATCTACCAACTTTGCGGTAAATATCTGCAACCATTTGACCAGTAGCTTTATCATTATTAGTTGCAATAGCTGCTACTCTGTCTAACTCAATCATTGAAGGGGATAAAGGACGAGCAGACATTTTAATTTTGGCTTCTAGAATTGCTTCTAGTTTATTTAAAATATCGACAATATCCTTTGGTGCTACAGCTTGGAAGAACTTTTTATACTTCTTGTCTGTAATAGTATTGTAAAGCTCAGCAGCAACTACAACAGCAGATGTTGATCCATCTCCTACGGCAGTCACTTGTGAGCCTGAAATATTTCTTAAAATATCTAAAATTGTTCTAGCAACCTCATCATCACACACAACTTTATTCATTAAATCATAACCATCCTTAGTTGGAAGGTGATGACGCTCTCTGTCTTGAATAATTGTTGTAGATCCATAAGGTCCTAGAGTTCCACAAAGAATCTTTGAGATAATTTGCATTGTTGCTCTAATCTTGTTCTTAGTTGTACTCTCTTCAGCAACATTGAGCATGTATGTTGTGGCTAATCCATTCTCTTCACAAATTTCAATATTTGTTTTCTCTCTTAATTTCATTTTTGCTGACGTCTCCTTATTTCAAAATAAAAATAAAAATTTTATCAATTAGTGTAATCTTTTCACACATTTGTTCCATATCTGCAATTATTTTGTCTGTAATATCTTTATCTACGAGAAATATATCTGATGCGACTTTCAATAGTCGCATATCGTTTTCTTCAGGTGTAGATGGCAACCCAAGTTTCTCACAGATGTACTTACCTTTAAAACTAGGTAAGAATGTGATCTGCTTAACTGAAATGTGACGCTTTAGAACTGCAATTACATGATAAAGATTATCAATGTAATTAATCGCATCTAAATAGTTTTCAGTATTAATTGCATCATCGTTTGAGATTTTGCTAATATCTTTTAAAGCTCTTCTAATCATTTCTTTTTCATCTTCTCACGCTCTTCCATCTCTTTTTCAATCATATCTACTTTTGCTTCGTAAAGTTGATTGAGAATAGGAATCTCTAAATTTAGTAATTCTGTTAGGGAAATCTTTCCGTTAAACAATTCCAACATATAAACTATGTTAGCTGCTTTATCTTTTCTCGCTTTTTTAATAGCGTTTGTTGTATCTCGATAAAGATTTAAAGATTCTTGCGTGATGTCTCTTTCTGATAGATTCTGTAGTTCTACTACCTGTTCTCGTAGATTTGAGTAAAAAGTATAGATTTAAGATCTAGTGGAATATCTTTGATCTCTTTTCCGCACTTTCCACATTTTACAGATTGGATTGCATATGAAACATGATTTTTCTCTAGAATTTCTAGAATTGACTCTCTTAATTCTGCAGCATCGGTAATATGAAGGCTGTCGATGACCTTTAGGATATCCATTCTTTCATTATCAGCCACATATCCATCATTATTATCTGGAATTAAGATTCCTGATGTACAAATTAATGTATTTATATCAGTGTCATTATGTTTTTTAAGGACTTCGTCGTCCATGGTTCTATAAAGTTCAAGCATATCAAACAAAGTTGGAATCTTTATCTCGAATATAAATTTAGATTTAGATACACGGATATGTGCAGATTTACTAACTAAAGATAGCTCATCTACAGCTTTTAAATTAACTGATTCCTTAACAATTCTGTCAGTTAGTTGTTTCATCTCATCGAAATCATAAATCTTTCTTAGAGATTTATTTCTGATCTTTAGCTGAGTTTCTTCGTGACATTCTGGACAGGTAAATCTGAATGAACCTTCATCAATGAAAGTCGCACAATAAAGACCATAATAGAATGTCTCTAAATCTCCAACCGAAGTCTTTTGTAACCAAGTTTTGAAATCCATTTGGCCACAAGAGAATTCTGTGATCTTATCATAAATTGTCTTGTAAGTAGTTTTTGTATTCTCAAAATTAGTTGATTCACTGTTTAAAATATTGAAACTATCTTTATTGGTTAAAGGAGATAGCTTACAAGAATATCCTGATTGTGAAGCAGTAATTTCTACGCTACTAGTTTTTCCATATAAAGCTTCCTTTAAAAGCTTGTTTCGTTCAATTGCTTTTGTTGTAATAATCTTAATGTCGGAAATATCAACCTCTTCAGCCTTCTTCTTCTCATTTACTGGGGCGATTGTATTTTCAACAACTTCTTTATCATAATCATAGTTATCAACAGATTCAACTTCTTCAATGTCTTCATCTGTGACTGGATTATTCTTAAGAATTTCTTCATCGACATTTTCAACTTCGCTTAATTTCTTAAGCTCATTGTTTTTGGCTTTCTTTTCCATCATTTCTCTTACGAGATCAAATGCTTTTGTATCTTCCATGCTAACATCTTCTTTCTTCTAATTTTCTTTTTCTTCTTTTAATATGTTTCATTATAAACACTTAAGACATTTTTGTCCATGTATAATAAGAAATTTGTCGTTATATCGTCTCCATCTACTGCAGCTGAGACTGATATTCCTAATATGTAACGCATAAATGGATTTCCATTACTATCAGTAGCTTCATCTTCCAATAATTCTACATTTGTCATAACGTCACTAGCACCGTCAATATATTTTGAAATTTGTCGATTGAGTTCTGACTTAATCTGACTTCTAGTATCTTCATCGGCGATATCAAACATGTATTGCTCAATATCCATTCCTAAAGATGGAGTCAAAGGAAAATTTCCTGGTTTGGATAACAAAATATTTCTGACAGCTAATACAAATACTGGAGCATCTGTATATTCTTCCATCTTGTTATACAATCCTAGATTGAAGGTGAAATCTTTAAACTTACTAGCCATTCGCGCACCACACACTTTCTACATATAATAAATTGTTGTCAGCATTATTTTTTAATAAAAAATGAAAATTGCAACAATTAATTAACAATGGGCGTCCGCTC